>NZ_CP147012.1:5010000-5326182 GCF_037126285.1 Bernardetia sp. MNP-M8
TTGCGCTGGCGATAGGTGTTTTGACTTTTTACTTTGTAATGAATAAGTTTCTTTCTATTTCAGGTTCTTTCTCGCCCATTTTTTATGCAATCATGTTAGTTATTGTGATTGGTGCTTTTACTTGGCTTATTTTGAGAGTAATTGAATATGTAATAGATAGAATTGCAGAAACACAAGTAGGTGATATTTCAGAGGAAGAAAATTTGGATTCTAGACGTTATTTGACTCATATTTCAGTTGCTCGTAGGGTCTTTACTTTTATTATTATTATTGTAGGAGTAGGATTAGTTCTTTCTCAATTCGAATTTCTTCAAAATTTAGGTATTTCTCTAATGGCTTCTGCTGGTGTAGCTACTGTTGTTTTGGGTATTGCAGCACAGAGTACACTCGGAAATATTATTGCGGGAATGCAGATTGCTATTACAAAACCAGCCCGAATAGGAGATACTATTTATTTTGAAAATCAATATGGAACAGTAGAAGATATTCGTTTTACCTATCTAATTATTAAAACGTGGGATGAAAGAAGAGTAGTTGTTCCTTTAAAACACTTTATAACAGAACCTTTTGAAAATTGGTCTATGAATGATGCTCATCTTATGAAGCCAATAATGATTTATGCAGATTATAATATTAATGTAGAAAATATAAGAACAAAATTTTCAGAATTACTGAAAGAGTCTGACAATTATGATGAAAAACAACCACCAAAATTACAAGTCGTTGGAAGTTCGAAAGAAGGAATTGAAATGCGTGCTTTATGTAGTGCAAAAGATCCTTCAACAGCTTGGGATTTGCACTGTGATATTCGTGAAAAGTTAATGAAATATATTGCAGAACTAGAAAATGGAATTTATTTATCTAAAGAAAGAATTCTTATTCAAGAAAATGACAACATTCAAAAATCTAAAAATAAGTCTGAGGTAAATCCTAAAACGGCTACTAATGGAGTTTTGAAAAAAGATGAAGAAGAATTTGAAGAGAAAGAGGAAAAATAGATTTATTAAAAAAGCTATTTTTTATAAGAAATTTAAAATAGCTTTTTTCCAAACATTTGGTTCTGCCATAACATAGGATTCGTGTCCTGCATTTATCCAAACTAATTCTTTTTTGTCATTTTTAGTAGCTAGATTTTCATATATTTTATCTATTTCCCAGTTCTTTACTCGTAAATCATTTTTCCCTCCCATCAGTAAAGTTGGAGTAATTACTTTTTTAGAATAATGTTGGGGATTATGAGTAAATGCCCAAAAACCGTGTTGTAGTCCTCCCCAAAACATCAACCATTCAGCTAATCCTTTTGAAGGAACTCCCATTACTTCAAAACGACCTTTTACTGTTTGTTTCATCGTTGCAAAAGGACATTCTAAAATTAATTTATTTGCTTTGAGCTGATAGACAGCTATTGCTCTCAAAATTGAAGCTGCTCCCATTGATGAACCATACAAAATAACATTTTCTGTATTTTGATTCTTTTTTATATAGTCAAAAGTTGCTTTCACATCGTCAGCTTCATGATATCCCAATGAAATTTCTTGTCCTTCTGAACCTCCGTGTCCTACAAAGTCTACTAGCAGCGTAGAATAACCGATTTGTCTGAAATAATGAGCTTCCAACTCATAAGATGACTTACAACCTCCATAACCATGAAAAAGAATGACTGTTCCTTTTGAGTTTTCAACTTTATCATACCAGCACTCTAAATTATATTCATTTTTTCGTGTAGGAATAAAAATAGTTTCTCGTGTAGAAGTAGTGTAAGAGGAAGTTATATTTTGAGATTTAGGTAAGGAAATTCCTCCTAAAAGTATTTTGAGTTTTTGAGAAAACGACAAACTCTCTGGAGAAAGTGAACGCTCACCATCTTTAACATGCGTAAAATGATAAGCATGTTTATAAACCATTACATTAGCAGCTACAAAGCCTCCCAAGAGTGTCCAAAAAATTGTCTTTTTAGTGTTTTTGTTCATCAAAATGAGTTCAAATAATTTATTTACCAATCAGAATAAAGGCAGCCCAATAGTAAGGAGCAGCAAATTTTTCACTTTCCAATAATGACAATTTAGCTTTTTGAAGAGACTTAGAATAATCTATTTTTTGAAAAGACGAAGTTGAAGATGTATTTGTTTTTAAATTTTCTAAATTACTTTCATAAAAAGCAGTAGCTAATTTGTTGGTAGCTTCATCACTTACTTGCCAAAGCGAAACGTTAAGGTTTTTAGCTCCTGCATAAAACCATGCTCTTGTAAGTCCTACAATTCCTTCTCCTTTCGAAGTTTTTCCTAAACCTGTCTCACAGGCTGACATCATCACCAACTCTGCACCTACTTCTAAAGCATAAATATCAGAAGCAAAAAGACTTCCTGTACTTCCATCAGCATTAGTTAGAAATATTTGAGATAAATCTGGATTTTCTTCATTTACCTTTCCGTGTGTAGCCAAATGAATGAATCGATAATTTTTTAAGGAGTCGGAAAATAAAATTGATTTATCAGCTTTTTCGTAAGTATGAAGGGAAGTAGAAATATTTTTTTGATTAAAAATAGAATTAATCTGTTTTATTTCCTCTGCTGTACCGTTCAAATTTGGAAGTGCATTGCTTTGAAAATTAATAGGAGCAAAAAGAAAAATTGATGAGTTGGTAGATTGATTAATTTCACTTTCTTCTATAAAAAGAGTTGCTGAATAGCTATAACTAACCTTATGCTTTTTGATAAGAAAAGGTAATTTAGAGTAATCTTCACTTTCTATATTTGTATTTTTGTCTGTAATTTGTTCTGTAAACAACGCTTCAAAAGGAATTTTGCCCATATTTCCTTCTGGAATAATAACTACTTTTTGAATCATGGAAGGAATATCAAAAAATAAAAGTTGATTACTTAGTAAAGAAGAAGACTCTATAAAATCGCCGTAACTTTGGAATTCAATGCTATTTCTAAAATAAATCAAATCACTTTCTAAATCCTTTTCAGCAATTGTGTTTACTTCTAGTTTATTTTTGGTAATAAGAAAGGCATAAATTTGTGGATTGTTTCCTTGATTATAGGTTTGAGCATATAATAATAAAGCTGTTTTTTCATCTAGTTTTTCTTGAATTTTTGCAACATCAGCTATTTGTGTATTATATTTTAAAGAAAAATAATTTGGATATTGCTTTTCTAAAAGGCTTGTAAATTCTTTGGCTTGGCTTTGATAATAAATAAGCTGTGAACGCAAATGAAGCAAAACAGAATCTTTAACTGTATTATCTGAGATAGGATAAGTTTGAATTTGCTGCTCAAAATAAGTGATTTGAGTCTGAATATCTTGTTCTTTTTCTAAAAGTGAATCTGGAATTCCTGCAAAATGTTTGGCTTTTGTATCAGCAATAGCAGCTAACAAAACAGAGGCTTTATTTCTTTCAGCAAAATAAAAAGCCTGTTCTTTATATTTTTGTTTTTGTAAAGGAAACTCGCTAATTGTATACGAAATTCGCAAACCTGTTTCATAAATTTCTGTTGCACGGTTTCCTAATGCAATTTTATCTTGTTTGTTGGTTCTAAGATTACGAATAGTCGAAATAAGTTCATCAGCTACTAATAAAGTTTCGATAGCATCTTTCAAATCATTTAATAAAAGCGTTTTTTCATTGTATTTTCGTTCTAAAGAGCGAGCTTTCAAAGAAAGAGAAAGCAATAAAACATCAGCATTTAGATAATCGGTTGGAAGAGGATTTTCATCTATTTTTTTTGATTGAAATTGTAATGTATTTGCTTGAATAGCTTTTTGATAAAAGTGTAATGCTTTTGAAAATTTTTCTTTGGCTTCATAAATTGTTCCTAATTGATTATAAACTGTAGCAATATCTGGATGTTTTTGTCCATAATTATTTTGATAAATTTTGAGTGCCTGCATTTCATAGTCCTCTGCTTGCTCAAAATAATTTTGCAAAAAAGAATTTTGACCTAAATTATTCATTACAAATGCTTTAGCAAGTTCATTATGAGAGTTTTCAAAAGAATTTAATGCTTTCTTAAAATAATCTTCTGCCAAAACATAACTTTCTTGTTCTCTCAAAATTATTCCCAAATTAATCCATGTATAGGCTAGTTTATTATTTAATTCTTTGCTGGTAGGATTTTCTTTTTGAAGTTTATCATAAATATACTGACTCATTTTGTAGTACTCTTTTGCATTTTCAGGAAGCTGGCTGGTAAGAATCAAACCAAAGTTATTGTAAGCATCTGCTACTTCTTCTGTATTTTCACCTATTCTATTTTGTGCTATCAGAACTGACTGTTCGGCAAAAGAACGTGCTCTCGTCAAATTCCCAGATTGCCAAAGTGCAATACTCATACTTTTATTAAGTTGTAGAGCTTGCTTTGCAGACAAACTCTCAGTATTATTTAATTTTTGAGAATTTGCATAGGCTTCTTCAAAAAATTCTAGTGCTTGACTTATATCTCCTTCATACAATGCAAATTCACCTTTTGTATGGGTGGCTTGAATAGCCAAAGTAGGTTGTTGTTGATAAACAGATTTTGGAATCTCATTTAACTTTGAGAGCCGTTTTTTAGCTTTATCAATATTTCCATTTTGAATATAAAAACGAACTAACTCAGCGTGTGTATCTAAAAATTCTTTCCAAGAATTGGACTCTTGATATGTTATTAGATTATTTTCCAAACTTGAAATTACATTTTGTGTAGAATCTATTGTAGTAACTTGAGCAAAAAGGGTATTTGAAAATACTGCTCCTGTTAAAAGGAGTAAAGAAAACACAAAAGAATGAGCTAATTTCATAAGTGAAGTTATTTGTCAATTTATAATAATCTTTTTCTAAGATAGAAGTAATAATTTTTATCCTAATTACTATTTACTCTAAAAAAACAGAATAGTTTGTAAAACTAGCAAAATACTTTATTATTTTGTTGATTTGATTATAAAAAAAGTCATTCAAATTAAATTGAATGACTTTTTGAAATTTTTAAATTATATTTTCTTATTCTTCTATTTCTTCCTCCATCACTTCCTCATTTTCATCATTGAGACCTTCTTCTGCTGCTGTATTTGGATCTTCTACCGAAATACTAGCAATTTCGTACTTGGAAGCAGGACTAAATGCTGGACTCAAAATAGCAGCTTTCTTGAGATTTTTAACAGATAAAGCATATTGTTTGCCTCTATGTTGGAAAATACCCAACGCAAAAGCAGCCATAGCACGAGCGTTTCTATTAATTTGAGGTGTACTACTAATTGCCAAAAGCAATGATTCAGCTTCTACATCATCACCTACTTTTTGTAAGGCAAGAGCTTGATAGAATAAAACCAATGGGTTTTTAGGATTAAAAGCAGAGTATTGACGAGAATATTCTAAAGCATCATCATAATTAGCCACTTCTAAATATGTTTTGGTAAGTTTGAAATAAACCTCTAACTTTTGAGAAGTATTAAGCATGAATTTTCTTGGATCTTGATCTCCTTCTAACTTACCTGTACGTGCTTTTTCATCCATTTCTAAACGAAAATTTAGTTTTTGTATCAAAGTATCTTTTGCAGCTTTATCTTCAATATAAACTTTCAATTCTTGTGCATCTGGAAAAGGATCTTTCATCGCAATTACTTTTTCCAAAAGAATTTTTGCATCATTAAACTCATATACTTTTGAATAGCCATCAGCTACTTTCATCAAAAACTCTGGACTAAACTCTTTAGAACGAGCTGAAAACTGACTTCCTTTTGTAATTTTGCTAAAAGCTCTCTCTGCCTCGGCATAATTACCTAATTGAAAATGAGTATAACCTAATTCATAGAAATCTTTATCATAACCAATTCCTGTTTCACCTCCTGTAATATCCATTAGTTGACTCATTAGGTCAAGAGCTTTTTCATGATTACCTATTGTATTCTCATAACGAGCTTGTAAATAAAATAAATCAGGCATCCCTGGAAATAATTCGTTTGCACTTTTTATATATTTTCCTGCTCCTTCTATATTTCCTGTACGAAAAAGAAGATCAATAGTACGGAACTGATAAGCAAACTTTTCTCCGTCATCTTCTGCAAGAGCTATAATTTTCTCATACATACTAACTGCTTTATCATAATCCTTTTTTTGCTTATATGTATTAGCAAGCATTTCATAAGCAGGGATATAATTTTCTTTTCTCTCTAAAACAGATTGAAAACAAGTTTCGGCTGCTGGATAATTACGACCTTCATAATAACACATACATTTATTGTACAGATATTCTAAATTATTAGGTTCTTTAGCAATCGCTTTGTCATAGAAAGGAATCGCTTGTGGAAATTTTTGAGTCATACGCAATTGTTCGGCAACAACATACTCATCTAATCCTTCCCCTTTATTAGAACGAGGCAAAGTATGTGTTTCATCCACATCAGTAGTATCTGTTTCGTCTTGTGCTTCTACAACACTAACTGAAATAAAGAAAAAACTACATAAAATAGCTAAAAATAAACAGCCTTTTGACAGCTTGTTTGGGGTTTGTTTGAGTGTTTTCATAAAAGTTAAATTTGGTTTCTTTGATTTTTATATATCGTTTTATTTTGTACTACTTCATTTATATAAAAAATAGTCATTATTATAATGGTAATGAATTCTATACCAGTATAGACAAAAACTTTACCTAATTAGTTTACAGTGTGATTTAGTACAAACACATTTAAAAAATTAATATACACAAATATAAGAAAAGGCTTTTCGAAAACATCGAAAAGCCTTTACAAAAGTATTTATTTATTCTTATTTTTCTTTTCTAGTATTTTTTATTCTTGTGGTTCGATTTTGACAACAAAAGGAGTAGAAAGTCTATTTTTATTATCTTTGAAGCGCACATATAAAGTCTTTGTATTTGAGCGTAACTTTTCTTCTGTCATAAGTGCTGGCTCATAGGTGTTCCATTTGCTGCCCTTAAATTCTTCTGTATCTGAAACCATATATTCTGTTGCACCTACTGCATAAATACGCATTTGTGCAGTACCTTCTTCTATTTTCGCAGGATTAACTGATACACCAACAGCAAGAGGCTGACGATCTAATGTATCTGTCATACTTGCCCAAGAATACATAACTAAATTATTTACCATAGAATAAGTAGCACTTTTAAGGTTTTCTCCTTTTTCCATAGTACGCAAATACTGAATGTAGTTTTCCACAGCATCTTCATGTTTGCCCAACACTTGATATACATCTCCTAATGTATATAAAATACTTGCTACTTCTGGGTTTTCTAACCCTACTGCTTCAATAGTTTGTAGAGATAGCTCTTCTGCCTCTACATAATTACCAATGTTTAGGTTGAGTTGAATCTGACTTCCTAAGGCATCTAAATATTCTTTTGATTGAGTACCTTCTGCTTTTACTACTTGATCAATATACATATTCAAATATTTTTGAGCACTTTCATAATCATATTGTTGCTCATAATGTTTGGCCAAAAACTTTTGATATTTAGAGTCTCCTGCTTTGGCTTTTTGTGTAGCTTCTTCTAAGTTAGAAAGTAATACATTTTCAAAATATAAATCAGATTCACTACGGTCTCCTTCTTGAAGATTAATTACTTCTGTTCCTTCAGGAAGAGCTTCAAAAACTAAATGAAAATATTGTACACTCATCATTTTACATTGAATTACACCTGGTTCTGCTGCTGTAATTCTTAATAATGGATATTTTGTATCATCAACCATCATCTTAAAGGCATGAATAGACCCTTTTTCGTGTAAAGTATATTCTAAACCTTCATAACAAGTCAATTCCATCTGAAAGACAGTGCTATCTGATGAGGTTTCGATTTTAGAAATTGTAATATATTCGCTGTTTGTACCTGCAACAATAGGGGTTTCTATTGTTTTTTGTGCAGAAACAAAAGGCACTATTGCAGTAGTAGCAATGAGAGTAAAACTTAAGGCGAAATAGCGTAAAATATTATTCATAAAAAAGGCGTGTAAAATACTGTAAAAGTGTATTAGTTTTGAGAGAGTAGAATGATAATGTTTAACTTAGATTAAAATCTAATCATAAAACAAATATAAGATACTAAAATTTCAATTAAAAGTAATGTTTTGAGAATGGTTCTAATAAAGAGTAGAAAAGTTTTCTCGTTCAATTAACAAGATAATCGTTTAGTTGCAAATTGGCAAACATTAAGCCATTATTTATTTGCTAATTTGCTTTTATATAAAAGTAGTAGCGTCTTAGCAATTAAAAATGTAGTTTGGTTTTTATTATCTTTGTTAGATTTTGGGATTCAATTTCGAATCTAAGCTACTCTTAATCCCAACAGTTGTTTTGACTTTATCATTGTACAAAAAATAAATACAGAAAACCCGTTTATGTTTAATTTATTCTTAAAAGAAATACGCTCTTTTTTTAGCTCACTAATTGGCTACATTGTACTAATTATTTTTTTGGTAGCCATGGGACTTTTTGTATGGGTTTTTCCTCAGACAAGTATTTTAGAATATGGCTTTGCTGATTTATATCCACTTTTTTCGGTTGCACCTTATATTTTTTTGTTTCTGATTCCTGCCATTACAATGCGCTGTTTTGCAGAAGAAAAACGTGCAGGAACAATGGAACTGCTCTTTACTCGTCCTATTTCTGACTGGGAAATTATCTTAGGAAAATATTTAGCTGCTTGGGTTTTGGTTTTGTTTGCACTTCTTCCTACATTGATTTATTATTATAGTGTTTATCAGCTTGGAAATCCTGTCGGAAACTTAGATAGTGCTGCTTTTGTAGGTTCTTTTATAGGACTTATTTTATTGGGTGCAGTTTTTACAGCAATTGGCGTTTTCGCTTCTTCGCTTACCGAAAATCAAATTGTAGCTTTTATTATTGCTGTATTTCTGTGTTTCTTTTTATATGAAGGTTTTACGTCGCTTTCTGGTCTGAATGTTTGGTCTGATACAGCTTATTTTATTAGTCAGTTGGGTATAGACTTTCATTATCAGTCACTTAGCAAAGGATTAATAGATTCTCGTAACTTGTTATATTTCTTTTCGTTGATTATCTTAATGCTTGGTTCTACACAACTAGTTTTGAGTAGCCGAAAATGGTAAAGTTCAGTTATCAGTAAGTAGTAATCAGTTACCAGTTGAATAAAATTAAACCTCATACGATATGAAATTTCTGTTTGTTTTACTTCTTCCTCTTTTAGTTTCTATTAATTCTATTTCGAATGAAAAAATTGATAGAATAAAATGTTGTGATCTTTATCCTAAAGTAGAGGAAGAGTATTTGGCAGAAGACTATAAATTTCTCAAATCCATGAAGATAGATATGGCTATGGGACATAGAGAAAGGAACAAAGTTGAATATACTCTAGTCGCTGATAAAGAAGATGAGATAAAATATATTACTCAAGAGAAATACAATAACATAGATAATTTGGATATAATTTTATTAAATTCAAGACGAATACCAGTAAATTGTGAGAAAAGAAACATAGATAGCAAACGAATAGAAATGAAAGTAACTATTCCAATACGAGGTATTTATTATTTGTCATTTGTACGTAAAGATACTTCAAATAGAGAGCCTATTTGTGCAGCAGCTCTTATGTTTAAAAAGCAAAAACAGAATACACTAAGTGAAACAGAACTACGAGAGGACATACAAAATTCTTACAAAAAATAACTTTCATTTCATACTTCTACCTTCAGAATTATAATTTCTTACTTTATTTCTATGCTCCGTTTCATTGATTACGTATTTTTTCTTACCACTTACAAAGAAGCAGGTTCTATCAACCGAGTTGAAGATGTGAGTTATGTTATTCAAGGTTATTTGATGGCAATGCAAGACGAAAAATTGAACGAATTTATGTTCAATTTTAGTTCTTTTATGTGTGCAAAACTAGGGATTGGCGATAGAATAGAATGGAGTAAAGTTATTCGTTTCAATGCCCATTCTGATATTCATTCTTTAGAGCTTTTTGAAAACTTTTTTAGAGATTATGTAAATAGTGTAAACTAAAAACACCAAATTAACTTTGAGAAGACAAACTCACCAAAAATAATATAATTTTTGTTACTAAATTGCGTATCTATTATTTTATAGAACAAAATCATACATTATATTTTTTACAATACAGACAAACAATCACTACAAAATCAATTATCATTTTATTATATCTTTATGCAAAATAAATCTATGAAAAAAATAATCTTCTTACTCTTAACAGTAAGTATTATTTTACCTACTTATTCCCAAGCACAAAATAAAACAGGTTGGGAATTTATACAACAAAATGACCATCAAAAAGCTCGTCAAGCCTTCCAACAGACACTAGAAAAAGATAGCACTGATGCAGAAGCCAACAAAGGAATGATTTTTCTTTCAGAAGTAGAAGGAGACACACAAGGATATTATTTGCACCTCAATAGATTGATGCGTCATCATTGGGATGAAAATTATTATGATGTTTTTAAAAGACAAATTTCAATTTCCTATTCTGATTTAAAGAAAAAAATGTATGATAAAAATGGAAATCAAAAAATGTCTTCTCGTTTTTATGTAAGTCCTTTACTTTTTGAAGCCTACAAAGAATTTACAAGAAGAGAATTTGAGAAAAGTAAAGCCTCTTTTGCCAAAATTCATAATCGTTTGTATTGGGCAACAATAAATGGCTTTCCAAATATAAATGGCTACGGCTACACGGTTGAATATCCTGTTGAAAAAGAAGCCTTTAACCCAAATGGAAGCTATAAAATCATTACAGATGAAAAACTATCATGGGAAATATTACCTTATTTTCAATATGATGGTGATATTTATCTTGACCAAACCGAAGGTGTTCATTATGCCAATACTTTTTTTAGTGTAGACAAAGAACAAGAAATTGATTTTCGTATTACTCGTTCCTATCCAATCAAAATTTGGTTAGATGGAAAAGAAATTTTTGCTTCTCCAAAAACAATTTCAGCACATTATGATGCCGAACGCATTTCTATGAAATTACCTGCTGGAAATCACAGAATTTTGATAAAATATGCTGTAGCAAGATATTTTAAAGGTGGTTCAGGTTCTTCTGAATTAGACTTTGATGGCATGAAAAGTATAGATTACAACTATGAGGCAGAAGAGGAAGATGATAAAAACAAGAAAAGCACTATCGAAAGACTAGAAGAAGAAGAAGATAATTATTATCCATATTATCAAAGAAATCTTTTTATTCGTTTGACAGACAAAAATGGCATCGCTATTCCGTTACAGGCTTATAAAGACCCAGTTACCTATTCGGTAGCAACAAATTTTGAAAACTCTACAACAACAAGTTTAGAAACATTAGAATACTTCAAAAATTTAGTAACTAAAAATGATAGTGAAAATATAAATTCATTTTTTGATTATTATATGTTGATTCAGTCTCATTTATATTATTCAAGAGGAGAAGAGTTAGAAGAGTTTTTTGCTAAAAAAGTAGAGCAAAATCCAAATTCAGTTTATTTCAAATATTTGGCTGCAAAAGTCTATAATGAAAATAACAAGACGGAAAAGAGTTTTGATTTAATGGGAACATTTGACCAACAAAAAACACCTATTTTCACCCTTCTTTACAAAGATTTGAAAGAAATTGATGCAGAAAATCAAAGCGAAGAATACGAAGAAAAATTAGATCAACTAGACCAAATTAGTCGTTCTAACTTTGATGTCATTCAAAGAAAACTTCGTTTTTATGACCAAAAAGGACGTAAAGATGAGCGAATTGCGTATGCTAAAAAAATGGTGAAAGAATATCCTCTTTACTCTCAAAGTCTGCAAAGATACATTGATGATAAAGACAATCGTCCAGAAGATTATTATCAAAATCAGCAAAAAGACAAAAAAGATGATGACAAAGCTAAAGAGAAAGATTATAAAAAAGCTCTCAAAAAATACTTTGATGTAGGAACTTACAAAAAGCTAATTGCACTCTACAAAAAAGATAAAGAAGTAGAGAAAGTATTAGAGCTTTATGATGAAATGATTGTTGTTAAGCCTAATGAAAGTTGGTTGTTATATCAAAAAGCAAATTACTTGTACTCAAAGGAACGCTATGATGAGGCAATGACAACTATCAAACAAGCGATTCCGATTGACCCAAATTCAGGTGGAATTTATGAAATGATAGGCGATATTCATAGTGATAAAGGTGACAAACAAACTGCTCTTACCTATTATAAAAAAGCGCAACAATTATCAACTAGTCAAAATTCGTATGAATTAGATAATAAAATTGAAAAAATTGAAGGTGAAAAGCAGTATAAAAACAAATTCGAAACTCCTTCTTTTGACGAGTACAAAGCCAACTACGAAAAAGTATCTAAAACGGAGGCTTTCAAAAAAGAATACAAAGATGCCGAATCAATTATTTTAGGTTACAATCGTGATGTAATTTGGAACGATACTGCAAGAGCCACTTATTTTTATAGCAATATTATGATAAAAATATTGACTGAATCGGGTGCAAAACTTTGGACACAATCTAACTTTGACCTCTTAGGCAGAGTTACAAGTGCAAAAGTAATTCGTGAAAATGGCACAGAAACTCGTCCAGATGTACAAGGTTCATTTATTATCTTTAAAAACTTAAAAGTAGGCGATATTATTCAAGTAGAAGGAATGGCAAGTTGGAGTACAGTTTCCGAACTTGGAAATAATTTAGGAATTAGTAGCTACATTCCTTTCCCTGCTCCAATTTTATCAGCTAAATTAGAGTTTTTGATTCCTCAAAATAGAAATCTTTTTTATGAAAGTCATAAATTAGACGGAAAATTAAAAGTCAGTAATCGTGAAGATGGATTAGCTTCTTATCGTTGGGATTACGAAAACATTCCGATTCCGATAGCAGAAAATGCAATGGTTGATGATTTGGAATACTATCCTGTTTTGAGAGTTTCAACAACAGAAGACTGGGGAATTATTGTAGATTGGTACAAAGCCAAAACTTACCAAAAATTAGAATCAAATTATATCATTGATGATATTTTGAAAGATATTATTAAAGATGGAATGACTGACAAACAGAAAATTGAAACTATCTTCAATTACATTTCTCAAAACATCAATTATTCTTCTACAAGTCTTTTGCAGTCGGGTTATATTCCAAAAGATAGCGACCTTACGTGTTCTTCAAAAATTGGAGATTGTAAAGATGTGGCAACCATTATGATTACGATGCTTAGAAAAATAGGTATAGAATCATATTATGTTTTGGTAAAAGTAAACGAAAATACACAGCCATTTATGCCATTAGAAATGGAATTTAATCACGCTATTGTAGCCTATTATTTAGATGGAAAAATAAATTATTCTGACCCAACAACTGATTTTTATCCATACTATTCACTCAATGAAGGTGATACTGAAGCGTGGGCATTGCTGATAAAAGATGGTCAAAACAAAGCATTTCGTTTACCTCCTAATCATACCGATTCTACCAAAACATTTACACAGTATGATGTAACGGCAGCTTTAGATGAATTCAATACACTTGATTTGGAAGTAAAAACCACTTATACAGGTCTTGTAGCTGGAAGATGGCGTTCGACAATGGAATTAGAATCAAAGGATAATTTGCCAAATCATATCATTTCTAGTTTGGGAAGTAGCGCATTTAGAAATCTTGAATTAGATGAATATGATTTTGATAAAGTAGAGAATATTTCTGTTCCTTTAGAAGCAAATTATCAGTTTCATGCTAGAGAATTTACAGACGATGTAACAGGGATTTATTTTATGCGTTTGCCTTTTGTCAAAACGGTTGAAGCTGATGTAGCAATTTATGGAAGTGAGCGAACCAACGCAATGGATATAAAGACATTTACATTTGCACAACCTCATATTCAGCGCATTACGGTAAAAATGAACAAGAATTTTGCTGTCAAAAAATTACCTCAAAATGTAAATTATGATACAAAATTTGGAACTTATACACTCAAATTAAAGCAAACAGCAGAAGGATTATACATTGAGCGTTTTGTTCACTTCAAACAAACTCGTATTGAACCATCTGAATTTAAAGCCTTCAAAGAATTTTATTTGCAACTTTTGAAATACGATAATTTGAAAGTGCTTTTACAGCAAAAATAATTGATAGCGATTTGTCGGTGGTATCGCCATAGCTGTAAGGTTAAAAACTTAGGCTCTTCCGACAATTTAGCGAAATTATAAAAGGGTGTGCGTTCGTTTTAGCTTCGCTGAGGGTTACACCGTTCTCAAAAACAAACGAAATGCTTCCTCAGAAGCGTGATTTAAGCAATATCACGCTTCTGAGGAAGCGTTTTTTTCAGTTCTGAGGAACTGAAACACAATGTTTCGCTAAAAAATCGGAAGAGCCAATTATTTTGCATTTCTTTGCATGTAAAACGGGGTTAAAACCAATTTATAATTCTGCCATTGGTATTGCCACCGACAATAGTAAAACACAAACAAACTTATGTTACATTGTATTAAACAACTTCAATTATTTTAGTTTTGCAAAAGCCCAAATTCTAAATCATCTTTAAAAAGTCATCTTCACTAATTACAGCTACACCTGCTTTTTCGGCTTTTTCAATTTTAGAACTTCCTGCTTTGTCGCCAGCCAATAAATAATCTAATTTTTTAGAAACCGAACTTGAAATTTTTCCTCCCAAACCTTTGATTTTTTCTTTTAGTTCTTCTCGCTCAAAATTTTGAAAAGTACCAGAAACTACAAATGTTTTTCCACTCAAAATTCCGTCTGTAATGACTGCTTTTTTCTCTGCTTGCTCAAACTGCAAGCCTGCTTTTCTGAGCCTTTCTATAGTTTCTATATTTTTTGGTTCATCAAAATAGGCTTTTACAGCTTCGGCTATTCGTTCTCCAATTCCAAATACAGCAGATATTTCTTCTTTACTTGCTTTGATGATATTATCAATAGTTGAAAACTCATCAGTTAATATTTCCGAAACTCCTCTTCCAACATATTTAATTCCTAAAGAATACAATACATTTTTAAAAGGTCTTTTTTTAGAATTTTCTATTCCAATAAATACATTATTTACTGATTTTTCTTTAAAATTAGGTAAAGCCAGTAGCTTTTCTTTGTCTAACTCATACAAATCAGCAAATCCCTTAATTATATCAGCATTCAAAAATGTTTGGGCTGTTTTGCTTCCAATACTGTCTATATCCATTCCATTCTTTCCAACAAAATGCTCTATTTTTCCTAAAATCTGTGGAGGACAACCATCTTCATTTGGACAATAATAAGCAGCTTCGCCTTCTTCTCTCACTAATTTAGTTGCACATTCTGGACAGTTTTCTATAAAAATAATCGGTTTTGCATTTTTTTCTCTAAGCTCCAAAACTACTCTAGTTACTTTTGGAATAATCTCACCACTTTTTTCTACAAAAACCGTATCGCCTTCGTGCAAATCTAAACGTTTTATTTCTCCTTCGTTATGCAGAGTAGCACGTTTTACAGTTGTTCCAGAAAGCTGCACAGGCGTAAGATTTGCAACTGGCGTAATTGCTCCCGTTCTACCTACTTGAAACACTACACTTTTGAGTTTTGATTGTGCTTCTTCTGCTTTGTACTTATAGGCAATTGCCCAACGTGGACTTTTTGAGGTAAAACCAAGTTCTTCTCTTTGATTTAAATCATTGATTTTGATAACCACTCCGTCGGTTTCATACGGCAAAGTAAAGCGTTTTTCTTCCCATTCTTTTATAAACTCTAAAACTTCTTGAATTCCATTTGCTTTTTTGTGGAAAGGAGAAACGGCAAAATTCCATTTTTCTAAATTTTCTAAAATACTGGTATGTGAAGTAAAAGATGTTCCGTAGGCATCATACACAAAACAAGAAAGTTTGCGTTTTGCCATTTCCTTCGAATCCTTCATTTTGATTGCGCCAGAAGCTGCATTTCTTGGGTTTTTCAAGAGTAAATCAGGAATTTTTCCTTCCTCCACTTCTTTTTCTTTTGCTCTTTCTACAATTTCTTGATTAAGAACTTCAAATTGAGTTTTGCTCAAATATACTTCTCCTCGTAATTCAAAATCAGTTGGTAAATCGTTTGAATTTTCTATTTTTAAAGGAATATCACGAATTGTTCTGACATTTGAAGTTACATCATCGCCTTGTGTTCCATCCCCACGAGTAACGCCCTGCGTAAAAATTCCATTTTCATAACGCAGCGAAATAGCCACACCATCAAATTTGAGTTCACAAACATAAACAGGATTATCAACAGTTTTTCGGATTCGCTCATCAAATTCTAACAGTTCTTCTTCACTATATGTGTTTGAAAGTGAAAGCATTGGATAGCGATGAACTACCGTTTCAAAATTACTTGTAATATCTCCACCCACACGCAAAGTAGGCGAATCTTGACGCTTAAATTGTGGATTTTCTTCTTCTAATTTTTTTAATTCTTCTAATAATTTATCAAATTCAAAATCAGAAATTTCTGAAATATCATTTTGATAATATTGAGTATTGTAATGATTGAGCTTTTCAACAAGGAAATTTATTCTGTCTTCTATAAGTAACAAATCCATATATTCTAGTGTAGGTATTTTTGGGAGATTTGGCAATAAATAGACAACGTAGGTCAAAACATACGTTATCATTGCTCACTCTAAAGAGTAAGACATATTTTCCCAAATTTACGATTTTTTTATTGCTTTTTTACTGATTTAGAAGCCATTTTTCGCCTTCTTCTAAATTTTTAAAAAAAGATATATGAATTGTTTTATAAATTTTCTGAACTGAAGAGGTGATGAGAGAAGTTGTCATTTTTTGAAATAAATTTTGAGATTCTAATAATGCCAAATAACATTCTCTTTCTTTGAGTTCTCTTCCATAACGAGGGACATAATTTGTTACAAACCAAGCTCTTGATTGAGGTGGGTCATATTCCAATTTTAAATAGTCAAAAATAGCGTGGCTATAATTTCCATCTTTGAACAATTCTAAATAGGTTTCGAAACCTTCTCTGTGTTCTTCAACCGTCAATCGTCCGATTAGATAGAGTTTCAAAACTTTCTTTTGTTTTGCTTCTTGATTTTCTGATGCAGTTTGGTCAGTTAGTGTAACTTCTTCTATTAAAAATGTTTTGCGTGTATTTTGGTAGAGCATAAATTTTGATTTAAAAAGGGAAAAAAGGGTACTAATTTAAAACTTCTTTTTTTTATAAAAGGTTTTATCACTCAATTATAGTCTTTCAAAAACCAGTCTATTTCATTGATATTTTGACTTGTTGTTTAAAAATATTTTCTAGTGGCATTGTTTAGGCAAACTATTTGCTTTTTTTGCTAAAAAATATCTACAACTCAAACTATATTCTATTATGAATCATCAAAATTTCAAGTTTTATTCTCTTTTTGCTTTTCTCTTATTTGGTGCTTTTGGCTGTCAAAATCAAGAGGAGGAAATAGCACCAAATCAAGATAATTTTAATGTAGATGCCCAAGAGCTAGTAAAACTAGTAAATGAATACAGAACACAGGGTTGTACGTGTGGAAATGAACAAATGCCACCTGTAGGAACAATTACTTGGAATGAAACACTTGCCAAAACAGCTTATCTTCATAGCAAAGATATGAATGATAAAAACTATTTTTCACACACAGGAAAAGATGGTTCAAGTGCAGGAGAAAGACTAGAAAGACAAGGTTATGATTGGAGAACTTATGGAGAAAATATTGCAGAAGGTTACACCACTGAAAAATCAGTTATTGAAGGATGGATAGATAGTGAAGGACATTGTAGAAATATCATGAATCCAAATTTTCAAGAAATGGGTTTGGGTAGAGAAAGCAATTATTGGACACAAGTTTTTGGAGCGCAATAATGATGATAGGATATGGAATTTAGGAAATGGAGATGATAAATTAGAAACAAATATAGAAATTACGCACTCTAATATTACGTAAGGTTTGTTTTGATAGTTTGATATGTGATTTTGTTTTTAAATTGATACCAATTTTTATATATTTTGGTTGTTACATATTCTTCTAGTGTTACTGTACCCTAATAGGGTTTTAACCCTGTTTTATAGATAGCTAAAAATGTAAATTTATTTTTTAGTCTTCTAAAAATAATCTATTTATGAAAATTTTAATTTTTATACTTTTTACTCTTTCATTTATTACTACTATGAAAAACCCACTTCTTATTTTTGATTTTAAAGAAAATGCTAATATTTCCAACTGGAAAATTGTTGATGATGTAGTAATGGGTGGTAATTCAAATGGAAATTTTTATCTTAATAAAGCAGGAAATGGTATTTTTGAGGGAAAAATTTCTTTAGAAAATAATGGAGGGTTTTCTTCGCTTCGTTATACATTTGATAGAGAAAAAATAGCAGGTTATAAAAAAGTAAATATTTATCTAAAAGGAGATAAAAAACGCTATCAGTTTAGAGTAAAATCTAATGGAAGCGAAAAATACTCGTATATTTCTTATTTTAAACCAACTGGAGAATGGGAAACTATTGTACTTGATTTATCAGATATGATTCCTGCTTTTAGAGGAAAACGACTTACAGAACTACCCAATTATCAAGCAGAAGAGTTAGCAGAAATCAGATTTCTGATTGGAAACAAAAAAGAACAAAATTTTAAGTTAGAAATAGATAAAATAGAATTGGTTGAGTAAAAAATGTTTTGCAACGATTTAGAAATAGATAACGTCTTGAATAAAAGGGTTAAAAAAACACAAAAAATAGATATAAATCTACATTTGAATTTTTAATCTTTCATTTCACTTTGCAAGTAACCAACTTTTATTTATCTAAAAATGAAAAATCCCATATTCTTTATCCATTTTATTCCACAAAAGATACTTCAATCAGTATTATTTGGAATGTTGCTTTTTAGCTTGACTAGCTGTTTTTATGTAGAAGAACCTTCACAACCTGTTTATGAAACAGAATATAGCCCTGTTTATATCAGTCGTCAAGACTTGAATAATTCTGTAAAATTTGAGAATGCACGTCCACTCAAAAAAACAGGCAAAATTTTTATGAAAGGCTCGTATGTATTTGTTGGAGAGCGTTATGAAGGAGTTCATGTTATCGATAATCGTAATCCTAGAGAACCTAAAAATGTTGGTTTTATTAAGATTGCAGGAAATGTAGATGTATCAACAAAAGGAAATGTTTTGTATGCTGATAATGCTGTTGATTTGGTAGCAATAGATATTTCAAATCTACCAGTTATTAAAATAGTGAAACGTATAGAAGGTGTTTTTTCAGAAGCAAACCAAGTTCTTCCACCCGACGGAGGAAACTTTGAATATGATGCCAGCAAAGGATATATTATTAATTGGATAAAGAACGAATAATTGATAATTTACTTTTTTAGTATAAAAAATAATCTAATTTAGAAAAAAATGAAAAATAATATATATATACTCTTTGCTTTTTTAGCACTTTCTCTTACTAGTTGTAATGAAGATGGTAATTTTTCTTCTGATGAATCAGCAGCAATTGGTAATGGAGGAAAAGGGGGGGCGTTAGCTCGTTTTACAGTGGTAGGAGACAAACTCTACACAATAAGTAATAATCAAATGCGAGTTTTTGATGTCCAAGACAACACAGATCCAACATTCGAACAAACAGTTGAATTGATAAATGGAGTCGAAACTGTTTTTCCTTATGGCGACTATCTGTACTTAGGAACTCAAACAGGAATGTTGATTTATGATATTTCAAATCCTTCAGCCCCTGCTTATACTTCTATGTACGAACATGTTCAGGCTTGTGATCCTGTTGTTGTGCAAGGAAACTATGCTTATGTAACTGTGCGTTCAGGAACTAGCTGTCGTAATGCAACACAAATAGACCAACTGGAAGTAATTAATGTAAGTGATCCTACTCAACCTTTTGCAGTCAATCAATATTCATTAGAAAATCCGTATGGATTGGGAATAGATAATGATTTGCTTTTTGTATGTGATGGTAATTCAGGATTAAAGGTTTTTGATATTGCTTTTACGCCTGACCAAATTCAACTTTTACATGAATTTAAAGATATAAAAGCCAGAGATGTAATTCCTTTTAATGGTTTACTTTTACTTATTGCAGAGGAAGGTTTTTATCAGTATCAATACAAGCCTTCTGGAGAAATGGAGTTACTTAGTCTTATTGAAGTAGAGAAAGAATAAGATGTATTAGAAATTTATTTAAGTAATAATTATTTTCCATAATAGTAGATTTATAAATCTATTGTTATGGAAAATTTAGTTTATTATTAGTAGTATTTTTTGTACATTTAGGTTTGTACTTTACATTGTTAAAGTTTGAATAATTTTATTTTCATCAAATTTACTATAATTATTTATGAGCCATTTTCAGTTTCCACTTCATCTTACTTTCAAAATTGCAACTTTTGCAAATGATTTTATTGCTACTGATGCAAACGGACAAACACTTGCCTATGTACGCCAAAAAATATTCAAGCTAAAAGAAGAAGTCAATCTTTTTACAGATGACTCAAAATCTGAATTAAAATATTCTATTAAAGCAGACAGATGGTTAGACTTTTCAGCTTCTTACAGATTTGAAGATGCTAACGGTAAAAATCTAGGTCGTGTAGCTCGTAAAGGCTGGCGTTCTATTTGGAAAGCAAAATACGAAATATATGATATTGAAGACAATCAAGATTTGATTATCGAAGAAGCCAATGCTTGGATAAAAGTAGCTGATTCGGCTCTAGGAGAAGTCCCTGTTTTAAACATGCTAACAGGCTATTTTTTCAATCCTAGTTATAATGTTAGTCGTCCGAATGGAGAAATTGTAGCCAAACTCAAAAAAGAACCTTCTTTTTTTGGAAGACGATTTAAAGTAGAAAAATTAATGGAAATGGAAGAAATAGAAGAAGAAAGAATACTTTTAGGCTTAATGATGATGATTCTTTTGGAGCGTAGAAGAGGATAAAAAAGAATTGTGAATGGTGAGTTATGAATGGTAAATTTGATTCATTAACAATAAACCTTTTATAATTTGAAGTTTTTAAATTAGAAATAAGTGATTAAAACCTCGTTGAGCGTTTCATTTGAACCTCAATGAAGGTTTTTGTTTCAAAATTGTAAGAATATGAAATCAAAAATCTTAGTTTTATTTGTTTTGTTTGTTTGTAGTTCTTTTGTGAAACCACTTCCATTCAATATTCATAAAGAATTAGAAGAAGCACAACGTATTGTAAAGGGAACAATTTTGAGTTATGATACAGAAAATATAATAATTAAATTTCAAAATAAGACTACTAATAAAATAGATTCTGCCGTTGTGGCAGGTGGATTATTAAATGAGTCTTCAAAAGAAATTGATAATAAGGTGTCAGTTAGAAATAAACTTACACTTTCAGGTAAGCTTCCTGCTATTGGAGAAGAAGTATTAATGGTAATTAGTGATAAAAATTATGTGAGATTATTTGCTTACGAAAAAAAAGATTATTACAGATTTTGGACTCCAATAATGGCAGGAAGTCTTTCTATATTTCATTTTGAATCTCCAGCATTACCAATTTTTCCAAATGATAGTTATTATAATGTAGGAGATGGAAGATGTTTTGACGGCTGCCTTTATCCAATAGATCAAATAGAATTAAGACAATAAAAAATAACATGAACGAAAAAATATTAGTATTCTCAACTCAAAAATATGCTTATTTTCAAGAAGCATTTATTAAAGAAAAAACTATTTTTGAAAAAGGAGAATTAGAATACAAACTTTTTCCAGATGGAGAATCGTATTACAGAATTTTATCAAAATTACAGTCAAAAGAAGCTGTTTTGATTGGTGGAACAGTTTCCGAACAAGACACTATGGAACTCTACGACCTTGCTTCTGGACTAGTAGATGAAGGTATAAAAAAACTAACGATTATTATTCCTTTTTATGGTTATTCCACTATGGAAAGAACTGTAAAGTCTGGCGAAATCGTTACTGCCAAAACTCGTGCAAGATTGCTTTCTGCTATTCCTCAATCCTATTCAGGAAACAGAATCATTATGGTAGATTTGCATGTTTCAGGTCTTCAATATTACTTTGAAAGAGGAGTTCATACTGTTCATCTGTATGCAAAACCCTTGATTTTGGAAGCTGCTAGAAAATTAGGAGGAAAGGATTTTGTGTTGGCTTCTGCTGATGCTGGTCGTGCAAAATGGGTAGAATCTTTAGCTTTTGATTTGGGAGTGGATGCAGCCTTTGTGTATAAGCGTCGTTCTTCTGGAAGTGATACAGAAATTACAGGAATAAATGCTGATGTAAGAGGAAAAAAAGTGGTTTTGTATGATGATATGATTAGGACGGGTGGCTCACTAGTCAATGCAGCTAAGGTTTATAAAGAAGCAGGCGCAGAACAAATTTTTGTGGTTGCTACCCATGGCGTTTTTCCAAATGGTAGCGTCAAAAGATTAGAAGAATCTAAATTGATAGAAAGAATTATTGTTACAGATACGCATCCAAATGCAAGAGCAGCAGCTCAAAAAACCGATTTTATAGAAATATCATCTATTTCAGACTTATTGATACAAGCTGTAACTTCATTTTAATACCTTTTTACCCACGAATTTATTCGTGGGTTTTATTATAGCTCTAATTTATTACTTCAAAAATTATCTTTGATAGTTCTGCAATAAGCGCATTATTTACATCATTGCTTTCATTCGAATTTTTAATAAAAATGGCTATTGCATAACTTTTTGTTGGTGTTACTACAATTCCAATATCATTTTCGGCTGCTTTAAGTCCAAACTCTTGCCCTTCTATTGGTTCTTTTCTAAATGAGCTTCCAGTTTTGTGTCCTAAAAGTATTTTTTGATTGTCTTGTGGCAAACCTGCTTTTATTTTATTTGCTCCTGTCTGAGTTTCTACCATTATCTTCCACAAAAAATCGTGGGTTTCTTTTTCTAGAATATTTTCTTGATAGAAATGTTTTAATAAAAGGACAGCATCAGTTGGAGTTGTTGTATTAAGATATTGATTATCAAAAGTTTCATGCATTTTTTCTTCACTGGCTGCGAGGGTTGTATATTTTAGACCTAATTTTTTGACAAATTTATTCGTTTTTTCTACTCCCTTTTGATTGTATTTTTGTCTAAGTTCTATGCTTTCAGATGCCGAAAGTTCATGCTTTGGCTTTTTTTCTTTGATTCTTTGCTCAGTTATATAGGCTTTTCCTCCTAAAAAACGAAACAGAATATCACAAACATTATTATCACTTTTCGAAACCATATAAGAAAGGAGTTCACTCAGTTTTATCGAAAAACCTATTTTTGTTTCATACTGTTCTGCATATTGTTTTTTCAAATCTTCTCGTAAAGGCGAATAGGTTTCTTCTAATAAATCCCATTTGGTAATAAATAATTCATCATTCAAATCAAATTTTCCTTTATCAACCTCTTTCAAAATAGCTAGAGCTAAATGAAATTTGTAAACACTCATTGTTGGGAATTTTTCTAAATTATTTCTATATAAATCATCTTCTGTTTTGTTATTTGAGTAAAAACTATACAATCCTTCTATATAATAATCTGAATGGCTCAAATCTACTACTGCAATTCCGATAGTCAGATTTAAGTTTTTCTCTTTTAAAATTGCATCAATAGAATCTTGATAACTACTAAACTGCTTAGTAATTATTTTATCATACTTTATTTTTTGCCCAAAACAAGCCTGAAAACCAAACAAAAACAGCAAACAAAAAAATAACGCTTGAAAATACATCTTCATAATTAAAATCAAATAAAAAGGAAATAAATTTTTATACAATTTTACGGCTTTTTTTTAAAATACCAGTAAAATTAACTATCTTAACTATACCAAATTAAAAATCTACTCTTATGAAAAATACTTTACTCTTATTCTCTTTATTGAGTTTCAGTTGCTTTTCTTCTTTTGCTCAAATAGATTCTCTTCAAAGTGAACTTTACAAATTTTCTTTAGATGAGCTTACCGAAACCGAAGAAAACCAAACAGCTATCAGTGTTGCATCAAATGTTAGCACCGATGAAAACAAACAGCCTGCTGCTGTAACTACAATTACTCGTGAGCAATTGCAACTCAGTTCTGCTCGTACACTTGCTGAGGCTTTAATGCTTTTTGTCCCTGGATTTTTTCTTGTTGAAGATCAAGATGACATGATTATGGGTTTTCGTGGTCTTGCCCCTGATAATAACTCAAAGGTAATGCTTCTCATAAATGGACATAATGTAAATACAGAATTTTTTTGGGGTCCTGCTGATGCAATTCTTAATAATACAAACTATGATTACATAGAAAGAGTAGAAGTTATTCGTGGTGCTGGTTCGGTTACACTCGGACAGGGGGCACTTTTGGGGGTAATAAATATCGTAACCAAACAAGGTGAGTTTGGAAAAACAGAAGGTCTTGCAAGAGCAAATATGACGGCTGGTGTTGGATTAAATAGAGCTTTAAATGGTAGCTTTGATGCTCAACTTCGCTCTGGAGATTTAAAAAGTTATTTTTATATTTCTACAAGTCGTTATCAAGGACAAGAACTTAGAGATGATGGTTGGGCAGCACAACAAGGAAATCAAGGTTTTGCAGGTGGGTCAGTAAAAGATGTTGGTCTTCGTCTTCGCAAATCAGAAAGTGTTTTGATGACTGGAAATATTGAGTATAAAAACTTCAAAATTGAAGCTACTTATACTGACCAAATACGTGATTTGTATAATTTTTATAGAGATAGAAATGTTTTTAATCAGACACTTACAACTATTACAGGTTCGTATAATTTTAATTTGAGCCAACACGCAGTTTTGAAAGCAGAAATGAGTTATGCTCAAGATAATTTTGCTCTTTTTTCTGTTATCGGAACGGCAATGGGAGGTACTCGTGAAGATCGTTTGGGAGGAAAACTACTTTTAAACCTCAATGAATTAGTTCCAAATAACAAATTAGCAATAGGAGTAGAAGCACGAGTTTTTCAGATGGGAAAAACTAATAATCAAAACAATAATTTTATAGCAAATAAAATTGGAGCTTTCGACCCAACAACAGCAAATCAAGTTTTGACAATGGGTTTTAGAAAAGACATACAAGTTTTTAGTTTTTTTGCAGAAGATTATTATACAGTTTCTGATAAACTAGAAGTCTTTGGAGCTTTTCGTTATGATAACCATCCTTTTTGGGGAAATAATATTTCACCTCGTGTAGGTGCTATTTATTCTCCTACTGAAAAATTTATTACTCGTCTTTCGTATCAAACAGGTTTTAGAGGTGCAGTAGGTTTGCATTACACAGGAGGATATAATGGTGATGGATTTTTGCGTGCTGATAATTATGGTCGTGTAAATGGTGCAGATATTCCAGTTTTTGATGCTAATGGAAATCCAACAAGTGATACAGAAAGAAATATTCCAACTGTTTTACCTGAAAGAATAAATGGAATTGAGGGTTCATTTACGTTCCTTCCTTCCAAAAAATTAAAATTTAATGCTGTTGCTTTTTATAATAGCATTACCAATGTAATTGATGTAGGAGTAATTTATCGTGATCCTAATGATGTTATTTTAGATGAAATTGGCACAGACAAAGCAGGAGATTGGAATGGGTTTTGGTATTTCAAAAATACCCCAGGAAGTTTTAATCAAGTAGGTTTAGAAACTTCAATGACCTATTCGCAGGATATTTTTAACTTAATTTTGTCGCATTCATTAGTTAAAGTTTTGGGAGCAACTGATGAACAAAAACAAATTGCACAAGGAGGAAATAGTATGTATTTGGCAGATGATGGCAATGAAAATTTGCATTTTAAAGCCTATCCAGAAAGTGTATTTCGTACCAATTTTATTGTAACTCCTATTTCTTCATTTTCTATTGGAATGAATGCACTTTATTATAGCAAGTGGTATTCACCTATTGGAACAGTTGCAGATGGAGGATTGATTGTAAACCTTTCTACACAATGGAACATAACAAAAACAGTTCAATGGGGAGTTTCTATAAAAAATTTACTTAATGAAAAAAATCTTTCGCCTATGAATAGTAATGCAGGAGGAGAAGATATTTCATCTGGAACGCCAGCTTGGGAAACCACAACAGGTTGGACTACCATTCGTTTGAATTTTTAGAGAATTACTTTTTTTCTTAAAAAATATTGAAATAGATTGATAATATTTGTCTGTTGGAATAATCAAACTCTTACTTTTTTAGTTTAATAGTAGACCAATACAAAAAACATTTGCTTTTAAAACTGCTCTAATTTTAGTATCTTGCTAAGAATAAAAGCAGAGTTCTGTTTTTACTTTGTTTTAAAGAAAAAAATGAAACCTGTTTTGTTCAAGATTCTAAATTACCATGTTTTCAAAAACTTTTTCACATAGAAATAAAATTAAAATTTGTTAATAAAAGAATATCAAAATTTTATTCTGTTTTATTGTGTATCGTTTTAGAAAATCAATTTTGTATTACCCTATTTCAGCTAAATAAAAATCACAAAAATTTATACAAATATGCTCTCTACCGACACAAGTATTTATATTGATGTTCAGCCAACAGCACATTCACGCATTACAGAATTAGACCAAGATAATATTCCTTTTGGTCGTGTTTTTTCTGACCACATGTTTATTGCTGATTATAAAGATGGAGCTTGGACAGATTTTAAAATTGTGCCTTATGGTAACCTTTCATTGAGTCCAGCAGCTTCGACTCTTCATTATTCTCAAACTATTTTTGAAGGAATGAAAGCGTTCTATAATAAAAAAGATGAAGTTGTTCTTTTCCGTCCAGAAGAAAATTATGAGCGTTTAATGCGTTCTTGTGAGCGTATGTGTATTCCTAAAATGAACAAGGAAATTTTTATGCAAGGACTAAAAAAATTGATAGATGTAGATAGAAAATGGGTTCCTAAATCAGAAGGAAGTTCACTTTATATTCGTCCATTTATCTTTGCATCTGAAGGTTTTTTGGGAGTTCGTCCTGCCGAAGAGTATAAATTTATCATTTTTACATGTCCTGTGGGCGCATACTATACACAGCCTGTACGTGTAAAAGTAGAAACTAAATTTGTTCGTGCTGCAAGTGGAGGAACAGGAAATGCAAAAACGGGAGGAAATTATGCAGCAGCTTTATATCCAGCTAAATTAGCACAAGAAGAAGGATATCATCAGCTTATCTGGACAGATGCAAAAGAACACAAATACATTGAAGAGTCTGGAACAATGAATATTATGTTTGTCATTGATGATGGAAGCAAAGGAAAAATACTTACGCCACCCGTAGGAGATACTATTTTGAATGGAATTACTCGCAAAAGTTTGGTTCTCTTAGCAAAAGATTTGGGCTATGAAGTAGAAGAACGACCTGTAACAGTAGCAGAGATAGAAGGAGCTATGAAAAATGGTAACCTAACTGAAGCCTTTGGAGTAGGAACAGCAGCCGTAATTTCTCAAATTGCAGCCATTGGAATAGAAGGTATAGATTATGAACTCCCTGCCATAGAAACTCGTAAAATAAGTAATCATATTTTGAAAGAATTAAAAGCCATTCGTTCAGCAGAAAGTGAAGACCGTTTTGGGTGGATGGAAAAAGTCTAATCTGAAATTATGAATGGTAAATTGTGAACGCATTGTTTTATTAGTTTAATTCAATGCGTTTTTTTATTTGTTTCTAAAAATCACTTATCTTTAAAGCAATAACATTCGTTTACTACTTTATTTAGAGAGATATACGAAAGTTTTTTTAAATAATTGAACGCTATTGCGTTTATAAACCAGTTGCTGCCATTTTAGTAGAAATCATTCACAGAAAACTATGAACAAGTCTGACGACAACACATTATTTGAATTATTTTTTCATAAAAGCAAAGAATACTATATTGACAAATTGATAAGCTATCAAACAGGTCAAAAATTTACCTTTAATGTTTTTGCATTTTTGTTCGGACTTTTTTGGTTTATATATAGGAAAATGTATCTACAAGCATTTGTGATTTTGCTTATCGTAGTAGGAGAAGGTTTTTTAGAAGTATTGTTTTTCCCTGATATGGACGAATCTACTATTAACACTGTTAATGTTGTTATGACAATCTTAATAGCTACAATTACAGGGTTCATGGGAAATTATTTGTATATAAAACACGCAGAAAGAGTAATAACAAATGCTCAACAAAAATATAATGACACAGAACAAATACATAAAATAGTCAAGCGTAAAGGAGGCGTTAGTTACTTAGTTTTTATTATATTAGCAGGTATAATCGCTTTAACTTTCCTTTATAATAACTTTATCCCATAGAAAACCACACTAACCAATGAAAAGATTTTTCCAACTAATTTTTATTTTGATGACCTTGACCATTTTGTTGACAAGTTGTAATCAAACTAAATTTAACTCCGAAGAATGGAGAAATTGGGAAGAATCAGAAGTAGATTTGTCTTTACGTTGGGATATGACAGAAGACTTGATTGACGAATATGACTTAAAAGGAATGTCATTTGAACAAGTAATAAAACTGCTTGGTCAACCAGACAAAAAAACTAAAAAACAACTTGAGTACTTTCTTGGACATACTAGAGAAGGAATTAATACGGGTTATTTGATTTTAACAATTGAGAATAACACGATTACCGAGTATATAATCTATAACGGATAGAAAAAAAACTACCACTAACATCAGTTTAGCAAAAATAGACTTAATATTTTGACACAGACTTTTGAACATAAAATAAACTTTTAGAGGTTTAGCGAGGGAAGGAGCTAAGAAATCCCACTTTCGCCAAGCCATACCGTTGGCAAACATTAAAACGAACCTCTGTACTAAATCGAAAAATTGTAGTCAATAAAAAATGAACATTGAAAAAATCTTAAATGAAATTGGAGAAATTTATTCACCAATATCCAATGAATGTCAGAAGGAATTTATTGCCAATTCAAAAATTAGCACGTTTAAAAAAGGAGAAATTGTGGTTCGTGAAGGACAATTTTCTAAAAAAGGATATCTAATTGTACAAGGCTGTTCTAGAGCCTATTACCTGAAAGACGGAAAGGACATTTCTGACTGGTTTACTTTTGAAAATCAGATTATGGCTTCTATAGTAAGTTTTTTCAGCAAAGAGCCGAGTCCTCATTATGTTGAGTTTATTGAAGATTCAACAGTTATTGAGTTTACAAAAGACACTGTAGATATACTTACTAATAAATATCACGATTTTGAACGCTTTATAAGCAAAGTGATAACCGAAACTATGTTAGGTTTGTGCGAAAGATTGTATACCATTCAATTCAATAAAGCGGAGGAACGGTACAAGCACCTTTTAACAATTTATCCTGACATAACAAACAGAATTCCACTCACTCATATTGCTTCTTATTTGGGAATTACACTTGAAACTTTGAGTAGAATAAGAAACCCTAAAAACCGAATTTGATCTATATCAAATGATACCACTTCCATTAGTTTGACCTTTGTAATAAATAATTACAAATGGAATAACAAAATTTATAACTAAAATTAATTACAAATGGAAGAACAAAATTTACAACTAAAATCAATTTGGGGAAAATGGTGGGAACCTATTAGAAAATGGTTTTATCCTGCTTGGCTTATCTACGAAACCACCGTTCGCTTTTATGACTATTCAGAAGTCATCTATCTTTTTTTTATCGCACAAAATTACTTGGGAGAACTTGGCTCACAAATCTTAGCTGTGCTTTGTAGCATTACTACTTTTGCAATTTGTAGCTTCTTTTTGACTGTTCCTACCACTTTCATACTCTATAAATTCTTCAAAATAGAAACTTTATCAGGAACACAATTTGAATCAAAAATCAAAAAATATTTCTAAGTAGATGAAGAAAATACTAATTATAAACGGACATCCTGACAAGGAAAGCTTCAGTTTTGGACTTTCAGAAGCCTATAAAATAGGTGCTGAAAAATCAAATGCTGAAATAAAAGAAATTAATATCCGAGAATTGAACTTCAACCCAAACCTAGAATTTGGATATAGAAAACGGACTGAACTAGAACCAGATTTACTAGCTGCACAGGATAAATTAAAATGGGCAGACCATATAGTTTGGGTATATCCTGTTTGGTGGAGCTCTGTCCCTGCAATGATGAAAGGCTTTTTAGACCGAATTTTACTTCCTGGATTTGCTTTTAATAAAAGAGAAAACTCATTGCTTTCGGATAAGTGCCTGACAGGTAAATCTGCTAGAATAATTTGCACAATGGATCAACCAACTTGGTTTTACAAATTTGTTTATAGAAGCCCTAGCCACAATGCAATGAAAAAAGGAACATTGCATTATATTGGTGTGAAAAAAGTGCGAATTACAGCCATTGGACCTATACGCCTTTCTACAGAAGAGTTTAGAGCTAAATGGTTGAATAAAGTTGAAAAATTGGGGCAGATGAATAAGTAATACCCACCTGTTCGTAATGTCCACTACGAACCTACAAATCTATTTAAGTGTCACGCTTTGTATTTCATACTAATACAAGCACACCACTAAGAACAACAATGAAAATAAAATTTTATCTACTGCTTTTTAGGATTTCTTTGTAACTTTGAGAGAACCTAAATTTATAATTATGAACAGATTATTCCTAAGCCATATAAGTTGTGTGACATTTAATAAAAACTATTGAATTTTAAAAATGAAGAAAGATGTATTTCTAATTAAACAGGCTTTTATTATCCCTGTCTTAGCTGTAATAAATATAATACTTGGTCTATTTGTTTCTGGCTATGATGTTGCTTCACAAAGAATAAGTGAATTGGCTCTAGAAACTCCTTCTATTGCATACACTCACAGAATTTTAGATATAATTATTGGTATTTCTATGTGTATTTTTGCTGTGCAAGTTTTCAAGTTAGTAAAAGCTTATTTTTCATTATTAACCATTTTTGCCTTTGGTTTGACTTGGATTTTTGCAGGAGTATTTATATTAACTAGCCCATTACACGATATATATGGACTAACAAATGTTCTGATAATCATTCCTCTAATTTTTGTGATTGAATATAGAGAGGTTTTGAAATCTAAATATTTCGTGACCTATTCAATATTAACATCGCTTATACATATCATATTTTTTTAGTTTTTTGATTATGGCTTCTTTTCACAAGATTATGTGGGTATTACTCAACGCATTTGGGTATTTATAACATTAATTTGGTTTGGAATTGCAGCTCAAAATAGTATATTGATGATAAAAGAACAACCACACATGGACACAGACCTTTGAACAATTATAGGTTTACTAACGAATCATCTAATAAATCCTACTTTCTCTAAGCCACACACGTTAGTAGCAATATTAGTGTAGAGTAGAATAAAAATCTAGCAATGAACGAAATAGCAAAAAAATATTTACTTAAGTTTAATAGATTTAGTTCAGATGAAATTGACCTAATCATAAAAAACACATCCGTTGAAACCTTTAAAAAAGGAGATATTCTGATTCAAGAGGGGAATATTTGCAGGAAATGTTATTTTGTTCTAAAAGGTTGTCTTCGTCAATTTAAAGTTGTAGATGGAGTTGAAAAAACTACAGAATTTTTTCTTGATGGCGAACCTGTGGTTTTATATTCAAGTTATTTGAATGGTAAGCCATCTGAATACACTATTCAATTTATTGAAAATTCCACACTAATCAGTGGTACGAGAGAACAAGAGCTCGTAATGCATAATTCCAATCCATCCATTGAACATTTAACCCATAGTCTTATGTTTGAGGATTATAAAAAAGCTGAAAATTACATCACACTTCTTAACTGTTTTAATGCCGAGAAAAGATATTTGATGTTAATGAAATCAAGACCTGAAATTTTAAATAGAATTCCACTTATATATATATCAAGTTACATTGGTGTAACTCCAGAATCGCTAAGTAGAATTAGAAAAAGGATTTTGAAAAATAGGGATTAGTATCAATACTATCAGTAAAAAATAATTCAAATATACCGAAGTCTAATAATTTAAAACCATAATAAGACTTCCTCTTTTTACATTTTTAAATCACTACTAGTCTTTTTTCTCAATCTATAATATACAATATAAGCTACAAGACCTATGGTGATTTCAGAGATAGTTACAATCACTAATGATTGGTTAGGAATGCCATCAACGATAATACCGTACACTCGTGATAAACCGTAAGACAAATAAAATAAAATAGCAAGGAAAAGTGCCGAACTACTTAGAGAATGTCTGAATGCACCCCAAAACATTATAATCCCTGCAATTAATAAAGTACCACCAGCAGCTCTTATTTCACTTAACAAACTAACTTCCCCTTCTACGTTTATACCAGCAGATGCTTCAAATACAATAGGAAAAAACATTTGACCGATACCTACTGAAATACCAATAACACCTGCAAAAATTAGAATTGCTTTTAAATAAATTGACTGTTTCATAATAACTAAAATATTGTTTTGTATTAAATTTATAATGACACAAAGATAAATGACGCAAATAACAGTCTACTTGACTTAAGATAAGAAATGAAATTATTACAAAAAAGTAAGAACTTTCGTTACCGATACTTCTTCTCAATATTACTGGATATATATACAAAAACATCTGTCTTACAGTAAGACTTCGCAAAAGAAGATTTAAAATATTTTTATTATTCCCAAGGATTGAAAAATATAGATTTAACACCTTTTCCATCTCTTTGTCTTGACCCAAGAAGAATAAAAATGTTTAAAATGGCTAATTCAAATAGACTTAAAAAGGCAAAAAATATTGGAATGAAACTAATTCAAGAAAATCCATTTGATTTAGGAACTTTGATTTATCTTTCTATGTGTTTAGGTAAGTTAGAAGGCAATACTGAGAATAAGTATTACTTGCGTATGAAAGCAATTGTACAATCCATATTATATACTGGAGATGGAAATACTTCTGAGTCATCTATTAAAATCTCTAATATAGGAGATGATGGATTACTAGTTGGCTTTCTGGGATTCAATGGAAAACGAATAGAAGATTCGAATATTGATGGAAAAATGTTTTCTCTTTGGGAAAGCTCCTCAGGCAGAAAGTTGTATTTTGAGTATGTATTTATTTTCTTATAAAATAAAGGTTATCACGGTTATTTTTGTATAACAGTCTTCCAGACTGTTGAATTTGATAAAGTACTGTTTTTGATGTTCAGGCTGGAAGTCTGAAATACCTTAATACAAACCGTGATAAGGTTTAATGATTACTCTCCTCTTTTATACTCAAGATTAATCAGTTTTTGTTACTCCACCTAACGGTCTTAAAGATTCTTAGGATTTAAATAAGGAATTTTTTGAGTGAAAATTTAGTTATTATTTGTCGAAAACCAATTATGAATGAGTATATACAGAGAATGAAAAAAACTAAGCAAAAACATAAAATAACAAAAAAACACAAACATTTTATACAAACTTCCGTAAATCTAAACTTGTTGTGGAACTGTTGATTTCATTTTACGATTGATAGCCAACAACAAAAAGTGTTTTTTATTTCTATTTTACTTACTACACATTTGCTTATATGAAATTAATTAAACCAATACTTAAAATAGTATTATTCTTAATCATAATTGTAAGTTTAGTCATCGGTACTATGATATGGAGTTTATCATATATAGATGAAGATATTTTAACTGATACAGTTTCTGAAACTAAGATAAAATTTGGCGATTTTAAAGAAGGGGAAATATTAAAAAAGCAAAAGTTAGACGGATTTAAGTATTGGTTTTTAGAAACATCAGGTGTGTTTTTTTCTAAATTTAAGCCTTTAAAAAACACGATACACTATTCCATAGCCTACAAAAGTGATGGTTTGATTGTAACAGGTAGTATGGTAACACCCAAGAAAGAAGGAGTTTATCCATGTATTATCTTTAATAGAGGTGGAAATAAAGATTATGGAAGACTTAACTTTAGAATGGTTAATATATATATGACTGCATTAGCAGAACAAGGTTATGTAGTTATAGCTTCTAATTATAGAGGAAATAGTGGTAGTGAAGGAAAAGAAGAGTTTGGGGGGGCAGATGTAAATGATGTATTAAATTTAGTACCAGCACTTTCAGAAGAGCCTATGGCAAATACTTCTAAAATAGGTTTATATGGTCATAGTAGAGGGGGTATGATGACTTATAAAGCTCTGCAAAACTCAGAGATATTCAAAACAGCTGTTGTAATGGCAGGTTCTGCTAATGAGTTTACATCAATAAAAGATCGTCCAGCATTAGAAAAAAATGTACATGCTGAGTTAATTCCCAATTATTATGAAAATAAGGAGGAAGAATTAAAAGCTAGATCTGTATGTTTTTGGGCAGAAGAGCTTAGTAAAACTCCCTTACTTTTATTGCATGGTATTGATGATAAGAGAGTTAATTATGATGAAGTAGTAGAATTGACCACTAAACTTGATAGTTTAAATTTTCCCTATCAATTATTATCTTTTACAAAAGGGGATCATACTCTATCTAAAAATAAGAAGCAAGCAAATGCAAGAATTATTAATTGGTTCAATAAATATTTACGAGAAGAGCAAAGCTACAATGAAACTCAAAATAAAGTAACTATACCACTTCTTTAAGCATACTTTCTTTAATTACGATTTATCAAAAAAATAATTCCTTGTTTTTGTTAAATGAAATTTTAAGCTACAAAATAAAAAGTTACTCTTGATTTGAGTTTTCTACAATTTCATCTAAAAAATCTTCGGCTTGTTCTTCTGTGTTGAAGTGTTTGACAGAAAGCTCAGTACGATTGACAGTTCTCTGAACTTGCAAAACAGCAATATCATCTGCTGAAATAACTGAGGCTGAATACAAGAAACCATTCTCTAATTGATACTGTTGTAATTCTTCCATTATTTTTTGAAACTTATTAGGCATAGGTTGCATAAGTTTCAAATCTGCTAAGACAGTAAAATTTTTTTGCATACTATCTACTGCTTTTATCCAATCAGAGCGAAATTGTTCGAAAATAGCATCATTTCTCCATTTTGCTTTTAAGTGGATATAATAAATCCTATTTTTAGAGTAATCTGCTGATAAGGAATAGAACTCTGTTACATTTATTTCTGTTTTCATTTATCTGAAATATAATAAACGTTGTAAGTAGTTTTAAGTAGTGATTTTTTATACAAATATAAAAAAAATACGTTTGAAAACAACATACAAGAGAGTGTGCTTATTTAAATTGATAGTACTAAATCGTCGGTGAGGACACCGACAATGGCGATTGTTTTACGAAAAAGTGCTTTTTTTGCCGTTGTTGGTGTCCTACAAATTTAATTAAAGTCCAAATTACTTTTCAGATAGATAATTTTCAAACTTTTTCTTGTAAAAACTCTTTTCTTATTGTAGATTGCTATATAACAACGTCCTCAACGATGGCAAAGTCTCGTTGAGGATTTAAAAAACATTTTCTCGCCGTTGTTGGTCTGCTGACCAACAACACAAGCACCATTTATTTTATGCCAAAAAAAATTCTTATCATAGACGATGAAGCTGCCATTCGTCATACACTCCGAGATATTTTGGAGTACGAAAAGTACGAAATAGATGAAGCCAAAGACGGACAGCAAGGTCTTGATATGTTGCTTATTAATAATTACGATGTGGTTTTATGTGACATCAAAATGCCAAAAATGGACGGCATAGAAGTATTACAAAAATCTACCGAGCTAGGTAGAGAAAACGCTTTTATCATGATTTCGGCACACGGAAACATCGAAACTGCTGTTGAATGTACCAAAAAAGGAGCATTTGATTTTATCGAAAAACCACCCGATTTGAATCGTCTTTTGGTTACAATTCGTAATGCAATGGAAAAAACCCAGCTCGTTACAGAAACCAAAACATTAAAGAAAAAAGTCCCTAAAACGATTGATATTATTGGAGAATCACAGGCTATTCACGATGTAAAAGAAACTATCGAAAAAGTTGCGCCTACAGATGCTCGTGTTATGATTACAGGACCTAATGGTTCAGGAAAAGAGTTAGTTGCTAAGTGGTTACACGAAAAAAGTGAGCGTTCGGCGCATCTTTTAGTAGAGGTAAACTGTGCTGCTATTCCTTCTGAGCTTATAGAAAGTGAGCTTTTCGGACACGAAAAAGGCTCTTTTACATCAGCTATCAAACAACGTATTGGTAAGTTTGAATTGGCAGATAAAGGTACTTTATTTCTTGATGAAATTGGCGACATGAGTCTTTCGGCACAAGCAAAAGTTTTACGTGCTTTGCAAGAACACAAAATTACTCGTGTGGGTGGTGATAAAGAAATTAAAGTTGATGTTCGTGTAGTGGCTGCAACCAATAAAAATCTAAAAGAAGAAATAAAAAATGGAAATTTTAGAGAAGACTTGTACCATCGTTTGGGTGTTATTTTGATAAAAGTTCCTGCTCTCAATGATCGTAGAGATGATATTCCTCTTTTGGTGGAACATTTTTTAGATCAAATTGCTACTGAATATGGTGAGCCTAAAAAGAAAATTGATGCAGCAGCATTGAAAGAACTTCAAAAACACGACTGGACAGGAAATATTCGTGAACTCAGAAATGTAGTAGAAAGACTTATCATCATGAGTGGAAAAGCAATCACAGCTGATGATGTAAAAAAACATGCTTAGTTTGATAATCCTTATTTTCATTAAATGAAGAAAAACCCATTATATTAGTTTTGAAAACTTATACAATGGGTTTTTATCGGACTAAATTATGTCCAAAAATTAATTGAAATTAAATTTTTAAGTCAAAATTATCGTATATAATTGTTTTCCTACAAACTTCCCTCCCAAGAAAAATAATAAAGACAAGGAACAAGCCAAGATAAAACCCAAAATAGCAAAGCGATTTTTTTATAATTACTCCAAAAAACTAAATAATTGGTATTTAATTTATTCTTTACTAAAGCAAAAATTAATTTATTTACTAGAAAAAGACCCACAAAAAATAGATTGAAGAAAAGTAAGTAACCTATATAGTTATATTTCTGAAAGAAAATATCAAATAAACACAGATGAGAAGGCAAACCGTAAATATATTTTACAAAAAAGAATTTCAAAACATAAACACTCAAAACGATATACAAAATACCATCTATGAAAAGTAGAAAATTAGATAGGAAAGATGTATTCTTTGATTTATCTGATTTATTATTTTTGAATAGATTTCTAATTAAGTAAATTCCTAAAATACTTCCAGTAAAAATCCAAGCAAAAATTCCTTCATTGAGAAAAACTGAAGAGTTTAGAAAATTAGTAGCATCTATTTCTTGACTAAAAAAACTTACACTACAACAAGTCGCAATCAAATCAGGATTTATATTCCAAAAATAAAGAGACATCAATATAAGTTCGGTAATTACACATAAAAAAGCAGGAAAAACAAGATAGTATTTTTGAGGAGTAAGAGGGTAAGTAGGTTCTTTTTTATCCAAAAAGTGTAAAAATAAAAAACTACTATAGACAAACAAACTTCCTATTTTAAAATATAAAAGAGGATAACCAAACTGATTTGCTTCAAGCGCACCTGTGGCACACATTGCTCCACGTAAAAGAGATGGAATATGTTCATTGATTGTAACCAAAAAAGCAATCAAGGAAAAACTCTGAAATAATAGCACCAATTCCAAAACTGCACCTACTAAAAAAGTACGCCTTTCAAGGTCAATTTGATTTTCATCATTACTAGAAATATTCCATTTTATGATAATCTTAAAAACGGTCTTTAAGACCATCAAAAGTAAGAAAAAACAACAGCTTTGAGCAAGAAGTTGAGCAATTATCCATGTATCAGTCATAATTTCAGTTATCAGTTACTATTTATCAATTATCAGCAAAGTCATTTTTTATCCTAATAGTTTACATAAAAAATGTTATGCAGCATTATTTTTTTCTCCTACCAAAACAGCTACACCAAGAAGTGCAATAGTGAGCAGAATTCCTCCTAATTCGAAAAATAGAATGTAATCTGTTAGAAAAAGACGTGCAATCTGATCAAGTGTAGAAATATCTGTATTAGATGAAAAATCTTTTTTTGTACTACTAGTTGAAGCAAATTCTATTAAATTTCCTCTCAAAATCCAGCTTGAAATCAATAAAGTAAACAAAACTGAAAGCACAATTCCAGAAAGTTTGTACTGTTTGTCAGATATAATTTTTTCATCTGAAATTTTATGCACAAACATAATCCCAAATAAAAGCAACACCACAACACCACCAACATAAATAGCCAAATGCGTTGCAGCCACAAAATCAGCACCTTCCAAAACAAAAAGGGCAGCCACTCCAAGCATGGTAGCCAAAAATGAAAAAGCTGATTTTATCACTTCTTTTTGATACCAAACATTCAATGCACTTAGAATAACGATTATCCCAAAGACAATCTGTAAAATTTTTATGTATTCCATTATATGACTTTTTCTAAGTTTTTTAGATTACTTTTTTAACTAAAATAGCATTTTAAACACCAAGTAGTTAAACATAATTAGCGAGTGCTTTCACTTCACCGAGTTATCAGTTTTATCCATTACTATAATAGTCAGTTCTAGTCGTTTTTATTTTTTTGAAAATAATTTAATAAGAAACTTGAAAATCATAAGCTACGCCTCATAAACTAGATTTTTCTTGGTAAATTGCACACTAATTCTAAAATTAAAAACAAAGATAGTAAAGCACTCACAAATCACACTACCCAGATTTAATACTTTTATTATCTACATAAACTTGAAATTTCTTTTGTCATAAAACTTTTTACAGAAAAATAGTGTTAAGGCGCAAGCCCATAAAAAAAATGTTTTCCTATCAAATAAAACCTTCAAATCTGTATTTTTTGTAAAAATACAGATTTTATCAATTATGAAAAACGCAGAACAACAACTCACACACCTTCAAGAACTTTTACGCATAGAAAAACGAGAAGATGCAGCACAGTACCAACTCAAAATTGTACAAGCACCACTAGCCAAACGTCGAAAAGATGGGTTGTGCTGGTTTCCTGTCGGAATAAATGACGAGTTTGTCGGTTTGGGAGGAAGATGGAATATTGATATTGAAAGAACAAATGATAAAGGACAACCTCATCAGCTCAATGTTGGAAGTATAGTTACTGTTTTTGAGCAAAAAAATGGATTAGAAGGCGAGAAAGTAAATGGCGTTATTAGTAAAGTAGAGAATAACAAAATGCGTATTGCTCTTAGTAATGATGAACTTCCAGATTTTTTAGAAAATCAAAGTAATAGTATTGGTGTTTACTTGGCTTTTGATGATTCTACGTATCGTGAAATGAATTATACGATAGATAAAGTAAAAGATGCCAAAAATGATAGATTATCAGAGTTTAGAGAAGTTTTTTTAGGCGAAAAAGCTCCAAGTTTTAATACAAAACTAAAAGAAAATGAATATGCACTTCAAGATTTAAACGAATCACAAAAAAATGCTGTTCAGAAAATTCTACAAGCTGAAGATATAGCCATCATCCATGGGCCTCCAGGGACAGGAAAAACAACTACTTTAGTTGCCTCAATTATTGAAACATTAAAAACAGAAAGACAAGTCTTGGTTTGCGCTCCAAGTAATACGGCTGTCGATTGGCTTACCGAAAAATTAAATGCAAAAGAGGTAAAGGTAACACGTTTAGGACATCCTGCACGAGTAAGCGATACATTAGAACACATAACTTTAGATGGGAAAATAGAAAATCACCCTGATTACAAGTATTATAAAAAGCTACTAAAACAGTCTGAACAAATGCGAAAAAAAGCATTAAAGTTCAAACGAAATTTTGGAAAACAAGAGCGAAACGAACGTCAGAATATGCTTCGTGATGCAAAACGATTGAAACAAGATGCTTTAAAACTAGAAGAATATATTTCAAAACATATCTTAGAAAATTCACAGGTTCTGACTTGTACACTTGCTGGTTCGGCAGGATACATTCTCAAACATCGTACTTTTTCAACACTTTTTATAGACGAAGCTGCACAGGCTTTGGAAGGCGCAACTTGGATTCCAATTTTGAAAGCAAATCGTGTAGTTATGGCAGGTGATCATCAACAGCTACCACCAACAATAAAATCTTTTGACGCTGCAAAATCAGGGTTAGAAAATACATTATTTGAGAAAATAATAAAAAAACATCCTCAATCAGCACAAATGTTAAGTGTACAATATCGTATGAATGAGCAGATTATGGAATTTTCTAATCAAAAATTTTATAAAGGAAATTTAAAAGCTTATGAGACAAATAAAAATCATATTCTTTATGAACATCTTGCACCAGTAGAATTTGTCGACACAGCAGGATGTGGCTTTTCAGAAGTTCAGGATGAAGAAACATTGAGCCGTTATAATCCAGAGGAAGCAAAGTTAGTAGTTTCTCATTTAGAACGACTTTTTGAGGAAATTCTACAAAAAATAGAAAGTAAAGAAATCGAAAATCCGAAAGGATTTATTGATAATTTTTCGGTTGGTGTTCTCTCCACTTATAAATCACAAGTTTATTTATTACGTGATTTGATTCGAAATAATGATTTGCTTGCTAACTACTCCAATCAAATTACAATTCATACTGTCGATGGTTTTCAAGGACAAGAAAGAGAAGTAATGTATATTTCTTTAGTTCGTTCGAATGAAAAAGGCGAAATTGGTTTTTTGAAAGATTTGCGTAGATTCAATGTAGCTATTACACGAGCTAAAAAAAGATTAGTAGTTTTTGGAGATTCAGCTACATTGGGTTCTGATGAGTTTTATAAAGACTTTTTAGATTATGCAGAATCTATTGAGGCTTACAAAAGTGCGTGGGAATATATGGTTTAGTTTTTAATTCTTTCCAAACATTGAAAGATGAATATAAATATTGAATTTTGGTAGTGTAATTTATCTGAGTGATTTGTTATCTCTATTTTATTTCCTAGTTTTCATTTTTCACCGATGATTACTACTCCACTTACTTGCCATAAATGTGGTTCAATCATCAACTATAATAACGACACTGAGAGAAAATATTTAAAATCATTCAGAATGTAACACTACCCATACTTTACATTTTATTTTTCGGTTCGAATTTTGCAAACTCATTAGAGTTAGATTAATTTTAGATAAATTATTTCTTAATGAAGTTTTTTATCAAAATTATACTCTTTAAAATAATTTAATTTCTCTTTCTATTATAATTATCAAACACAAAAATATGATTCGTATTACAAAAATTTTCGCTCTTATCTTCTGCATTGGTCTTTTATCTGCTTTTGTACCACAAGATAGTCCAAACGCTAAAGTATTAGGAAAATGGAAAACTATTGACGATGAAACTAAAAAAGAAAAATCTATCATCCAAATCTATGAAGTAAATGGAAAAGTACATGGAAAAATCGTTGAGCTTTTAAATGGTGTAAGTCAGGATAAAGTATGTACTGAATGTACAGGCAAACGCAAAGGACAAAAACTTGTAGGAATGGATATTATGTACGGACTAGAAAAAGATGGTGACAACAAATGGGAAGACGGCAAAATCTATGACCCATCTAAAGGAAAAGAATATAGCTGTGAAATCAAACTTGTTTCAGCTGACAAGCTAGAAGTAAGAGGATATGTAGGGTTCTCTTTCGTAGGACGTTCTCAAAACTGGTTTAGAGTCAAATAAGCATTCTTTGCTAGATGTAAAATTGGAAATGGATAATTCATGTTGAATGGATTATCCATTTTTTTGTTATTTTGTGCATTATTATTTTCAAATTTAAAGATATAAAGATGAGAACAGAAGAAGAATGTAAACCACAAGAAAAATATTTATTTACAGCTGAATTATTTTCTGATGAATCTATTGCTATTTGGAAAAATGAATGTGTAGAAAGATGTAAAAATAGAGACGATAAAGGAGAAGAATATGAAAGATATATTAATTGGAAACCCCAGGATAACGAAGTTGCTTTATTTATTTTGTATGCCTATGCCGATATTAAAATCCCTAAACAATTTGATTGCATTTTTGAGTTAAAAAACCCATCAAATTTCATAGTTACTAAATTTACTTTAGTACAAGCAATTTGGGAAGCTTGGTTTCCTTTAGATTCACTTGACCATGGACATAAACATCTGTGTATATTTGAGTTTGAAGATGAGATTCCCCAAATACTTAAAAAATTACATATTATAAAGAATAAATTTTCAGATGCTCCTAAAGGATCTTTACTATTAGGAATATGTCAAAGGAATAATTTAGAAGAAATAAAGCAGGTAAGAGAATTAATTAACTCAAGAGGCTTTTAAAAAAAGATAATTTCTTTTCTCTAAAAAACATTCCACTACAAAACACTTCATTCACAGTTATTTAGTTATTCAAAAAAGAATAAATCCCTAATATTCTCTCTAATTTTGATTTCTGTCTTTTAAATGTTATTTTTTTGGTAAATTTGTAAAATGTAGCTTACTCTTTAGAGTGAGTAAAATTGTACCGAATGCTTTAGCTTTCTGTTCAAATAAATACTATCCTATAAAACTAAAAACACTTGCCGTTGTTGGTGTCTCCACCAATGACTTATCAGACCTAACAAAAAAATAACTCATAAAAAATACATCACTATGGCTAAAATAGAAATGGTAATGCCCAAAATGGGCGAAAGCGTAATGGAAGGCACAATCCTAACTTGGCTCAAAAGTGTAGGAGATACAATCGAACAAGATGAATCTGTTTTGGAAGTAGCAACCGACAAAGTAGATACAGAAGTTCCTGCAACACATGCAGGTACACTTGTCGAAATATTGGCAGAAGAAGGCGACGTAGTACAAGTAGGTGCAACAATTGCTATTATAGAAACAGAAGTAGACGCAGAAGGTGGAAGCACTCCAAGCTCTCAAGCACCTGTACAAGAAACAAAAGAGGAAGAGAAAGAACCAGTTTTGGAAACTGCATCTTCAAATGGTAGCAGTCATGTAAATGGAAACGTTCATCAGCAAAATGATTTTGCTACAGCTACTCGTTTTTATTCTCCTTTAGTGATGTCTATTGCAAAAGAAGAAAAAGTTTCTGTTTCTGAATTGGAAACTATCGAAGGAACAGGTTTGGAAGGACGTGTTACCAAAAATGACATGTTCAGCTTCCTTGAAAACAGAAAAAATAATAATGGAAATGGCTCTCAAACTGCTGTTGCTGCTCCTAAAATAGAAGTAAAAGAACAAAGACAACAATCAACTCCTCAATCAAATCAGAAAATAGAGCAATTACAACCTGTGAAATCATACAGTAATGATATTGAGGTAGTAGAAATGGACAGAATGCGTAAAATGATTGCCCAAAGAATGGTCGATTCAAAACGTATTTCTCCTCATGTTACTTCATTTATTGAAGCTGATGTTACTAATTTGGTAAACTGGAGAAACAAATGGAAAAGAGTAGTAAAAGACCGTGATGGTGTTGCACTTACTTTTACGCCTATTTTTGTAGAAGCTGTTGCAAAGGCAATTCAAGATTTCCCAAAAATCAACTGTTCGGTAGATGGAGATAAAATATTGATGAAAAAAGGAATTCATGTAGGTATTGCTGTTGCTCTTTCGAATGATAATTTGATTGTTCCAGTTATCAGAAATACAAACGAACTCAACCTTTTAGGAATTACTAAAAAGGTATCAGAGCTTGTAGATAAAGCAAGAAATAACAAACTTTCTCCAGATGATTTGTCTGGTGGAACATATACACTTTCAAATATTGGTTCTTTCGGAAATATGTTAGGAACACCAATCATTATGCAGCCACAAGTAGCAATTATGTCTGTCGGTGCGATTGTCAAAAAACCTGCTGTTGTGGAAACAGAACACGGTGATATGATTGGAATTCGTCACATGATGTATCTTTCTCACTCTTACGACCACAGAGTTGTAGATGGTGGACTAGGTGGTAAATTTGTAAGACGAGTAGCCGATTATTTAGAGAATTTTGATGTAAATACAACGATTTAGTGATAAGTTGTAAGTAATAAATTATAAGTGAAATAAAAACACATTTGACTTAGAAAATTAGAAAGGCATTGAATGAAATTTTATTCAATGCCTTTTTTTGCTTAATTTCATGGAAAATCTAGTGTTTCAAATAGCAAAGTTTCATTCTAAAGATCCACAAGAACATACTCTTATTTTATAGTTACTCTATCCATAATTTATTCAAATCTTTTACAAAAAATACTTTATCTAAAGGATTTTTTAAGAAATTAAGAGGTAATTCATTTTCCAAAATTTCTCTAAATCCATTTTTTTTATAGAAAGTTTGAGCTGCTTTAAATTGGTTCATTGTTCCAAGATAGATTTTAGAAATTTGATTTTCCTCACTCCATTCGATAACAGTTTCAAGCAATAGTTTTGAGAGTCCAAATTCTTTTCCACGAAACTCTTTTTTTAACATCATTTTTTTTAAAACTCCAAACTCATTTTGTACAACAACAACTCCGACTGTGCCAACCACTTTTCCATTATATAGTGCAACCCAATAGTTATCAGGAATGCTAGGAGTTTCAACTGTTACTTTTGGAAATATTTGTTCCTCAAATTCCACTGCAATTTCATTCATCATCTCATCAATTCCATTTTGATGAACGCTTTCATAAATAACAATTTTTGTCATGCGTTAGATTTTTAAGATTTCTTTCTACTCAAGTATTCTTCCTTATCTTCCAACTGAAAAACAGGAAACTTACCTATTGTCAAAGAAATTTCTAGGATTTTTTCTAAACTAAAATCATTGCCTTCTCCATTTAATAGTTGAGAAGCCTGTTTTTTACTAATTTCTAAATCTACTGCTAATTGAGTTTTGTTGAAGTTCTTTTCCTTCATATAAACTAAGATAGCATCGTAGAGCATACCATTTATTTCATCAATCCAATAATCAGGTTGATTTAAAGTTTGTATTGGAACACCTGTTTTGTTTTTCATTTTGTTAGTTTTTGGTTATTGCTCATTTGTAGTGAGTGAGTAGTACATATTTCTAGTCTGATACTTCACAAACGTACCCAAACAAAATTACAAATCTAAAAAACTACCTCCAAAACAATCCAAGAAATATAAAATTTTGCTTGAATCTTTTCCTATTTTTAAAACTTATTTGTCCAGTAACAACAAATACAAAAACCACGGCTACAAGCCGAATACATATAAATCACTCGTTAAAAACGAGCGATAGCCACAAAAAAACCAAGCAAGGGCAGGGGGTGTTGGGTTGCTTTGGAAATACAAAAGGCACGGCAAGAAAGTAAATACAAAAATACTACACTCGCAAATCTGAAGATTTGCCAAACTGATAAATCGTAGTCTTTAGACAACGCTTAACAACAAAATAATCTACGACCAACGAGGCGATTTTACCATATTTTTTTAGGGGAAGTAAATTTTCATAATCTAAAAAGAAACTTTAAATCCGAGTTCATGTTATTCTAGGTAAGCAATTGCATACTCTAGCACCTTATCTATTCCCTGCTGAATATCCACATTCGTATTTTTTATGAAAAAATCTGGAGGTATTCCAACTCCTTCAAAACTTACACCAGAAGGGCTTAATGTCTTTTGATATGAAAATCCAAAAGCCCAACCATTTGGTAGTGTTCTAATTGCAGATAAGTTGGACGTTCCTCCTGATGTTTTATCTCCTATATGATATACATGACTAAAAGCTTTCATATTTAGACAAAAATCTTCACCTGCACTAATCGTTTGTCTATCTGTAATTAAAACTACTGGTTTTAGATACCTATAACCATCAGGTTTCTGTGTAATTTTTTTTGTTGGCTCATCAAAATCATCATGTGCAGAACCATTTTTAGACTGCACAGTGAAGATGAAGTGTTCTCCATCAGAGAATGCTCCTGCTGAAGTAAACGCATAGTCAGGGTCTCCACCACCATTATTCCTAATATCAACGATTAAACCTTCAGTATTGTCAAACTTTTCTACAATTTTTTGAATATCCCTAGGATAATCTCCTTGCATGTCTCCAAAATGGATATATCCGATATTTTTACCTTGAATCAAACCGTATGTAATAGCTGTATCTCTAGCCACTTCATACAAGAAGTTCATATAATTTTCTCTTACTACTTTTCGTGAAAATTCAGCTATAGCATGCTCTCTTGTCCTACTTCCTGATAGAAAAAATTTTTTATCATGATAATAATCAATCATAAATGTATGACTATCATCTAATTTATCTATCATTTGTGTACAAATATTCCAAAGTTCTTCATTTGTAGTTATTGGCGTAACTAAAGGACGATTTTGAGAGTATTCATCCTGCCAGTTTAAGTCTTTAAATTCAAAAGGGGCATAATATTCATCAAACTCTTTCCAAAATATTTCGAAGTTTGTTTCAGGGTCATTTACAGGTTCTTCGAAAAATCCTTTTTCACAAGAAAACAAAAGGAATGTTAATAGGCTAATCAAATATATGAAGTTAAGTTTCATTGTATTAAAATTTATATTTAAGTGATGTTTGTAAACCAAAAGACTGAAAAGTAATTTTCTTTACATCACCTGTTTTATAGTGATTGCTAAGAAAAGACACGATGATATCAAATTTATTTGATAGTTGTTTTTGATAAGAAAAAGAGTTTCGCCATCTAAATAACTCATTTATAAATTTGAAAGAACCATTTTTAAGTAGTTCACCCCTATCTAAATCCTTAATCCAGTATTCATCATAAGTAGAATATGGAGGAAATCCAACTTTACTCATAACACCTAATGATGAAGACCACAGAAAAACACTCTTATCACTAATTTGATACTTTAGTCTTGTATAGACATCTAAGTTTAAAGATGGCACAAGAGTTACGACGTCGGTTATAGTAGCAAATTTATATTGTTGTATCCATAAGTTGTAGGAAATAGCTCCACCTACTTTAAAATTCCATTTGTTATTTTTCCATATATTTCTAGCATAAATTAATTCTGCGTAATATTCTGCATAATTAGGACTATAATGAGCATATTTGCTTTCCAATTCTCCGTTTCTTAATCCTAGTGATAAGCCAATAAATGAATTGGTGGGTTCTAGCTCAAAATATAAATTTGTTTGTAAAATAGTACCTTCCGAATTGATAAAAGAAAGATGTTGATTATTACTTTTCAAGTAATCAAGTCCAATATCAAGACGAATATTTTTAGCAACGTAATTTTCTTCATTTTGTGCCTGTATGCTCTGAATAAAGCAGAGTACAAATAGCAATATTGTGTAAGGTTTCATAGTTAAATTATTTTGAATTGTCTTCTTTTAAAATGCTATACGCATTATTTTTTTTACTGTAAGTTATTGATTATCAAGATTTAATAGCTTTTAGTTCATGGTTTTTAATTACTTATTTAAGATAAGTAAAAACTAAATTTTTGCTAAGGTACATTAGCTATGAATAAAAATCTTGTAAAATATTGCACTATATTATTTAGCTGACAATTATTATGCTTCTAGCATCCTTATAGAAGAACTCATTCCCTTATACTGCACTTTATGAGAGAAAATAATTATTATCTGTCATTTCCCACCCTAGATTATAATAAAATCAGTATTTTTAGAACACTATTTTTCTTCTATGCAGTTTCCCTTAGTCAGTACATCTATAGACCATTTAGGATTAGTTAGTGCCATTTTTAACGAACTAGGCTTGGTAGAGTTGATAGACTCGTTGATTGAACAAGATATTGAAAATCGCAAAATAAGCGTTGGCACTTCTTGTAAAGTGCCACTCGCTCGTCGTAGTGTTCCAATAGCCAAACAAAAAAACTGACTGTTAAAATAATGATACCTTAGAAAAAACTATGGAGAAGTTGAGTAAATTGTAAAATTTTATTTAGATTTTTAATTAATTGATTCTAAAAATAAAAAGTATGGAAACTAGCACTACATTTTTACAAGACTTGCGTAAAATAAAATGGAAATCTATCAGACATGCATATGGAACTTCCGAAAATATACAAACAGCATTGGTAAGATTATGGAATACTGCCCAAAAACTCAAAGTAATACAAAGTGAAGAAGACGAAAAAAAATATACTCGTAAGTTTGACAAAAATTTAAGTATTTTAGAGGGATTCCTTTACCATCAAGGTACTATTTATGAATCGACTATCGAAGCTATTCCTTTTTTAATCAGACTTATTCCTTACTTTCCTTTTGCTGGGCAAAAAGAAATTCTATTTTTACTTCATAGTTTTTCTAAAGGACAAACTTACTATATTCAACACGAGAGTTTTTTTAATAATTCAAAAAGCTATACCTCAGAAGAATATCAAGCATTAGTAGCAGAAGAAAAAAAGATTTTAGAAAAAATGTATAGTGTATTTGACCAACATATAAAACACTTATTATTTTTTTGGGAGAAATTAGATAAAGAAAATAATCAAGATTCAAATTATGGAAACCTACTAGGTATTATTTTATTATTAATTTCGAATCTAATAGAAAGAAATCCTCACTCTATTACTTCATTTAACGACTGGTTTCAGAAAGCCAAACAAACCAAGATTTGGAATTTAAAAAATACATCTAAAGAAATTACAACGATACGCTCTTATACGTTAGAGATGTGGAAAAGAACAAGTCCTTATTTACCTACTCATTTTTCATTACTCCAAGACAAAGCTCTTCAACTAGCCAACTTTCCTAAATTAGAACAAGAAAAAATAATAGCTATTTGTGCATTGCTCAATCTAAATAACTACAACAAACAATTTGACACTCTACTATTGCCTTTAGTAGAAAATACAGAAATAATAAAAGAGGAATTTGAAGAGGATTTTCTTTACTTGGCTATTTATATATCTTTTACTAAGTATGTAGCTTTATCTTTGGCTAAACTACCTACCATCTACAGGGCATGTTCATAAAAATCTTTTATGTTCAAAGAGGTGATATACATTTCGTTCTTTGTAGGCTAATTCTTCTCTGAGTACTGTGAGATTTTCTACTTTTTGCACTTCCAATAGGTTTGTAGCTAGTGTTATACAAACAGCTATAAACCTACTTTGGTTTTCATTTCTAGTTATCAAATTGTCTTCTCCCATTTGTTTATCTCTTGTATTATGATGTACTTCTATTGTCCAATGCTCTCTTATAGCCATAAATAATTCTAGGAAATTAATTTGGTTGAGAGGTAAATTGGTTACCCAGTAACTTTTTTCTTTACTTTTTTTCTGTGTTTTTGTAATTTTTCTTTCTCTTTCTACTACTATCAGGGTTTTGACTTTCGTTTCTTTCCAACGTTTGGGTAATGATTCTGTATTCATTTCATATCCAAAACCGATTCGTATTTCTTCTCTTCCATGCGCTTTTTGGTAGGCTTCTTTTTTATAAGAAGTAGTTAAATTATCGTCAATATGTTTACAATCTTCTAAAAGAAGTTTTTGATTTGCCTTTACTTGCATCAAATAAATACCTCCTTTTTTTGCTATTAAAGCAGGTAATTCACTACTCAAATGAAGAGCATCTAACGTATATTTACCTAATAAGTAATCGTAGGAGTTAAAATAATGAGATACAACAGTCTTTTCCGAGTCTTTACTTCCATTGTACCACCCTACAATACTACTTTGTTTAGTTGAATGAGAAGTACGAGAAACTACATTTTGACCTCGTTTTTCTCCTGCTACATCATCAATACTACCACGAAGTTCTTTTCCATCTATGGCGTACCATTCTAAAGCATCTTTATAAATATATTGATGAAAGAAGGTTTCATTAATTGCATTAAAACCTTGATAATCAACTTTTTTTAGAATACGTTGAAGTTGAGTATAAGAAATACACGAAGAAACTTCTATATCTAAATCTTGAGCTACTTCTTTATAAGAACGGCACATAGAACGATGAATATAGGCGACTGTCAGTTTTTTATCAGAGCGTAAAATACAAAGCATAAACAGAACAATGACAAATGCTAAAGAATGCTGTTTTCCACGGTTATCTCGGTGGTCTAAAAGACAAGTTTGTACTTCTTGATAATACTTTGTAAATTCGTTTTTTGGGGAGTATGCATAGTTTTATATTTTGTAGGTTAGAATTACAAAAATAGAAAATTTAGCAAACGCCCCTTTTTTTTGGACATTATTTTTTATGAACATGCCCTGCTACCATCTATAAATTAGATACTTCTTTTGAATAAAAAAGGCTGATAATCCTAAATTTTTAGTTATTGCCAATAGTAGGTATAAGGTGCCAGATGGGGAATAACGAAAATTCAAAAAACCACGGCTAGAAGCCGAATACATATAAATCACTCGTTAAAAACGAGCGATAGCCATAAAAAATCCGAGCAAGAGCAGGGGCAGATAGTAAATAAAAAAATACCTACACTCGCAAATCTAAGATTTGCCAAACTGATAAATCGTAGTCTTTAGACAACGCTTAACAACAAAATAATCTACGAACAACGAGGGACATTATTAAATAATAGAAATACGAATGTTAGAATTACCATTAGCAATCATTTTCTGAACGTGATATAGCGTATTTTCTTGATTAATTTCTATCTCTACTGAAATATTTTGACTTTTAGATAAAGTATTGAGAGCAGAAAAAAGAATAGTTCCAGTCTGAAATATTTCGCATTCTACATTAAATTTCATTGATGTACCGATGCCATTAATTTTATAATAAACTATACAATAACTATTTGAAGAAAGATTATTTTTTTCGTAAAAAACGATACTTGTTATATTTGCTGCTGGTAAAATAAATTCTTCAAATCCATGTATACTTACAAAACCGATTGATTTTTTAGTAATGTAAAATGTATTATCCGTAAAATTTTTATAAGTAGATTTTATTTTTTGTCCAAAGTACCAGTGATATAGTGGATGAATATTTAGTAAAAAAATGAATAGTAAAGCAAGAAGGGCAATGTAAAAAGCAAAAAAGGTTTTTGGAATTACTACTACTAATGGAAGAAGTATAAAAACACAAAACAATAAACTACCCATATATATAAAAGGATTATGAATAATATGCTGGTAAAGGAAAGTTTTTTGAGAAGTCTGAATCCAAGGGCTTTCCTTGGTTTCAATAGGAATATTGTCTTGTATTTCCTCCAATTTTGGACCTGAAATGAATTTTGGAAGTGAAGTATAAAACAAAATATCATTCTCTAGCTTTACTTGTATCGCTTTTTGGACAGGAAATTTAGATAATGTTTCATACTGCTCACAATGTCTTTTTCCTATATACTCCCACGTATCTTTTAAAAAAACAGATTTACAACCTACACAAAAAACAACTTCATCGCTATCTGAAATAGAATCCCCTGTAATTGGGTCTTTTCTATTTTGGGCTAGAAAACTTTGATGTTCTGAAAGTTTAGAATCTATTTTGTGAATGTGCATTGTTTCAATTATTTACTCAACAAACGAAGATTGCTGTCGCTTGGCTTTGCCGAGTGACTTATATGTATTCGGCTTCCAGCCATGTATTTTGAGTTTCTAAAATCTACTACTTTAACATCAAAATATACCTAGAATACAAAATACAAAAGGCACGGCAAGAAAGTAAATACAAAATACTACACTCACAAATTTAAGATTTGCAAAAATGATAAATCGTAGTCAATAGACAACGCTTAACAACAAAATAATCTACGACCAACGAGGGCAAGAATAATTCTCCTAAATTTACGTCTTTTTTTTGTAAAAATGGTGTTGGGTTGCTTTGGAAATACAAAAGGCACGGCAAGATGCCGAATACATAGTCCTAACTCGGCTTGAACCGAGCCTTTAGGTTTGTAGTAGATAAAATAGATGTAATTTCTTATCTTGTATTTAAGAATTCATCTAGTAGGAAGAGAACCTATAGCCGAGCCAGACTATAAAAATCTATCTCTCGAAACAGCCTCTTCCTACCTTTATTCAATCTCAAACTCAAATAGTTTTCGGAGTATTTTTATTGACCTAAAAATAAACTCATTAGATAAGGTTTTAAGTCTGATTGAATACGATGAATCACTTTTTAAATTAGGTAACTCTAAATTAACTTATTTATGCAAACTTACCAAAATTTTATAGGCATTGATGTGAGCAAAGAACATTTAGATATTGCTATTCTTCAAGAAGGAGAAGTAGTAAATCATAAACGCATTGAGAACAATTTGAACGCAATACAGACCTATCTTTTTTCTTTTCAAGACCTTTATGAGCTAGAGAAAAGTTTGTTTTGTATGGAACATACAGGAATGTATATCAACTGGCTTGTCATTGCTTTGATGGAATTTAATTGTGCCATTTGGGTAGAAAATGCCATTCAAATTAAACGTTCTATGGGTGTCAAAAAGCTTAAAAATGACAAAGCTGATGCTGAAAATATCGGAGCTTATGCCTTTCGTTTTCAAGACAAAGCGAACTTATATATTCCTCCTACTCAAGAACTAGAAACCCTAAAAACCTTGCAGACACTACGAAAAAAGCTAGTTACTCACAGACAGGAGCTAGAAACTTACGTTGGTGAGCAGAGCCAATTTAGCAAAGCGTCTATTCAGCAGCTTCTAGAGGAAAGCTCTAAAACAACGTTGGAACACTTTAGCCTTCGCATAGAAGAAATAGAAAAGCAGATGCATCAAATTATTCAAGAGGATGCTGAATTGAAAGAACTCTATCGGCTCACCACTTCTGTAGTAGGTGTTGGAAAAGTAACAGCGATTCAGTTACTGGTAGCTACTGATGGTTTTACCAAATTTGATACTGCCAAACAACTCGCTTCTTATTGTGGTGTTGTGCCTTTTGAAAACTCTTCTGGGAAATTTAAAGGCAGGGCAAGAGTATCAAAAATGGCTAATAAAACCCTCAAAACAGCCTTGCACATGTGCGCTTTATCTGCTATGAAAGTAGAGGGGGAGATGAGAGAGTATTACCTAAGAAAAGTAGCAGAAGGCAAGAATAAAATGAGTGTTATTAATGCCTTACGAAATAAAATTATACAACGCATTTTTGCCTGTGTAAAAAACAAAACGCTATACGATAGAAACGGAATAAATTTTAACAATTTTTCTAAAGGATAGGCTTGGTTTTACCATAGTTTTCTAGAGCTGGGTTACTATCGCCTCAATTCTTTTTTTTCAAACTGTCTCTTACTGGTATAGCTTGATATAAGCTGTCAATTCTATTTTTAAGCTTTTTGTTGTCACTTGCTAAACTTAGACTATCTTGTTTTAAAGAATCTATCTTTACCTCCATATCATATTTAATTTTCTCATATCTTGTTGAACCTATATCTTTACCTATACCATAGAAAATTGCTCCTGATGCTATGACTGCACCAATACCTCCTAGTAAAGCATAAATATTAATATTAATATCTTGAAGTTTTTGATAAAAAGTCTTAGGTATCTCCTTTTTAAGTTCTTCATTTTCATCTTTTAGTGATTTAATTGTTGCATTAGCTTCACTTATTTTTTTTGTGTTTTCATCTTTTAGTGATTTAATTGTTGCATTAGCTTCATTTATTTTTTGTATGTTTTCATCTTTTAGTGATTGATTCTTTGCATTAGCTTCATCTATTTTTCTTATATTTTCCTCTTTTAATGATTGAATTTCTTTCTCAGCTTCATCTAACTCTTTTTCACAGTGCTTTAATATTTCATTTTCATCAAATTCTATTGAATGTGTATTAATTTCACGGATAAATTCATCTATCAAATTTGCAAGTCTATCTTGGGCTATTTTTAAATTTTTCTCTTGGTTTTCTTGGTTTTGTTTTTTTTGTCCTTCATTTCTTGGAGAAAAAATTACACCACTCCATGTAGGTTTTATCGCCCCTATACTTACTTGTTTTTTAGGAAAGGATATAACAAATATTTTTTCAATAGAGCTATTCGCCAATCTTTTCCAATCATCAATAAGAAAATCATCAGCATTAATTTTTTCTTTGAGTTCTGTAAGTATCTCTATTGCTTTTTCCTTTTCCATCTTGTTATAATTGTTAATTAAAAGAGTTGATATGTCTTCTTTTGATATTTATTAATGGAGTATCATTTCTAAGCATTTATATCTCTTAAATGGACTAGAATTTTATTTGACTTCTCTAATAACCTTTCACATTTGTCCTTTGGATAACCTATAAATATTGCTATTTCATATTTTAAAAGCAATTCTAATGATTTACTAACTAAATACAAGTCAAACTCATTTTCAATACGCTTATTCCATAAACCATTGTGTGCAATATCATTTCTAGTTTTTACAATCATATCAATTAAGTCATCTATAGATGAATATACAGTATTGATAAAAACACTCTTAGTTATTTTTTCTAGTTCTTCCTTCCATGAACTAATTCTCTCTCGTAAACTTAATTTACTCCAGTATCCTGCTTTTTCAATAAAAAACGCCTTTAAATTATCATCATCTATCAGCTTTTTTATAGCATTTCTTTGCTTTTTCATTTCCTGTTTCTTTTTATCAGATGTCTCTTGAAACCTATCTTTCAAAAGGTTAGTATGCAAAGCTTCTATAGCAGAACACATGTTAAAAAAGTAAGTAGATGAGGGTAAACTGCTATTATAATTATGTGATTGAAGTAGTGTAATGATAGGATGAAGTTTAGATTCACTTAGCCACTTATTGAGTATTATTTTAATAAACGGTTCAATATCTCCATACGTAAAGGTAAAACTATAACTAGGTTTGAATGCTCTTGAGCTTCTTCTTACAAGTTCAGAGCCTCCTTCATCTGTATCTGAAAAAACTGTAGTAGAATCGACTTTATTACTAAGCTCTTTTTCATAGAAAATGTGAGTTTCAAAAATTTGAGGGTTAGCGTGAATAACGAATAAAATGAAATTTTCTAATAGAATAGTAAGCTGAAAAATATCTGTAAATGTCCACTTATTCTTACCCTTAAAGTGAACTTCAAAGTATGCCACTTTATCCACTTTTATTGCATAGTCCATAGTTCCCCAATACTTATCATAGCCAGTATATAAAGATAGTGATACATCTTTACCTTGATAAGAAGAATTTAGTTGTATAATTTGTTGTGTTTGAGGAATTTCAAAAATTAATTTGTCTTCTTCTTTTTTATTATTTATGGGAAGCGTTCTTACCCACTTAGTTAGTTCTTTAGAAAAAATAGTAAACTTAGTTAGATTTAATTGATTCTTTATATCTATATGTACACCTTTCAGAAGGAATGACACTGATAAATTATCAAAAGAACCACCTGCTCCAGAGCTATCACCATTAGGGTAAACATCAATAAAAGAAACTTTATCAAGTCCAGTAAACTCTCCCTTTATTACTTCCCATTTATTCTGTCTAAATGTAAAGTTAGGAACTTGAATTCTTATATCATTGTCAGTAATTTCTAGCCAAACACCTTCTATAATCTCATCTGATTTTTCTGGATGATATATTTTACCAAATAGTTTTTTTTGAGTGTTCATGACTATAGAAATTTAATAGATTCTAAAAATGAAATGATTATTCTTACAAGTTTAAATAATAGACTTTTTTATGAGATATATAAAACAAAAAATATTAAACCCTCCTAAACCTCTTCTCATACGTTTCAATAACCTTCCAATAGACAATAGGAATTTCTTGTATCAAATCGGCTGCAATGGCAAAAAGAGAAGTGTCTTTTGAAACTGAAATGCTGTATTTTTCTGTGTTTTCTTCCCAGTTTTCAGCATCTAAAATGTCGTTTGCACCAAAGAAATCGCCTTTTTGTAGGGTTTCTACTTTTCTGCCGTTTCGTTTTATGGTTATGCTGCCTTCTTGGATAAGATAGAGAATGTACTTTTGAGATAATTCTATTTTTTCTCCTTTAACTTGTGTCATGGCTTTAGCTAAACGTGTCAAGATGGGAAACGAAACTACTTCTCCAAAAAGCCATGTGTTTTCCAAAAACAAAATATTTTTTTCTACTCGTTTGAGTTCGCTGTACAAATCATTTCTATCCACAAAATCGTGATACGATTGTAGAGGAATTTGAATAACGGTAATATTACTGGCTGCTCGGTAGGTTTCAAGAGCTTTTCCACCCAAATAACCCGAATAAAAACCTATCAAAGAACCTGCTGGCAAAACGTGTTGGTTGCCACGCTGCGAATCGATAAACTCTACCGAACCCGTAATCAGCAAATAAACATACTCACTATTTTGTCCTTTTTTGAATAAAATTGTTCCTGCATTAAAATGCCTAACGGAATGATTGAGCAAATAATTGACTTCGTGTTGGGGTGCGCTAGGAAAATAAAACTGCAAATACTTACTAGCAAAATCAAATAAATAATCATGACTAGCAGGGATAAGCGTATCAATCATTCCAAAGGCTGCCGAAGAACCAATTTCACGCTCTTTGAAAGTGAGTGGTTTGTGTGTATGCGCCAAAACGATTTTCTTCGATTCATCTTTTCGGTAATCTTCTGCTTGTCCGTGAATCATTCCACCACCAATATCAATTTTTTTGAGGTTTGACGGAATCAAATAATTTTGTGTGATTTTGTCGTACCATTCCTGCGAAACCTGCAAATTATCGGTTCTTTCTGTCATTTTTTTGAAGACATCAAAAGAAACTACATCGGCTAAATGTCCATAGGTTTTATACGTATCTTTCCATTTTGCTCTAAAATAAAATAAATTCGTTTCGACAGGATGAGGAGAATACAACGGCATTACTTCCAGTCCGTCGACATCGTTCCATTCATCAAAATTAAGGTCGTGAATATCAAAAAAGTTAGAAAAATTATTTTCTGCAATAGACATCAAAGCACATAATTTTTTGGTAATGGCAGAACGAACCAAAGGCGTTGCATAATATTTAAAACGTCTGTCGGTTCGGATAAGCGTAGTAAGTCCTGCAAAATGGTCGTCGTGAGCATGTGTATGAAAGATACCTTCAATTTCATTGACACTAATTCCTAAATAATTTAGGCTTGTAAGAATATTAGGACCTGCATCTACTAAATAAATTTTTCCTTGAAAAATCAGAATACTTGCCATACAAGGACGATTGATGTCCCAACCGTCGCCCTCGCCAGAATGCACCACAGCAAAATATTCTCTATTCAAATAATGATAACCAAGTTGATAAGGAGCTTCATAACGGTCTTCTGCACCCAAATTCAGATTTACTTCAACACTTTCATTTTGATAACTAATCTCATAAACATTAAAATCTTTTCGCTCAATAAAAACACCATTTCGGATTTCAGTTTTATTATCTTCTATTACTTCTTCGTCATTTTCTTTGATAACTCTTTTATCTAAAATTGCATCAGTCGGATTGATTTTTCCAAACGCAAAATTGAGTTTTATACGCATCATTTGCTCGGCAGTTTCGCCAGTTACTCCTGCTGCTTCGTATTCTTCTTTATTTATCAAACCATAATTTCCACGATAAAAATATTTCATTTGAGCTTCAATTTGCTCATCTGTTCCTATAATCATCGGACGGATTCCTGTATTATTTGGGTGATTCGGGATTCCCATTCCTTGCAAATAAAGCATCTGCATTGCAGGAAATTCTATCAAATTAGAAAAACTACCATTTTGCATCAGTACTTCGGAAAGTAAAATACAGTTAGGTCCCGATTCGTAGGAAACTATTTTTTTGTCTATTTTTTTATCGATAGTTTCGATAAGCCCACGTTTTTTCAAATGTTTGACAGCATCAGCAGGACAGCCACAAAGCATAAAAACATTTGCTTTTGGTACTTCTACCCAAAAAATTCCTGTACTGACACTCAATTTTTTTACCAACATATAATTGAAATTTATGCTCTAAATTATTCTGCTTTTCAACCGTCAACGAGGCTTTGCCGTCGTTGAGGATTATGTTTGAAACCTCGTTGACGGCAAAGCCTCAACGACGGTTATAAATATTTAACTGATAACTGATGACTCTACAAAGTACATATCAATTTCACCTTTATTTTTTGCTGTAATTTTTCCTCTATACTCACACTCAAAATCATTTTTGATATGATTGTACGTTGTTTCAGAAATATTTACTTTTCCTACTTGTCCACTAGATTCCATTCTTGCAGCTAAGTTTACAGCATCTCCCCAAATGTCATACGCAAACTTATTTTTACCAATAACGCCAGCTACAACAGAACCTGTATGAATCCCCAAACGAAGTTCGAAAGTTGGTTCTCCTAATTTTTCTTGATAATCTTTCCATTCTTTCATAAACTTTTGCATTTCTAATCCTGCTTTTACGGCATCTTTTGGGTTGGAAGTATTAGCAACAGGAACACCACCAGCACACATATAGGCATCGCCTATGGTTTTGATTTTTTCAAGGTTATTATTCTCACAAATCTTATCAAATTCTGTAAAGCAATATTCTAACTTCTTGACTAAATCTTCAGGTGATAGTTTTTCAGAAATTTGCGTAAAGCCTTTAAAATCTGTAAACATAACTGTCACAAGTTCGTAAGAATGTGGTTGTGCATGTCCTGTTTCTTTGAGTTCTTGTGCTGTTTCTTCTGGGAGAATATTGAGCAAAAGTGTATCTGATTTTTGACGTTCTAATTCAATTTCTTTGTTTTTAGAATTGAGTTTACGGTTACTATTAAACTTCTGAACAAAAGCAATTACAGAAAGAAGAAGAACAATTCCACCTCCAATCAGACCTATTAAAAATTGATTGTTTCTTGCTCGTTGAGTGGCAGCTTCTGCTTTTTGTTTTTCAGCTTCTGCTTTTTGTTCTTTTGCAATGGCTTCTTGTTTCTGACGGTCAGATTCTTTAATTTTTAAATCAAGGTTTTTAAGTTGAAGCTCTAAGCCTTGTTTTTCAATGACATATTTTTGAGAATCTATATCTAATGTTAGTTCTTTCTTTTGGGTACGTAAAAATTCCAATTCTCTTTGAGAAAGAAGCATTGGGTCAATCTGCATCGCCTCAGCTAACTCTCGTTTTTTATCTCTTGGGTCAGGTTTTTGGTTGCGTGCTTGTTCCCACATAAGTTCAAAGAGCTTTACTTTTTCTTCGCTTCCTTGTTTTGTATGTGCTTCCATCAGAACAGTAGAAAGGTTTATTCTATCCTGACGAGTAACTTGAAATGTATCAGGTTTTGATAAAAGTAGCTCTGCTGTCGGAATTAGATTTTCATAATCTCTTTCTTTATGAGTGATTTTGACAATTTTTCGAAGAACATTTCCTTCTTTTTCAAATTCATTTATTTCATTATAAAGAGTTGCAGCTTCTTGATATTGACTATTCTTTTTGGTAAAATAATCAGGCATTTCATATTTATCCCCTAATTTTTCGTGACTTCTTGCTTCTAAGAGTTTGTCATTTTGCTTTTCGGCTGCATAAATTGCACGTTCGTAATAGCGCACCATCAAACCTGTTTGTTTGATAAGATGATAGCTTTCAGCAATTTGCCAACTCAAACTAATTGCTGTTTTGTAATCACCATTTTTTAAAGCTCGTTTTCGTTTCACCTCATAATCTCTAATTTTAGAAATTACTTGACGACGATTATAATTTTGTGCTTTTCCCCAGTCGTAAGGAACAAAAAGCAACAAAATAAGTGAAACAATAAGAATAAGGTACTTTTTTTTCATAATAAATGCTCTGTTTTTTGGATAGAATTTTCTTAAAAGTTCTTTTGAATGAATAGTTTTATTGAAACCGTCTAAATAAATTTTGTTTAAGAATTCAGTTTTGTTAGAATTTAGAAACGACAAAATACATATCTACTTCTCCTTTATTTTTAGCCTGAATTTTTCCACGATAGGAACAGAAAAAATAATCTCTAACAAGCGAATACGTATATTCTGAAATATTTACTCTGCCTATTTCTCCACTAGATTCCATTCGGGCAGCTAAATTAACTGTATCTCCCCAAATATCATAGGCAAAGCGTTTTTTACCCACGACACCAGCCACCACTGCACCTGTATGAATACCCAAACGCATATCAAAATAGGGTTTTCCTTGCAAAATTTTCTTTTGTTTTAGTTGTTCGATGACTTCTTGCATTTCCATAGCAGCACTTACTGCATCAACAGGATTAGTATAGTTTGGAGTCGGAACACCACCAGCACACATATAAGCATCGCCAATTGTCTTGATTCGTTCCAAATTCCAACGTTCACAAATGGTATCAAATTCAGAAAAACATTCTGCAAGTTCATTAATAAGTTCTTCTGGGCTAAGCAACTCAGCAGCCTTTGTAAAACCTTTAAAATCGGTAAAAATAACAGTTACTTGGTCGTAAGAACGTGGTTTGAGTTCTACATTATGTTTGAGTTCTTCGGCTACTTCTCGTGGAAGGATGTTTAAGAGTAATGCTTCCGAACGTTCTTTTTCTCGTTCTATCATCTCTTTTTGCTGCTCAATTTCTTCATTTTTAGCTTCTAATTCGTGGTTTGCTGTAGCAAGTTCTTTATTTGCTTTTTTCTTTGCTCTTACTGTATTACTTTGGATAATGATAAAAACAATTAATAGAACAGCAATTAAAGCCACACCACTAACAATAAACATAAATAACTTTTCACCTGCTTTTTTTTCTGTTTCTAAAGCCTCAATGTGGGCAAAAACTTCTTTTAAACTATCTGCCTTTATGGTATTTTCTGCTAATAAGGCATCTATTTGTTCTTGGGTAATGAGTTTTTGTTTATTAGTAAGTACAGCAACTTCTTCCTTTTTTTGTTTTAATTCTGTAGGTGAGAAATTCAATGAATCTTCTAACACTTTATCTTTTTTCTCTTCTAAATTAATTACTTCTTCGGCAGGATTTCTGATTTTTTCAGTCAGGTTTGCATATAGTTGAGCATTCGAATAATCTCCTTTTGCTCTATGTACTTTTGATAAATATTCAGTACTTTGTAAAATTAGTTTTGCATCATTTGCTTGTCTTGCAATACGTATTGTTTCTTCAAAATTGTAAATGGCTCTATTATATTGTTTTGTCTCAGCATACATAATCCCTCCTAAATAATAAGAACTGGCAACTTTCTTCTTGTCTCCTAACCTATCATAGACTTTTGATGCTTTTTCATAATTCTGAATAGCTAAATCATAATTTTTTTGACCTTTATAAACTCCTCCTAATAAAGAATACGTTTTACCCAAATTATCATAATCTTTTACAGAAGCTGAATATCTAACAGCCTCATTTAGATAATCAATAGCTTGTCTTGTATTTCCTTCTCTATAATAGCCTTGTGCTATTTGATAAGCTAGTTTTCCTGCTTTATTTGGACGTCCTTTATTAATAGCTGATTTGTACTGTGTTTCTAAATTTTGAGCAAAGCTATTTTGAGGAATAAAAAATAGACACACTATAAAGAGTAAGAAAATAAAAAACAGTTTATTTTGAGAGGTAAATTTTTTCATACATTTATTTTTGTTGTGCTTTTTCATTTTGAAAAATAGCTATAAAATGACCAAAGAAAGAGTAAAAAATAAAACACTTAAATTAGATTGATTCTAGTAGAAATACAAATTTTTTCAAAAAAAGTTAAATTTAAAAGCAAAAATAGGTATGCTAAATGGTAGAAGCAACCTATATATTTAATATTCTTCATTATCGACATAAGTTTCTAAATAAATTGTATCATTCTCCTTGACAGATGCTGTCCAGCTCACATAACCTTCTTTATAAAAATCTATCATATAATCGCTACAATAGTCGTGTGCAAGTTTGTAAATTCCATTTTTATCTGTAAAAATTGGAGTTTTTAGGCTGTCTTTATGAATCATTGATAAATAAATACTTACCTCTACATTTTCTAAAGGTTGTTTGGTTTGGCTATCCATCACAATTCCATTTGCCTCTGTATGACAATCACAACTACAAAAAATAAAAGCAAACAGAACAAAAAACAAACAAAACCAATAAGAGAATTCTTTTTGCATAAAGGTAGAGATTTAAAATAAAGTAATTTTGTAATTGATAGCCATAAGTATTGTTCTTTCTTAGTACCTTTGTGGCTCAATTTACTAATTTATTTTGCTTTATGATTAGATAAAATAGTCAATCTCTACTTTTTCTCATTTATAAAATAGATTTTTAATACAATAAATCCTTTTATTACAAATTAATTATGTTGGTTCTACTAACTTTTAATTCGTAATTTTTAATTCGTAATTCGTAATTGGTTTAGCTATATGATAAAGTTTATAAAATTTATTTGGATGCTCTCTATGCTTGCTGTGATGGGTGTTCTTTTATATGAAAATGTAATTCTTCAACCTCCTGTTACTATAAAAATTGATGATGTAGGAGGCGTTTTTAATCTTAGCAAAAATGGTTTTTTCTATCTTTTTTTAGCTGCCATTGTTGTTTTTAATGGAATTCTTCTGATTTTAGGAACTGTTATTCCTACCTTACCTGAAAAGTTTTTGCCAATTCCGAAACGTAATTTTTGGGCAAAAAATCAGACTACACGTCGTATGCTTCTCAATAATTTCAAACTTTGGATAAAAGGAGTAGGAATTTTTATCAATCTTTTCATAATGATTTATTTAGTGGCTATTCAGATTGAAAATGGCGCAACTCCTAAATTTCCTTTCGATGCTTCTATTTTATCCACTATAGTTTTGGTACTTTTAGTAGGTTGGTTACTCTTATTTTTTGCTTGGTTTGGAATGAATAAAACGGCTGCTGAAAAGGTAAGAGTAGAAAAACAAAATTAAAAGCGATAAAAGACTAGAATTAGATTTGATTTCGTTTTGGCACAATAATTTGATTATAGATTCCATATAATCAAATTATTTCCTATCAAAATCATTATTAAAATCAACTATGAAAATTAGAAACACTAAAACAATTAAAGAAAACGCATTAAAAACAACTTCATTTGCTTTCTTATTATTAATCATTTTTTCAGCATTCAATTTTGCAGGACAAATGCCTGATAAATACAAAAGAAAACGAATTGGCGAAGGTGTAACTCTTCTAATTCCTGATAATTTTGTAGAAATGTCTGATGAAGAAATTGCAACAAAATATTTTACTCCAAAGAGACCTTTAGCTATTTTTAGAAGTCCAGACCGAAAAGCTGAATTAGGCATCAACTCAAGTATTTTTGAGTGGGGAGAAGTAGGCTTGGAAAGTGAAATGAATATGGAACTTTTGAAAGGTTTTTATAAAGGAGCGATTGCAAATTCGTTTTATGAGAAAATAAAATTCTTAAATGAAGGTGAAATTATCAATATTGGAGACCGAGAAGGTGTTTTGTTTGAGTTTATTGGAGCAATTCCAGAAGACCCAAATGCTATTATTAACAAAGGTGGAAAATCTCGTTATCATCAAGTTTTGTACAGTGTTTATAACGGAAAAGTGCTTATCGTTAATTTTAGCGTTACTGGAACAGATTATACCTACTGGCAAGAACACGCTACAAAAATGGTAACTTCTGTGAAGATTTAACTTCTAGCCCACGATTAAAATCGTGGGTTTCGTCGAATAAAACCCATACCTTTAGTTATAGGTAAAGATGAACAACTCAAAAAAAAATGGCACATTCTTACACAAGAATCTGGATACATGCAGTATTTGGCACAAAAAATAGAGAAGATGTAATTCTACCAAATCTAAAAAATTAAGTTTATAACTTAATTATAAACGAATTGAAAGTGTTAGACTGTCCTTTATTGGCTATCAATGGAATGCCAAACCATGTGCATATTTTATTTCTCTTGAACAAAAATAAAAATATAGCCGAAGTTATAAAGCAAGTAAAGGGAGGAACGTCCTATCAAATTAATCAGCAAAATCTAACAGAGGATAAATTTAGTTGGCAAGTAGGTTATGGTGCTTTTTCTGTTAGTGAATCAGGCATAGAAAAAGTAAAAGAATATATCAAAAACCAAGAACTGCATCATCAGAACATTAATTTTAAAGAGGAGTTTGAGCGTTTTGTAGAACTACATGGACTTATACTAGATGATAAATGGGTAAAACGTCTAGCAAATAAATAAAAGTTTTTTACTGTTATAACAAACCCACGATTTTAATCGTGGGAAGACAGGTAGAGAAAGATAGAAAACAGCAAATTTTGTTTTCCCATTATGGATTTCATTTTTTTGACTGTGCAATATCAGTTGTTAAGTAAGTGTTTAAATAAAAATAGACTATAAAAAACGAAACCCACGATTTTAATCGTGGGAAAAGTTGCAATCTCTAAAAAAAATGACAAAACCTTTTTCAGTAGCCAGTATGCAAGAAGTGCTTTTAGCACAAGAAAGTCGAACTATTTTTCAAAATGTGAATTTGGAAGTAGCTAGTGGCGAATTTGTTTATTTAATAGGAAAAACAGGAAGTGGAAAATCTACTATTTTGAAGGCGTTGTATGCTGATTTGCCTGTCGAAAATGGAGAAATTGTAGTGGCTGGCTATCGTGTCAATCATTTAGAGTCTTCTGAAATTCCGTTTCTTAGACGAAAAATAGGAATTGTTTTTCAAGATTTTCAATTATTTACAGACCGTAGTGTTTTTGAAAATCTAGCATTTGTAATGCAGGCAACAGGTTGGACAGATAAAGTAGCCATTCAGCACCGAATAGACCAAATTTTGAAACAAGTAGGTATTGACGAACTTATGTACAAAATGCCTCATCAGCTTTCAGGAGGAGAGCAGCAACGTGTCGCCATTGCTAGGGCATTACTCAACGACCCTTTGATTGTTTTGGCAGACGAACCCACAGGAAATCTTGACCCAACTATTGCAAATGATATTTTGAATGTTTTTGTTGAAATCAATAAAACAGGAACAGCCGTTCTGATGGCAACACATCATCACAATTTCTTAAAAAAACACCCTGCACGAGTTTTTTATTGTGAAGAAGGAGAAGTAAAAGATATTGATAAAAGTTTAGTTATCAAGAAAATGACCGATTAGAAGCTTTTTTTCGATAAACTCATTGTTTTCTTTCTCAAAAGTGAGTATTTTCAAAAAAAACAAAACTTACTTATGAGCAATATTACTCCTCCAACTACTTTAGATAAATTAGAAGATAGCCTAGATACTCGTTTTAATGATGTTTTTATTTCGTATGGAAGAGCCGAATCAAAGGCTTTTGCTACTAAATTATGCGAACAGCTTACTGAAAAGGGCTATAAAGTTTGGTTTGACCAAAATAACATTCCTTTAGGTGTAGATTTTCAACATCAAATCGATGAAGGTATAGAAACGGCTCACAACTTTATTTTTGTGATTGCTCCTCATGCTGTAAAATCTCCTTATTGCCGAAAAGAAATTGATTTGGCTCTAAAAAGAGGAAAACGAATTATTCCAATTCTTCATATCGAACCTACTACAAAAGAAGTTTGGGACAGGATGCACCCTGCTATTGGAAAAATAAATTGGGTGTATATGCGTCAAAAATGGGAAGAAAATAAAGACCAAACAGAATATGAAAACATTGATGATTTTGATACAGGCTTTAAAGGTGTGCTTTCTTTATTAGAGCAGGAAAAAGAATATGTACAAAGGCATACAGAAATTCTTTTTAGAGCCATTGAATGGGAAAAGAATCATCATAATTCGATGCACTTATTGGTAGCCAATGAAAGAAAACAAGCTGAAGAATGGCTATTTAATCGTTTTGATTCTACTCAACCTCCTTGTTTTCCTTCTGATTTACATGCTCGTTTTATTTCAGAAGCGAAAAAGAATGCAAATAACCTTCAAACGGATGTTTTTATTGCTTCTGCCGAAAAAGAAAAAGAAGGCAACAGCGTGACAAGAGGGCAAGTTATTTATATGCTTGCTTTGTATGGATATACCTCTTGGACACACGTAAACGACCTAAATTCAGGTGTTGATTTTCATAAAGCTATCAAAAAAGGAGTAGAAGGAGCTGATAATTTAATTTTTCTGATTACAAAAGAATCTTTGGAGTCAAAATATTGTATAGAAGAATTGGAATACGCTATTTCTTTGAATAAGAGAATTATTCCTTTACGTTTAGAAAAAATAGATGAAAGTGAGTTTCCTCTCATTTTGAAAGATATTCAATACATAGATTTGACAGATAATAGGGAGGGTATAACTCTTTCTAAAAATGAAAAAACTGATTTTGAAAAAGATATAGATGAGCTTTTAGAAATTCTTGACAACGACAAAGAATATATAGAGCGTCATAAAATTTTGCTTACGCAGGCTTTAAAATGGGAGCGTCAAGATAAAAATGCTTCTATGCTTTTGCGTGGACATAACTTAGAACAAGCTAAAATATGGCTAAAGATTGGTCAAAAAAGAGAAACACAATTGCCTCTATCTATTCACGAAGATTTTATAAAGGAAAGTCAAGCCAAAAGTAGTTCTGAGCGAACAGATGTGTTTGTTTCATATTCTAGAACAGATGGAGATATTGCCAGAAAGCTAAATGAGAGTTTACAGATTGCAGGAAAAACAACATGGTTTGACCAAGAAAGCATTGCATCAGGAGCAGATTTTCAAAAAGAAATTTATGAAGGAATACAAAATGCTGATAATATAGTCTTTATTCTTTCGCCTGAATCTATTTTATCGCCTTATTGTGCTGACGAGGTAGAATATGCTCAAAAATTAGGAAAGCGTTTTGTCACTTTATTATATAGAGAAATAAATACGGACGAATTACATGGGGCACTTTCGGCTGTTCAATGGATAGATTTTAGAACAAATACTACAAAATTTGATAATCAGTTTACCGAAATTTTGCGCACCCTTGATACAGATAGAGAACACGTACAAGCACATACAAAGTGGCAAAATGAAGCAATGGAATGGGCTTATTTTGATAAAAACAATGATTTTTTATTGCGTGGAAATGAGCTGCTACTTGCAAATGAATGGATAGAAGGAGCAAAAGAAAATCAAAAAATTCCTTTAGTTACTCAACTGCAAGAAGAGTTTCTAAAAGAAAGCCTAAATCAAGAGGGAAAAGTTAAACGAGCTATTGAAAGAAACAAGCAAATTGCTATTGCAGCAGTAGCAATTATATTGGCTGTGGCAATGCTTGCAGGTTCTCAGTGGTACAAATCCTACAAACATCAACAAGAGTTAGCTATCAAAAATTTAGTTTTTGAGTCTAAGGATATGTTAGAAACTTCGCCTGATAGAGCCTTACAACTTGCCCATGAAGCCTATAAAGTAAATGAAAAAGTTTCATTAGTAGCAGTAAAAAACCTATATCATATAATAGAAGACGCAAATATTTTTCCTACTGATGAGCCTATTTTTACAGAACTAAAAGCAGAGGATTCTATACTATCAGTCGTTTGGGCTACAAATAAATCTCGTTTTATTACAGTGGGTCATGATGGGTTAAGTTTGTTTAATGGACAGGGACAGTTTATCAAAACTATTACAGATAATAAATCAAATGACTATCAAAGCAAAATTAATAACCTTTCTCTATTAAATGCAGAATTAGAGGGAGATTATACTCATCATCAAAATATTATAGAACCTTGTTTTGTAGCCATATCAGATGATGGAAATTATATCATAACTCATTCTGATGATGATAAAATTATTTCTTTTGACAAAAACGGCAATAAAATCAGAACTATTCGAAAAGATAACATAACACAACAAGACATTAAGCTAAGTTTTATAGAATTGAATGATAGTCTTTTTAGTGTAGCAATAGAAGGAGGAATAAATACAGATTATTACCCAACAGGATTTACACTTTTCGATACATTAGGAAACAAAATCAGTTATTATAATGGAAATGATATTGATTGGGATTCTCAAGACAAACTCTATAAAAAGATAAAAAATATATGGCAACAAAAAAGAGGAATAAAGTACCTTGAGAAAACTATTATTGATAGAAAGACAAGTTTTATACTTGAAGAGCATGTTTTGATAAATGACGAAGATGATGCTTGGAGACTCGTAAAAGATAAAAAGAAGGATTCTACTATTATCACTTATGGCTTTCCTAAATACACTCGTTTTTCATACCTTGACTCTAATTATGCAGTAGCTTACAATTATAATACAGCCTATATTTTTGCTTTTCCTAGTAAAATACAATCTACTTTAGAAAAAATACCTCCCTTGTCTGCTGAAGAAAAAATACATTATCAAGTAGCTAAATTAGATGATTATAGACAAGTACCAGCAGAGGTAGCTGATATGATAGCTAAAGGAATTTTATTTTTGACTGTCTTTTTAATGAGTATTTTGGTATTAAACTATATGAATATGCTCTTTTTGGCGCAAAAATATTTCAAAATTATTATTTACTTATTTGTTGGTTTCTTTATTGGAGTAGGATGGTTTTTCTTTATTATGACGGATAATTATATTATTCCTGTGGCATTTTCTTCTGGAATTTCTTTAATTATTGCAGGAGCATTTTTTGGAATACAATATTTAAAAGGAAAACTCTACTTCAATGGCATTCTTTATACAATAGTAACTGTTTTTTTAGCTATATTTTTACTCTTACTATTTCATTATACAAATCGTGCTGAAGGCTTTACCAATACGCTTTCTAAGGCTTTTGGAGGAGTAAATATTTTTATATGGTTAGTGGTAGGTATTACGTGGTTTGCCACTGAAAAAGCAGCTAAAGAATTTTCTCAACGCAACTTCAACTATTTTGCTGATTGGATAGGAATTTTAGTTTCCACAATTTCATTTTTTATTGTTTTTTCTATAACAAAATTATCCTTTGAAAGTGATTTATCTACTTATTTTGTTTTATTAATTTTTCCGTTTATCTATCTTTTAAGAACTTTAATTCATCAATATGTATTATATACCTATCAAAAAGCCAAATATAGCCTAACTATTTTGAAAATGTACATTCCTGCTATTATCCTAGGAGGTTTCTTTTTGGTGGGAGTAGTTATAGAACTAAATGGAGGAACTGGAGGAGGTTCAAATTATTTCCTTATAATTTCTAGCTTTTTATTACTGTTTTATATCTTTATTTTATATATATTTACTATTTTTGTTGCATTTAAGCAAAAAGACAAATTAAATTTAATTACTAATTTCTTCTTTTGGTGGACGGTACTATTACTTATTTTTGTAGTGCCTTTCGGTGATTTAATAGACACACCTCTATTTTATATCTTGTTTTTTATTATTTGGCTTACTCCTCTTGTTTGGCAGTTATACAAATTTTTCAAAAATATAAACATCAAAAAGAAACAAACAGTCATATTAGAATAAAAAGGCTATTTCACAAAGTATGATATTTTATATCATGTTTTATTTTTTTGGTAAATTATCGTTGGGGAAAACACGGGGAGAACACCAAGAATGACAATACTTAGCTGTTGTAAGTGTCTCTGCCAACGACAAATAAACCTATCCTACTTTTTACAACACCACCAGAATAAATAATAAGATAATCTTAAAAATGAGCAAAGAAAGCAAAAACACCTACTGGAAAGACCTAAAAGAAGCCACTCAAACAACAGCAAAAGGTTTGAGTATGACATGGGAGCATTTTCAAAAATCTATACAAAGTTTAGCTAAAACAGAAAACAACACAAGTGGAAATGCAAATGCTGCCAAAAATCAACCTTTTGATGCTACTTATAGTTCAAATCTAGGAGTTGTAACAAATTTGTATCCTCACGAGATGATGCCGATTCCTGATAACGGAAGATATAAACTGCATAATGAAATTGAGGATTGTATTGTCTGTAACAAATGTGTGGAAGTGTGTCCTGTAAATTGCATCGAAATTGATGCTATTCGTGGAACTGAGCAAGTGGGAAGAGCTTCTGATGGTTCGCCTATTCGTTTTTATGCTGCCAAGTTTGATATTGATATGGCAAAATGTTGTTTTTGTGGATTGTGTACAGTTGTTTGTCCGACAGAATGCCTAACCATGACCAAAGAATTTGATTTTAGTGAAACTGATATAACTAAGATGAATTATGAATTTGGAAATCTTACTCAAGAAGAAGCGACTCAAAAACAAAGAGAATGGGACGATTTTCAAGCTGAAAAGACAATTAAAAAAGTAGTCAAAACAACTATTTCTAAACCTGCTCAAAAAATAAAAATAACTCCAACAGTTCAGTCAGAAGAAGATAAAGCAATTAAAAAACCTACTATTAAAATTAAAAAAATTGCTGCCCCATTAAAAACAGAACAACAAAAAGAAGAGAAAAACACAAGCGATAAAGCTAAGATAAAACCAATTAAGATAAAATTACCTATAAAAAAGCAATCCACAGAAAACCAAAATCTATCTTCTCAAAATGAAGCAAAAAAAGAAAAAGAGAAGCAAGAACCAAAAATTGAGCAAAAAAAAATAATCAAGATAAAAATTCCCAAATCTACAAATTCAAATAAGCCAACAAATGAAACTCAAAAGTCTTTGGAAAGCAAAAAAAACATCATAAAGATTAAATTACCCAAACAAAAATCTGAAAATCAAGTTACTAAAATAGATACAGAAAAAAAATTACCAAAATTAGAAGACCCTTCTGAAAACGGTAATAATTCTGATTTGGAAAAAGAATAAGACTTCATTTTTTATGTAAATTTGTCACAATTAAAATTTGCATCAAAGTCTATACATTTATTACTTATATTAAATAATTGTGCTTTTTAGTTATTATTTTTTTATAATATAAGTTAACAAATATTTTCTTTCTAAATATATACCAATACAAACTATATTTATATACTCTATACATTATATCAAAACAGTTCGCTTTTAGAACAGTAACCTATAAAAGATATTGTACGTTATCAGAACTAAAATAGATGGCTCTTCCGACTTTTTAGCGAAACATTGTGTGTTCAGTTCCTCAGAACTGAAAAAAACGCTTCCTCAGAAGCGTTTCATTCGTTTTTGAGAACGGTGTAACCCTCAGCGAAGCTAAAACGAACGCACACCCTTTTATAATTTCGCTAAATTGTCGGAAGAGCCAAATAGATTTTATTATATATAATTGGTATGCTTTCTTTCTCTATCTATTTTTTTACTATCATTTTATTTCTATTATTTTATGAACACATCTACTATTTACAGGATTTATCTCCTCATTTTTTTTACTTTTTGTGTACATATTGACTTTTGTTATTCTCAAAACACATTCCAACAACCTGCTAGTGTAGTATCTGGAGGAGGAGGAGCAAGCAGTTCGGGTAACTTTCAAAACTTTGGTGTACTAGGTGAAGCAATTGTTTCTCCTCAAATTGGGAATGATACTTTTTCTGGTCAGTTAGGTTATATTTACATGACAGGTGCAAATGAGCCTTATTATATTGGCAGAAACGACTCGCTTATTTTAGTCGATATTTATAATAGAACTGGAGGAGATAATTGGTTTGTTTCGTGGGATTTGACTACTCCAGTTTCTACTTGGCAAGGTGTTGAGATAGCTTATGGTTCTGTTGTTACATTAAATCTAAATGATAATAATTTAACAGGAACACTTCCTAATTCAGTTCGTAATTTTTCTAGAATCAATGAATCTAATTTTCAGATGAATATTGGAAGTAATAGATTAGATTTTGGGTCAGCAGAAGGCTTTATCAATATAATTCCTTCCTTTATATATTCTCCTCAAGCAAAAATCTATGCTCCAAAAGACACTACTATTCTACAAGGTGAATCAGTTACATTTTATTCAGAAACTGCTGGGAATTTTAATCGCTATCAATGGTTTAAGGACAATACAATTTTGGCAGGACAAACAAATTCTACTCTAACAGTCACAAATGTAACTCCAAATGATGCAGGAGCATATTATTGTAGAATAACAAATACACAAGCTACACAACTGATTTTGCAACGTCATACAATTAGCCTAAATGTAGAAGGTTTTGTAGATATATTTGATTCATTAGCATTAGTAGAAATTCACGACCAAACAGGAGGAACAAATTGGATAAACCCTTGGAACTTAAATAATCCAGTTGCTACTTGGGAAGGTGTAACACTAAGAGGAAATAAAGTAAGAGAATTAGATTTATCGAAACGTAATCTTACAGGAAATCTCCCAGAGGTTTTTGATGCAAATTTATTTTCAGAACTACGCTACTTGAGCTTTTTTGATAATAAACTGGAGGGACAAATTCCTGTCACAATAGGAGAACTTGCCCAACTTACTTATATAGACCTAGATAAAAACAACTTTGAAGGTGCTGTTCCATCTTCTTTTGGCAAACTCACTACTCTTCAAGCTCTTTGGCTTTCAAGAAATAATTTAGATGCTTTACCTACTGAAATTGGTAATTTGTCTAGTCTACAAAATCTTTATATCAATGATAATAAATTTAGCTCACTTCCTATTACTTTAGGAAGTTTGAGTGAATTATTAGTTCTCAATGTTAGTGATAATAATCTTTCAGAACTTCCAAACTCTATTACAAACCTTGTAAAACTGAGAGAATTGTATGCTAATCGTAATTTTATTGCTAATTTACCAATAGCAATGAATAATATGAGTGCTATTACTATTTTAGAAGTAAATACAAACCAACTAACATCTATTCCTACTGAGATTACACAATTATCTAATTTAGGTGTATTGCGTGTATCTGAAAACAGCTTAGAATTTGATGATTTATTGCCTTACGCAAATCGTAATTTACAATTTTTTGATTATGCTCCTCAAGCTCTTATCAATGAAGAACAAGATATTTTAGCAACTGTAAATCAATCTATTTCTTTTAGTATCCAAACATCAGGAAATGGAAATCGATATCAATGGTTAAAAGATGGACAAGATATTTCTACACTTCAAATGCTAACACTAAATAGAGTACAAATTTCAGATGCAGGAATTTATACAGCATTTGTTACCAATGCAGCTCTACCAAACCTTACACTTCAAAGAAGAAAAGTTGTTTTGAATGTAGAATGTGTTGAAAATGCAACTTTTGAATTGAACCAACCTCAACAAACTGTTTTTTGTGAAGCTCAACCATTTGGATTACGACTAGAAATTAATTCAGATTTTGCAGGAAGTCCAAAAATTCGTTGGAGAAAAGATGGTGTTATCTTAGCTTTTGCTAATGAAAAAAATTATACTGTAACCCAAGCAGGAAAATACACAGCGGAAGTTACAACAGCAGCAGGCTGTACAGCTCGTTCGAATGAAATAGAAATCATAACACTACCACAACCTATATTATCCATTGAATTAGTGGATAATACTTTCTTTACCAGCTCTGTAACAAGCACAGAATCAATAAGCTACCAATGGTTAAAAGATGGAGAAGCTATCGAAAATGCTTTTGAAGAAACATATAAACCAACAGAAGACGGAGAATATAGTCTTTTAGTTGTTTCTGAAGTAGGTTGTAGTTCAATTTCTTCTAGTATAATTTTCAATCGACAAATTACTGCTATAGAAGAACCTATCGAACTTCGTAGTCTTACTTTATTTCCAAATCCCAATAATGGTATTTTCTTTGTAGACTTTGGAACTACTTATCTAAATAGAACACCTAAATTTACATTAATTGATGCTATTGGAAGAGAAATTGATTTAAAAGCAGAATATATATCTTCTAGTCGTTATAAAATTTATGTAGATAAACTGACAGGAGGAATGTATCAGCTTAAAATAGAAACTGTAGATGGTGCAGCTTTAAGAAAATTTATTCTTTCTGAATAATTCTGACTAATAGAAATATATAGGCTATAAAATAAGCCATTCTATCAAAAAGATGGAATGGCTTATTATAATTTTTCAGAATCTAAAATGACAAGATTAGTGAGCCATTTCTTTCTCAAATACAGTATTTACATCTACATAAGGTAGCTCAAATGCTTCTGCTACACCTTCATATACTACATCGCCTTTAACGATATTAAGTCCTAATAATAATTCTTTATTTTCTTGACATGCTTTTACCCAGCCTTTATTTGCCAATTGAATAGCATAAGGGAAAGTTGCATTTGTAAGACCAACAGTAGAAGTATAAGGAACAGCACCAGGCATATTGGCTACACAATAATGAACTACATCATCAATAATATAAGTAGGGTCACGGTGTGTAGTTGCTTTAGTAGTTTCGAAACAACCACCTTGATCAACAGCTACATCTACAAGTACAGTTCCTGGACGCATAAGTTTAAGCATTTCACGAGTAACTAAGCGAGGAGCTTTTCTACCCGGAATCAAAACAGCACCAATAATCAAATCAGATTCTTGAACTGCTTGTTCAATATTATATTGATTTGACATGATAGTTGTTACATTCTCAGCCATAATATCATCAAGATGACGCATACGAGGCAAACTAACATCCATAATAGTAACACTTGCACCCAAACCAGCAGCCATTTTTGCAGCCTGTGTTCCTACAATTCCACCACCCAAAACGAGCACTTTTGCAGGCTGAACACCAGGTATTCCACCCAAAAGAATACCACGACCTTTAATTGGTTTCTCTAAATATTTTGCACCTTGTTGAACCGACATACGACCAGCTACTTCAGACATTGGAATAAGAAGAGGTAAAGAACGGTCAGCTTGTTCTACTGTTTCGTAAGCAATACAAACAGCCTTTGCTTCTATCATTGCTTTTGTAAGAGGTTCAGAAGAGGCAAAATGAAAATAAGTAAATACAACTTGATTCTCTTTAATCAGTTTGTATTCAGGCTCAATTGGCTCTTTTACCTTCATTATCATATCTGCAATTGCATATACTTCTTCGATAGTAGGCAATATTTTTCCACCTACACTCTCATACAAAGCATCAGGAAAACCACTTCCAATACCTGCCCCTTTTTGGATATAAACAGTATGTCCGTGATGAATAAGTTCGGCTACTCCACCGACAGTAAGAGCTACACGACTCTCGTCGGTCTTGATTTCCATTGGAACACCAATAATCATAATTTTGTGTGTTTTTATAAATGTGTTGTAATTAGTCTTTGAATCAGAGTTTGAACAAACAAAGGATTAAAAATTCGAATTACTAAAATAAATTTCTATTTTTTGCTAACTTATCACAAAGATAATTTTTTGAAAGCAAATAATCCCTCTTTTTCTAAGTTGCTGTTTAAAAAAAATTAAAAAGATAATTTCTATAAATAATTTTGTCGTTGAAGTTATTTAAGAATAGGCTTTTTGTACATTTTCTTGTTGGTGTCGTATAATAAATACCAACAAAAGTTCATATATTTTGCTGTTGTGGGTGTGTCACTGACGATGTATGAGAATTGCTACTACCAAATTCGCATTAATCTATCAAAGGTAAATTATTTCCTTTTGCAGAAACTACATATATTTTCGAATTTTCTATTTTTGCAATCATTATTTCTTTTCCAGATTCAATAAAACCACCATTGAGCGAACGCACTTCAAATATTTCTCCATCAATATTTACTCTTCCATTTGGACGCAAACTAGAAATTGTCTTTCCTCTTTGTTCAGGGTAAAGTAATAGTTTTCTTTCTGTATCTTTATCATCATGTTTGCCTTCTATTGCTTGTTTTTGACTAAACTTTTCCCAAGATTTGGAACGAACACTATAGGCAATTGCACCAATATTAAAGATAGAAGCAATAAAAAGTGTCCAAACAGAAGCATCTATTCCAAAAAAGAAGTAGGTCAGTGCAGTCCCTAAAAGAGTCATAAAAAGACTGATTACCCCAAATTTTATAGTTCCCGAAAGAATTTCTATAGTAAGGGTAATCATTGCAACAAAAAATAGAAAGCCAATTAAAAATAGTTCCACTAGTAAATTGATGTTAGATTGAAGTTTTATTTCAAATACGAATAAAATCGTGCTTTTGTTAGTGTTACAGGTTCTTTTTTAGTTAAACAGTAGAAACACGAATATTAGAGTTGCCATTAGCAACCATTCTCTGAACGTGGTGCAGTGTATTTTCTTGATTAATTTCTATCTCTACTGAAATATTTTGCTTTTTAAATAAAGCATTAAGAGCAGGAAAAAGAATAGTTCCAGTTTGCAATATTTCACTATCTACATTAAATTTCATTGATGTATTGATGCCATTACTTTTATAATAAACCATACAATAACTATTTGAAGAAAGATTGTTTTTTTCGTAAAAAACGATATTTGTTATATTTTCTGCTGGTAAAATAAATTCTTCAAATCCATATCTACTTGCAAAACCGATTGTTTTTTTAGTAATGTAAAATGTATTATCTGTAAAATCTTTATAAGTAGATTTTACTCTTTGTCCATAGTACCAGTCATATAGTGGATAAATACCTAGTATAACAATAAAAGGAATATAAATTGCTAAAGCTTTAATAATTGCTGCTGATGCAAACAGGAATATACAAAGAGTAAACAAACAAAGACCTACAGGTATAAAAGGATTATAAACAGTAGGGTGGTTTTTTTGAGAAGCCTGAATCCAAGGGATTTTATTGGTTTCACTAGGAATATTGTCTTGTATTTCATCCAGTTTTGGATGTGAAGTATATTTTGGAAGTGAAGTATAAAACAAAATATCATTCTCTAGCTCTAATCGTATCGCTTTTTGGACAGGAAATTTAGATAATGTTTCATTCTGCTCACAATGTCTTTTTCCTAAATACTCCCACGTATCTTTTAAAAAAACAGATTTACAACCTACACAAAAAACCACTTCATCGCCTTCTAAAATAGAATCGCCTGTAATTGGGTCTTTTCTATTTTGGGCTAGGAAATTTTGATGTTCGGATAAGGTAGAATTTATTTTATGAATGTGCATTATTTCAATTATTTACCCTTTAAGATTATTTCAGATACGAATAAAACCGTGCTTTTGTTAGTGTTACAGGTTCTTTTTTGATTTCAGACAATACAAAATTATTTTGCTGTAAAGCCAATGAAGTAGTTTGTGTTTTGTCATGAAGTTTTTCATAAGTCTCTATATCAATGGCTTGACGCAATTTCAGAGTAGAAAAAAGATTAAATTTTTCTATAATTTCTTTTGCACCTGATTGTAAGACACCCTCAAAAACCTTTGACTTTGAACCACTTCCATAGGCACAAAAACCTATTTTTTGATTTTCTAAATTATCTTTTTCATTCCCTTTTGACAATTTCATTTCCAAACAGCTCATCAAAGCCATAAAAATAGAAGCTGTGTACATATTTCCAATTTCGGAAGAAGCTAATTGACTATCAGCAATTTTTTGATTTACAAAATCTCTATATAAATCTGTTTTGGAAACATGTTTAACTAATTGACTTAAATCTATATTTATATCTTCTTGACTCAGATTCAATTTTTCTAAAAACTCTTTTCTTATTTCCTCATTGGCTGCTAAACTACCTGTCAAAATTCTTTCTTCAGTAAAAAGCTGACTAAACATTCGCTTTCCATGAAACGCATATGGCAAATGAAAAATCAAACTATTCCATTGTTCGGAAAGAATATCGTTTTGAGTGTATAAATTTTCTTTAACAGCCTGTTTTTTGAACGAAAAATAAGCATCACGCAGACGATTTTGATAACAAGAATTCGAAAATTGTCCATCAAAAACAGGAGTTTCGCTAAAATCAGGCTTAAAAAAATCGTGTTCACTTTTTGTAGAAACTCCCCAAACATCATGAATGGCAAGTAACCTAGGAGATTGTTTAATCAACATAGCAACTGCGCCAGCTCCTTGTGTATACTCTCCACCTGAATGTTTTTCATACTTGGCATAATCTGTACAGACAACAATACCAATACGGTTTTTATTATTTCTACTCCAATCTAATGTATTTTGAAGCGCATCAACACCACCAATACAAGCAAAAGTCATATCTATGGCATCACAATTTTCAAAGAATTCTTCTTCTACATTATTCTCTTCTTGTAATTTTTTGGTAAGCATTCCCAAAACATAAGTAGCAATAGGCTTTGCGCCATCAAGTCCTGATTCTGTACCTACATAAAGTCTTCCAATATCTTTGGGATTAAGACTATAATCTGTTATCAATTTCAAAACGGCATTGGCTGCCATACTTGCAGCATCTTCATTGACATTTGGAAGAGCCATTTTCAAAACGCCTAACCCTTTACTCAATTTATCATAATCAAGATTTCTTGAAGGAGCTAACGTTTTTAAATCTAAATAAATAGAAGGAACATAAAAAGACATGGCATCAATGCCAACTTGTACTGTATTTTGATTCATCAAAAAGTAAGATCATAAGTAAATAATATAAATAATTCTTTGTGTGTTTTTATTAGTTTATTTTGTCTGTTCACAAATCTATAAAAATATCATTAGAAAATGTTAGTATTACTTTTTGCATATTTATTTTGATTGGTCGTCGGTGGGACACCGACAATGGCTATAAGTTTCTTATTTTGACGAAATTGATGTGCATTAATCTTTAAATTTACTTCAATTCTAAAACAACCACATCTTTGTTAATCTCTTCAAAAGAATAGATTTTTTTGCCGTTATGTTCTTGCATAAAACTTTGGGCATCTTCTTGTTTAGAAAAAGGAACAAAATCCTTCCCCATTGGACTTGTTTTATCACTTCCTGTTACATAAAAAGCAGTTGTCCCATCTATCTTTTGAGTGGTATAATAGTCTGTAACTTCCATTTTGTCAATAGAAGTAACTACATTATTTGAAGAATCAGCTAAGTGAATAAACATACAACGAGGTGCGCAAAAGGCTAAATTTTTAGAATTGGCTTTTAGCATAACCTGCCAGTTTGGAAAGTCATTAGTAGGCATGCCACAATTTTGGCAGTCTGTCCACTCATATTTTTGCTCTGTTGATTCTATATTTTGCTCATCTTTCTTTGTAGTAGTTGTGCAAGAGTAAAAGAACATACTTGCACTAATAAAAACAAAAAAAGTTAGTTTCAAAGATTTAAACATTTTTTTTAGATTTACTAGGTTATTTTCTTCCAATAAGAATACAATACTCTTCGGGTTTTTCGACACGAAATTGCAATATATTTTGTGATTCTAAATAATCACGGATGAGCTTTTGATTAAATTTTTCTGGAAAAGTAAGAATAATAAAGCGTTTAGTAACACGAGTTAGTTCGGGTAAGGCTTCCATTAATTCTTTTTCAGTTTCAAAACCATCTGTACTTGTAACCACATCAAACTGATTACTAGGATAGCCTTGAAGTTTTGGAAAAGGTAGATTTTCTTTTGTAGAAAGTGTAGTAAAGCCTCCTTTGTGTAAATTCTTGATTCTATCAACTTGCTTTTTGTCCATAGACAGTGCAATTGTAGGCAAATAATGAAACTCGTCAACTAATTGCCAAACAAAATCGGTTTGTTTTTTTTCTAAATTAAGCACTTGGTCAGGCTGAACACCACGTAATACTCCAAAAAGTTTGTCTAAATAAGGTGCAGGAGCTTCTTTTTTTAAGAAATCTAATTCTAGCTTTTTTTCTTCTCCTAATTTAACTAATTCATGGTTTTCTTCATGAATCAAATCTTCTAACGGTTTTTTGAAATAAGTTTGAGTAGCTGAAGGAGTGCTAAGTTTTCCACGAACAAAAGCAGCTGTTAGTTGAAGATAATAGGAAGACGGTATTTGGTCTGGAGTTGATGAAAACGGATTTTCCACGTAATACTATTGTTATGTAATTAATTCTAAAGGATAGGTAATATTAAGAAGTAGACTTATATTTTTATATTTATTCAGAATAAATTTATACTTCTTCTATAAAACAATAAAATAATTTTATCAATTTTGAGACAGGGCATTCTGAATTTAGTTGCTTCAAATATACTCTCTTTTTGTAAGTTGTCCTAATAAAAGATAAATCAAAGTAGAATATTTAGATTTAGAAATTAGTTGTAGACAAGATATATGTTTTGATATTATTAGGTTGTGATTAATAGTAATTATTTCTCTAAGACTTGATTATTAACTCGCTTAGATAAAAATAGTGTCTTCTAAAAAGCTTTATTTTACAGTTTTCAGAGCAGAATTACATCAAATTTATATGAACTTAATCTATTGACTGAATCAAGAAATTATAAATATCTGTATTTATTACTATCTAACTCTCAAAAGTTCATAAAAAGAATGTATTTTTGTGTCTTAATTAAAATTGGTCTAATTTTGCCTCTTTAAAATTGGTCTTTTTTCTATGTCTTATTATTCAGTTGTATTAATTTGACCATAAAAAACTGAAAATTTATTTATTCTATCAATTTGATTATTGATAGTTATTACTGTTATTTAATGAGAAATACTATTGTTTTTTCAGCAAAAATCATTTTTTCTTTGCTCTTATTGTCTTCTTTATTTTCTTGTGCAGGCTATCAAAACAATATTCTTTTTCGTACAGGAGAAGATTTTGATAATAGTGCTTTCGATAAAGTAAAAGCAGAAGCAGAACAAAATTATAGACTTGCTCCTTTTGATTATATTACTATTCAGGTTTTTACCAATGATGGAGAAATTATGATTGATCCTTCTGGAGATTTTAGTGAAGAAGTAAAAGATGGAGGAGGTGTTGTAGTTGCCAATCCAAATCAGTTTGAAACAGATATATCTGGCATTCCTACTGGCAACTCTGGTACAGTAAATACAGTAGGAGGTGGAGCAAGAGGAGGCTTTTTGCGTAGATATTTAATACAAGAAACAGGAGCAATAGTTTTACCAATGATTGGACAAACTACATTGGCAGGACTTACCTTATATCAAGCTGATAGTTTACTAGCAAAAAAATTCAGTAAGTTTTATGAAGAGCCTTATATTATCACTCGTTATATCAATAAGCGAGTTATGATTATGGGTGCAATGGGTAATAAAGTCCTTACACTGACTAATGAAAATATGACTTTGTTAGAAGTACTAACTTTGGCTGGAAATTTTGACAATAATACTAGAGCAAACAAAATTCGTTTAATTCGTAATGCCAATACAGGAAATCCTGTTATGAAAAATATTGATTTGAGTACATGGGAAGGATTGAAAAATGCTGAGCTTATTATTCAACCTAATGATGTTGTGTATGTAGAACCTCGTCGTCGTGCAGGTTCAGAGTTTTTGGCAGATTTTGCACAAGTAGCATCTGCTATTGGTAGCTCAGTAACACTTATCCTTACCGTCCTTTTATTACAAGATAGATTTAGTGGCAATTAGAAAAACACTTTCGAATAAAAAAATCACAGAAAAAGTTATATATAAATATTAAATGAGCGACTTCGAAGAAAATCCATTTATAAATCCTTCTCAAGCAGCAGAAATTTCTAATGAAGAAAATTTTTTAGCTGATTTTGATGTTTCTAAGCTGATTAGAGTATTCAAAAAGAAAGTTATTTATATTATACTTTTACTTATTATTTGTATAACAGGCTCTTGGATATTGTTACGCTATACAAAAAGGGTATATAGCTCTTCTTCTACTTTAAAATTAGAAGTAAAGGGAACTTCTGAAGTATTAGGTAGAGGTATTTTTTCAAGTGAGGAAAGTGTAACCAACTTTCTAGTAGGAGAAATTGAACTTATCCTTTCTCGTTCTGTATATCAAGAAGTTGCACAAAGACTTGATCTGAGTGTAAGTTATTTTGTAAAAGGTAGATGGTGGTTCAATTATTTCGAACGTTTTCAAGATAATCCTTTTGAAGTTAGTGAATATGAGGTTTATAATAATGAATTTTATAATCGTCCTTTAGATATACAAATTATTGATGAGGAAGAGTTTGTACTTTCTTATCAAACTCCTACTGGAGATAGTTTTAGTAAAATATATAAGTTTAATACTCGCATAAAAAATCAATATTTTTCCCTTATTGTTTCTTTAACTAATAATTTTAATAAATTAAGGTCTCCTTCAGATAATTATTTTTTTACTATCAATAGTGAAGAATATCAGATAAACTATATAAAATCTTCCCTTAGATCTAATATATTAAATCCTAAGGCATATACTATACAAGTTGTATTTACAGACAATAATCCTTATAAAGCATCTATTATTACAAATACAGTAGTAGATATTTATTTTGAAAAAACATTAGAGAATAAAAACAAAGTCTACAAGCAAACCATAAATTACTTGGAAGACCAAGTCAGAGTAGTTCAAGATAGTTTAGAAACTATAGAAAAAAGTATTAATGATTATAGAAGAGAAAATGGAATTACAAATCAAAATCCTGATGAATATCAAAACTTAGTACAAAATATTTTCAATAGTATTAGAGATTTGCAAGAGAAAAGAATAAATATGGATAATGAGTTGAAGATATACAGGGAAATATCTACTCTTTTGGAGAATGACTCTACTCTTTTAGTTGCTCTTACTTACTCCAATCTTTTAAATAACCCTTCTTTGGAGACTAAGCTAGGAAAAGTATATGATGAAGAAAAGCAGAAAAAATTTATGCTTGATAGAGTGACCAAAGAAACAGGAGCTTATCAACAAAAGGAAAAAAGAATAGACTTTCTTAAAGACGAGATAGAAAAACTCATTACACTTAATCAACGTATTATTTACGAACAATTGAGTGAGCTGAATATAAATATTTACAAATTACAAAGCTCAATTCCCTCTTCTGCAAATGAAATAGATTTAGCACTCAAAAAAATGCTACGCTATCAAGATTCTTATCAGAAAAATTATAATATTTTGTTAGGCAAACTTATAGAAACAAATATTACAATGTCTGGCACAGTTACTAACTATCAACGACTTTCCACAGCCGTTCCTAGTATTAAACCTATTTATCCAGAACCACAACTTTTTTATATTTATGGAGTAGGAGTTTGGCTATTTTTATCTTTTTCATTGCTAGGACTGACTTACATAAGACAAAATAAAATAGACTCTCTGCCCGAACTTGAGAAACTATCTAGTGTTCCTATTTTGGGTATGGTACCAAAGTATGATAAAACAATGGATTATTCGCAACTTGTTATCCATAAAAGACCTAAATCTGCCATCAGTGAATCATTCCGTTCGCTGCGTACTAATTTAGATTTCCTGGGTAATATTTCCAATGATTCTATTATTTCTGTTACCTCAACAACTTCTGGAGAAGGAAAAACTTTCATTGCTGTTAATTTAGGTGGAATTATTGCTCTATCTCAAACAAAAGTTGTACTCTTAGATTTAGACCTCAGAAAGCCAAAGGTACATTTAGCTTTTGGAGTAGAAAATACAAGAGGAATAAGTACACTTTTAATAGGCAAAACCTCTATTGATGAAGCTATAAATCACAGTGAAATTCCTAACTTTGACTTTATTACAGCAGGTGCACAACCTCCAAACCCTTCAGAACTCATAATGAGTGATGAATTTGGTACATTAATAAAACAATTAAAGCAACGCTATGATGTAATTGTATTTGATATGCCTCCTGTAGGTTTAGTAACTGATGGAATTATAGCCATGCGATTGGCTGATTTGCCTATTTATGTAGTACGTACTGAATATTCTCAACGTGGGTATATAAGAGGTATCAACCGTTTACATCAAGTACAAAATTTCAAAAAACTATCTATTATCCTCAATGCAGCAACTAAAAGTACAGGTGGTGGATATGGATATGGGTACGGATATGGTTATGGATACGGATACGATTATGGATATGGCTACTATGATGATGATGAAACAACAACTCCTTTTACTAAACTAAAAAACTGGTGGAGTAAGGCTAAAAGAAAATTGAAAAAAACATAAATCAGCAAAAAATGATTTCATTATTTAGAAAAAAAACTAAATCGTATGGCAATATACTGCCAATTACAGTTGATATGCACTCTCATCTTTTACCAGGAATAGATGATGGTTGTAAATCTTTTGAGGAGTCTATCGAACTCATTAAAGAATTAATTGATTTAGGATATAAAAAACTTATTTGTACACCTCATATTATGGGGGATTTTTATAGAAATACACCTGAAATCATTTTAGGAAAATTAGACCAACTAACTGATATTATTCAGCAACTAGGACTAAATATAGAATTAGGAGCAGCAGCAGAATATTATTTAGATGAATCTTTTATGGAACGAATAAACAAAGCAGAAAAACTACTCTGTTTTGGGAAAGAAAAATACCTCCTTTTCGAAACTTCATACATGAATGCCTCTCCTCATATAGAAAATGTCATTTTTATGTTGCAATCTTTAGGTTACACACCTGTACTTGCACATCCTGAACGTTATGTTTATCTTTTTGAAAACTATAATGAAAAATTACACGAATTACATGAAAAGGGAGTTTTATTTCAAGTAAATATTAATTCCCTTTCAGGTTACTATTCTCGTCCTTCCAAGAAAATAGCTGAATATTTGATTGATGAAGATTTAGTTAGTTTTTTAGGTACAGATATGCACGGAAAACGTCACTTTCAGTCTTTATTAAAAAGCAGAGAAACAAATCATTATAAAAAAGCTCTCTCCCAACAATTATTAAATAATAAGCTATTAGAAATATAAGTAATTGAGCTAAATTATTTACAGCTTATTTATTAAGCATCTTTTTTAGAATAGTTTCTGCTCCTCTTTTAAAATCTTGGGTTTTGTTATATGTAATTCTGCCCAATTACTTAAAACTAATATCTGCAAACTGATTTTACTCTTAATTTATTGTATTATGACTTATAAAAAATTAAATTTTGTAATTCATAATTCGTAATTCGTAATTCCTTTGTGTATATTTGTAACAAGCTGTATCTTTTTGTAAAAAAAGATTACTATCAAAAATTATTTCACACAATTATTTAAAATAGAACATTTTTTATGAGCGAAAATATCATAACCATCGAAAACGGCAAATTAAATGTACCTGAAAATCCTACTCTTCCTTTTATCGAAGGTGATGGAATTGGTGCAGATATTTGGAAAGCATCACAAGCTGTTTTTGATGCTGCTGTTGAGAAAGCCTATGATGGCAAAAGAAAAATAAACTGGAAAGAAGTATTAGCAGGAGAAAAAGCATTTAATGCAACAGGTAATTGGTTGCCTGCTGAAACATTAGAGGCATTTAGAAAATATTTAGTAGGAATCAAAGGTCCTTTGACTACTCCTGTAGGTGGTGGTATTCGTTCGCTTAATGTTGCACTTCGTCAAGAATTAGATTTATATGCTTGTTTGCGTCCTGTTCGTTACTTTGATGGCGTTCCTTCTCCAGTAAAACAACCAGAACTTACAAACATGGTTATCTTCCGTGAAAATACAGAAGATATTTATGCAGGTATTGAGTATATGGCTGGAACAGCTGAGGCTGATAAAGTAAAAAAATTCTTGATAGAGGAAATGAAAACTAGTAATATTCGTTTTCCTGAATCTTCTTCTATTGGCATCAAACCAGTTTCTAAAGAAGGCACAGACCGTCTTGTTCGTGCAGCTATTAAATATGCAATCGCTCAAAAACTTCCTTCTGTAACACTTGTTCACAAAGGAAATATCATGAAATTTACCGAAGGTGCATTCAAAACTTGGGGTTACGAATTAGCTGAAAAAGAATTTGGTAACGAAACTTATACATGGGCACAATACGACCGTACAAAAGAAGAAAAAGGAACAGAGGCAGCAAATGCAGAACAAAAAGCAGCTTTAGACAGTGGAAAAATCTTAGTTAAAGACTCTATTGCTGATGCATTTTTACAACAAATTTTGCTTCGTCCATCTGAGTATTCAGTAGTTGCAACACTTAACCTTAATGGTGATTATATTTCTGATGCTTTGGCTGCTATCGTTGGGGGTATTGGTATTGCACCAGGAGCAAATATCAATTATGTAGAAGGTGCTGCAATATTTGAAGCAACTCATGGAACAGCTCCTAAATATGCAGGTTTGGATAAAGTAAATCCATCTTCTGTAATTCTTTCAGGCGTAATGATGTTTGAATATATGGGATGGCAAGAAGCTGCTGACCTTATTACACAAGGATTAGAGGGAGCTATCAACTCTAAACGTGTTACTTATGATTTTGAAAGACAAATGGAAGGAGCAACTCTTGTTTCTTGTTCTGGTTTTGGACAAGAAATCATCAAAAATATGAAACCTGTAACAGTATAAACAGAATCATTTTTATAATTCAGGAATTTGCTCAACATCTAATTTGAGAATTTTGATACAATTTCTGTAACTTTATAGCGATACATTTTACCAACTAATCTAATATTTTAGTAAACGGAAAATGTATCGCTATTTTTATATATTATTATAAATTAGTTGTGCTTCTTAATTACGACTGATAAATTTCAGTTCTATATTGGTTTTACTTCTAAATTCTGACTTCTAAATTCTAACTTTATTAAAATTATGCGTTTTTCATTTTTAAATACTCTTGCTTTTACATTGCTTATTTGCCTTTTTTCTTGTAATTCTTCAACTAAAGACAGTGGGGAAACAAATGGAGATTCTACAACAGTAGAAAATACAACTTCTACATCAACAGAAAATACAAATACAGAAACAACTGTTGAGTTTTCGCCTGATGATGCCAATAAAGAAGGTGGTTTTTTTAATGTTTCTTTAGGAGAAGAAAAATCAACAGTAAAAACAAATTTTGCTGATAATGGACTTTCAATGGATAAAGACAACGGTGTAACTTATATTATGGCTGGAAATACTGAAAACAATATCAGTATTGATTTAAAAGGTGGAACTTCTGGAGATTTTCCAATTGGTAGTGATGAGAAACGTTCGGCAAATGTTGCTATTAATTTGACGACTACTTCTGGAACTATGGGTGGTTCACTCACCAAAGGAACAGTAACCATTACAGCACTAGACGAAGCAGCAGGAACAGCAGCAGGAGAATTTTCAGGAAATACAGCAGATGGAAAAGAAGCAAAAGGAGAATTTAAACTCAACCTTAAAAAGATGTAAAGTATAGGGGATGCAAAAGCATCCCTTTAAAATAAACGTAGAGGACACTAAAGTGTCCTTTTTTTATTTCGGAAATTGCATTGTCAAACAGTGTAAAGAACCATGCTGACGAATGATAGGCAAACAATTTATGCCAATAATTTCTCTATCAGGAAAGGCTTTTTGAATTTGAGAAAGTGCTAAATTATCTAAATCTCTATTTTCTTGGTCATTTTCGTAAGTAGGAACTAAAACAGCTTTATTAATTATCAAAAAATTAGCATACGTAGCTGGCAAACGACGATTATCTTCTTCGTGATAGGCAGTAGGTGCAAAAGGCAAAGGAATTAATTTATAGGAATTGTTATCTTTAGTTTTTAGACTTTCTAATTCTTCTTCCATTTTTTTCATAGATTTATAATGAGAATCTGATTTATCTGTAGGAGGAGCAACATAACAAATTGTATCATTTGGACAAAGACGAGCTAATGTATCAATGTGTGCATCTGTGTCATCTCCCTCTAATGCGCCGTGTTCTAACCACAAAATACGATTAGCACCAAAATAATTTTTGATTTTCGTTTCTATTTCTTCTCTTGAAAAATTAGGATTTCGCTCTTTTGACAAAAGACATTCAGAAGTAGTCAAGATTGTACCTTCGCCATCAGATTCTATTGAACCTCCTTCTAATACAAAATCTATTTGCTCTACTTTGTCTTTCAAATAATTTTCTTTTTTTAGGATTTGAGTAATCAAATTATCTTTAGATGCTTCAAATTTATTTCCCCAACCATTAAAGGTAAAGTCTAAATGAATTTGTTTGTCGTCCTCAATAACTGTCATTGCGCCATGGTCTCTTGCCCACGTATCGTTTGAATCTATTTCTACAAAAATGATTCTTTCAAACTGTTCTTTATCTAAATTACTAAATAATTTTTCAGTTTCTATTTTATTTTGACAAACTAAAAGCACATTTTCAAAACGTGTAATTTGAGTTACAATTTCGATAAAAACAGGTGTTACAAGCTCCAAATCATCTTTCCAATCCGAATTTTGATGTGGAAAAGTAAGTTGAACATAAGATTGTTCTTCCCATTCAGCAGGAAGACGACGAGAAATAGACGAATTTTCAGACATAATTTGTAGAAGTATAACAGACATCCCTGTCTGTTGGAAAGATATTTTTATTTTTTTTTGCACAGACTGGGAAGTCTGTGATACTTATACAAAATAAAGCAATTTTTAGAACAAATTTTTATCCTGCACTTTGTTAAAAAACTTCAAATTTAGATTTTGTTAAAAAAATGAGTAGGGGAACTCTTTTGAGTTATTCGTCATAGTTGCAAATCAAATCACAATTTCAAAACCAAATTTAATTATTTCAACTATGACACATTCTAAATTTTATACTTTATCTCTTTCTGCCTTTATCTTATTTTTCTTTATTTCATTTTCATCCTTTTCACAAGATTCTACTTCACAAATTATAAATGATAAAAAGACTACTGACCCAATTACTATTTTTGGAAAAAATTCTACACAAAGAAGTGGTTTTTTTATGGCGTGGGACACAAAAGCAACTAAACTTATTGGCGAACCAGCTATTCTGACTGGTGGTAGAATTGGTTGGAATGTAAATGGAGTGATGAATATTGGATTTATGGGGCAAGGACTTGTACCTACTGTACAAAAGACAATTTCTAGTGATGTATTTCAAAATCAAAATGCTCGTTTATTGATGGGATATGGTGGTGTTACTCTTGAACCTGTCATTGGCTCTCGTTTGCCAATTCATGTTACTTTTCCAACTACGATTGGTGCTGGTTGGGTGGGTTATGTAAAAGACTGGAAACACGAAAAGGCTTACACCAATCACGAGGACGATTTATTGGATGATGAAATTTTCTTTGTTCTTGAACCAAGTGCAATGGTAGAGATGAATCTTACCAAAATTTTGAGAGTTTCGATGGGAGGAAGTTATCGTTTTACGGATGATGTCAAACTTTTAGAAACTTCAAAAAATGCTTTACAAGGATTTGCTTTTCAATTTTCAGTCAAATTAGGTAGATTTTAGTTTAACATTTGTTTATCTAAAACTAAACAAAAAAAATCTTTTTTACACAAAAAAATCTTTTACAGCCTTTGTGAAAGTTTTTTTTTGTTTTTATTAAAAAAATTCTTTTTATTGTTAATTGTTTTTGTAAAAATATTAAACAATTTATACCTTTGTAGAGTTAATAAGATATATTGAGAAATTAACCTACTTCTATGGTGTTTTTTCTTGTTTCAAATACAAATTTTGAAGGCATTTTATAAAAACACAAATAGATTAAAGACATTAAAGATTCATTGTTTTCCTGATTGAATAGAAAAAGGCTCTTACATTTTGTAAGGGTCTTTTTGTTTTTGGAAGGAATCTATAAATTCTCTAATAATTTCAAAACAGCAATGAAGTAAAGATAAATTACTACTTCTGCAATCTGCTGAGTAGCTCCTAAACAGTCACCTGTGTATCCACCAATCCATTTTTTGAAATAATAACCTAGATAGAGTTTGAGTGCAAAAAGTGGCGCAATGACAAGCGCACCAACTGCCCAAGGAGAAAAGAGAAAAATGGGTAAAAATCCAAAAACAGAACTTACTATAATTTCAGTAGCAGAAAGTTGTTTTGCAATCGGTTTTACTTTACTAGACAAATCCTCACGAGCATATTGGTGTGTATACACAAAAGTAAGAGCTGTAAAACGACTCAAACTATGTCCTATAAAAAAAACTATCCAAAAAGAATTTAGTGAACTAGCAGCCATAAACTCAAAAAGTGTCAGAAGAGCTGTATATTTCAAAAATAACAAAAGAGCTGTTCCAATCATTCCATATGCTCCAATCCTAGAATCTTTCATTATTTCTAGTATTTTTAGTTTTTCCCAACCTCCTCCAAAACCATCACAGACATCAGCAAAACCATCTTCATGAAATGCTCCAGTCAGCAAAACAGTAGCAATCATACTCAATATAAGAGCTACATAATGAGAAAATAAAAATTCACTTCCCCAAAAAACAAGTGCAGCCATTCCACCCACTAACCAACCAATAAAAGGAAAATAAATAGATGATTTATTTAGCTGTTCATCGCTATAACCTACCCATTTTGGAACAGGAATACGTGTATAAAACATCAAAGCAGTCAAAAACAAACGTAACTGATAATGAAGAAGAGGAAGTAGAGATTGGAAATTAGGTAGATAAAATTTCATAAAATAAAATTAGAAATCAGATTTTAGAAGTTAGAAAGCAAAAACAAATATATTCAAAATGTATTTCATTCCTCTTTGTTCTCTTCAGACCTTATTTAAAATGCATTGAAAAATTCTAAAACTAACCCTAAAAATTCTCTTTCTGTCGAAAATATTCAAATGAGATTAAAAAAACAGTTCGTTTTTTCTTATTTTTACTTTCTTATAAACTGACCTAGCAAAAACGATATACACTTTCCGAAAAATATGGATTTCGAACTTACACCAGAAATAGAAGAAAAAATAAAATTATTAGCTGTCAAATATGATTCGATGGGACAAGATTTAGTGTCTTATTTAGATGGTTTGTTGTATGCAAATTATCTGACCTATTGGGATTATATTCACTTGGATACACTTTTGAGTCTTCAAGACCCAAAAACTGATTTCCCAGACGAGACTATTTTTATTACTTATCATCAAATAACAGAGCTTTATTTTAAGCTCATTCAGCACGAGCTAAACCAAGTAAGTTGGCTAAAAGATAGCAATGGAAAGGTGTTTTTGGAAAAAATAAGACGTGTAAATCGTTACTTCAGACATTTAGTCAATTCCTTTGAAATAATGGTGGAAGGAATGGATTACAACGAATTTTTGAAGTTTAGAATGTCTTTGCTTCCTGCTAGTGGTTTTCAATCAGCACAATACCGTCAAATAGAAATCCTATGTACTGATTTTCGTTTTTTGGTCGAGACCAGTCAAAGAGATTTATTTGATGAACATTCTCGTATTGAAGAAATGTTTGGTTATGCCTATTGGAAAAGAGGTGCAATAGAAACAGAATCTGGACACAAAACGCTTACTCTAAGACAATTTGAAAGAAAGTATTCAGAAGATTTATTAAAACTCACTAAACGCTGCCGAACTCGTAATTTGTGGTTTATTTTTTCTAATCGTCTGCAAGAATCTAATCTAAAAGATAAAATAATAGAAGAACTCCGAACACTTGATGCTCTTGTAAATATAGATTGGCGACTTTCTCACTTTCAAGCTGCTGTTCGTTATCTCAATAAAGATACACAAGCCATTTCAGCTACAGGTGGAACAAACTGGCAAAAATACCTTCCTCCTAGATTTCAAAAACAAGTTTTCTATCCTTCACTTTGGAGTGAGGAAGAATTAGAAAACTGGGGGAAATCGTGGGTGATTCAGCATGTAGGTTCTCGTACTCGTGTAACGACTCCATCACCTTCCAAAGACTTTCATTCAGAAGGAAAACCAAATTCTTCTACCAAAAATGAAAATGGCGTAGCTGAGTAAAAAAATAGAATTACATCTTTTTATAAAAAAACGGATTTGGAATTAGTAACCTAAAAAATATTTTTGTTACCTTTGCAGCCTAAAATTTTATTCAAAAAGAGTAAATATTTTGAAATAATAAAGAAATAACAAACGAATTTTTGTTCTTTAAAACCCTTAGGGTATTAAAGACCCTTAGGGTTTATAAAATCAAACATAAAATCAAAATGGCAAAAACAACAGACAAAAAAACAGTAAAAGCGCAAGCTAAAGCAGGAGAAAAAACTGAAGTTCAGGATATAAACCCAGATATTGAAGCTGGAACAGAACAGTTTTACCAAGCTGTAGAAGCTGACCGTTTGCAACAAAGTATCTTAGAAGTAAGCGAAAACAAAGGATTAAGAACTGGTGTTTTTATAGCTTTAGGTGCAATTACTCTCGTCATAGTGGGTATTTTTGTTTATCAATTTTATGTAGAGAAAAAAGAAACAGAGGCTCAAAAAGAACTTTTTGCAGCTCAATTTTACTTTGAAAATGACTCACTAAATACAGCTCTTAAAGGTGATGCAACTACAACAGTAGGTACTGAGAAAATTGCTGATGAGTATTCTATGACTAAAGCTGGTGATTTAGCTGCTTTTTATTCAGGAACAGCCTTATTAAAAGAAGGAAAATTCAATGAAGCTATTGAAAGTTTAAAACAGTTTGATGCTGATGACTATTTAGTTCAGGCAAGAGCATATTCTTTAATAGGAGATGCTTATATGGAACTTGATAAGTTAGACGATGCAGTTACTTATTACAAAAAAGCTTCAAATCATTCTCCAAACGACTTTTTTACACCAGAATATTTGATGAAATTAGCTTTAGCTTACGAACTCAAAAATGATTATTCGATGGCTATACAGGCTTACGAAACAATTATTGAGCAACATAAAAAATCTGATATGGTAAGCAAAGCAAAAAGAGCTTTAGGTCGTGCAGAAAGCATGAAAGGTAAAAAAGCAGCTTAGGAATGATAAATTATTAATTGTGAATGATAAATGAATACAAACACAATTACAAATTATACAACTAGTAATTTATTTAATTTCAATTCCTTAGTACAGTGTAACATAAGTTTATTTGCATTTTACTATCGTTGGTGGGGACACCAACAATGGTAAAATTATAAATTGAACAGGGTTTTAACCCTGTTTTACGCAAAATACACGATTTTAATTGTGACATAACAAACTCCTTTTAATAAAATTAGAAGGAGTTTTTTTGAGCTTAGTAAATACAATAGAAAATAATAATCAATGAATATTTTTAAAGACTTAAAAGTTATAGAATTGGCAAGTGTTTTGGCTGCTCCTTCGGTTGGGCAATTTTTTGCTGAATGTGGAGCAACAGTTATAAAAATAGAAAATCCTTTGACTTCTGGAGATGTTACACGTTCTTGGAAACTTCCTTCTGAAAACTCTTCAAATAGCGTATCAGCTTATTTTTCGTCTATTAATTGGGGTAAAACATCACTTGCTCTCAATATTTATGATGATGAAGATAAAAAAAAATTATATCAAGAGATAAAAGATGCTGATATTGTTTTGGCGAGTTATAAAAAAGGAGATGCCGAAAAATTAGGAGTAGATTATCAAACACTCAAAAAAATTAATCCAACACTTATTTACGGACATATTACAGGGTATGGAATAGAAAGTTCTAAGGTAGGTTATGATGCGCTTATTCAAGCAGAGACAGGTTTTGTATTTATGAATGGTGAAAAACAAGAAGTAAATAAAGATACAACCACAACAAGACAAAAAATAGAAGGAACAAAAATGCCTGTTGCCTTAGTCGATATCTTGGCAGCACACCAACTCAAAGAAGGGTTGTTAGTGGCTCTTCTAAAAAGAGAACAAGAAGGAAAAAGTAATTTTGAAGGAAGTTATGTAACTGTTTCTCTTTACGAATCTGCACTTTCATCATTAGCCAACCAAGCTACAAATTGGCTCAATGCAGGTCATTCTCCTCAAAAAATGGGGAGTGAACACCCAAATATTTTTCCGTATGGAACAATTTTTCAGACCAAAACAGATAGTCTAATGTTGGTTGTAGGAAGTGATAAACAATTCTCTGTTTTGTGTGAAATATTAAATATTGATTCTATTTCAAAAGATGAACGTTTCAAAACGAATGCAAACCGAGTTAGAAATAGAGAGATGTTACGTCCTATTTTAGAAAAAGCATTTTTAGAGACAGAGAGTAAAGAAATTTTACATATTTTAGAACAAAACAATGTTCCTGCTGGAAGTGTAAATGATATTCCAAAGGCTTTTGAAAATGAAGCCGCTCAAAATCTACTTTTTGAAGATAAAGAAACAGGACTAAGAGGTGTAAAAAACTTTATTGCTCGTTTTGATAATCAAAATCATAATTTAGATTTGAGTGCACCACCCAAATTCGATTAAATATGTAGTTAGTTTTTATCCAATCTGTTTATATTTAATAGAATAAAATCTTTTTTTTTAGAAAAAAGTTAAACTATATCGCTTACTTTGTAAAAATATAGCTACGATTTGAGTTTTCTGTCATTGATTGTGCCAAAAATCACATAAAGTTTATTTTTATGAAAATAGAGTATCTTTTGGCAATAGTTTTTCGTAGCTTGCAACAATTTGTAATCCTATTTTAATTATGGTATAGTTCTATTTTTTATTGAATAGTAGAATTAGTAAAAGCCATTAATAAAACCTTTTCTTTCTGTTAGTTATATGAATTTTGCTCTGCCTCAAAAAGGCTATAAAACAATATTGTTATTCCTTACGATGCTCTCGTGGGTTCTATTGACTGCTTATGGTATGATAGAACAATATTTGTTAGTGCAAGGCTATCAAGAAATTCAGCAAAACCTACCTATTTGGATTAAAGGACTTTTGTTCAATACTTTTCTTCTGTGTGCATTTTTTACTATTCGCAGGATTGATGTTCAGAAAGATGACAACGAAGATTTTTATGGCTTTCTTTGGAAAGCATTTGGTTCAAGTATTGTTTCTGTTGCACTTTCTTTGATGCTAAATGTATTCATTAGTGTAGCATCCAACTATCTTTTGGAGCATACAATGCTTTATAACTTCATTTATCACGTAGATTTTGGGCTTTTTGTAGGCTTTTTACTGACAGCTTATCATAAATGGAAACACCTGATAACCTATCAGGCTAACAAATTTATGCGTACTTTGATGAAGAGTTTTGAATATACACTTTTCATAACCCTCTTCTTTCACTTTTTTGGCTTCCAATTTTTTTCTCCTTATTCTCAAATTATCCTGCTATTTTTGATATTGATGGCGTTTGTTTTGTCTGTCAATATTCGTTGGGTTGCCTATTTAGATTTTAATCAAAAGATTCGCTCTATTTTATTACTGTTGGTTATTCTAGGAGTTCAGATTTATTTTCTATTTGAATTTTTGCGTTATTATGATATTGCACAACTTCAAACGGAATCTCAACCTATTCGGAATTTAGTAATTGATTTACAAAAATCCGTTTTCTTTATGGCTACCTTTATTTTTACAGGAATATACTCGGTTACAAGCGCACTTCTTCTACTTTTCAATCTTCCTACTTCTTCGGTTTTTGAGAAAAAAATTGGAGAACTAGCTAGTTTTCAGAAACTTTCCGAATCTCTTTTAAGTGGAGATAATGAAAAAGAAGTTTATAAAGTTTTGTTAGAAAGTGCTATTCAAACACTTCATGCAGATGCTGCGTGGTTAGAAATATGGAACTCTCAACGAGATTTTATCACAAAAGACATTTCAAATAGTGAAGCCGTAAAACTCAAAAAAGTAATTTATGAAAGAGGATTAGATAGAAGTAAGCCTAGAAAATATTCAGCTATGCAGCTCTTTGAAAGAGAATATGAAGACCAAACTTATCAATCTGTTTTGTCTTTACCTTTGATTGCTAACAAAAGCTATTTGGGTTCGCTTGTTTTGCTAAAAGAAGTCGATAATGCTTTTGATAATGTAGTCATGACAACACTTACATCCTTTGTAACACAGGCAAGTTTGGCTATTTATAATTTTAGACTAATCACAACAGCAGTAGAAACACAACGTTATCAGAATGAATTAAAGATTGCTCATAGGGTACAGGAAAGTCTTTTACCTAATATTATTGATGTAGATAATCAGTTTGAAATTTGTGTAAAAGCGGGTTCTGCTGACGAAGTAGGTGGAGATTATTATGATTACTTTCAAGTTGCTCCCCATCGTTTTGCTGTTATTATTGCAGATGTGGCAGGAAATGGAACTTCGGCTGCCTTTTATATGGCACAAATGAAGGGTATTTTTCATAGTTTGGTGCGCTTAGATTTAAGTCCTGACTTATTTATGGAGTATGCCAACAATGCGCTTAGTTCGTGTTTAGAAGCTCGTCTTTTTATTACAGCTACTTATTTGATTATCGATACTGAAAAGCGTAAAATTTATTCTTCTCGTGCTGGTCATTGTCCAACTTTATATTATAATGCAAGAGAAGAAAAGTCTGACTTTTTAGAAGAAAAAGGAATTGGTCTGGGAATCATTCGAAATGGCACTTATGGAAAACATACCCAAGTTTCTATTTTTGATTATGAAGAAGGAGATATATTTTTTCTTTATACAGATGGAATAAATGAAGCTCGTCACCCAGTTTCAAAGGAAGAGTATGGGTATGATAGAATCAAAAACTTTGTAGAAGAAAATGCTCATTGTAGCGTTTCTCAAATAGCTGAATTAATTATTGATGATATTTATCAATTTATAGAAGGAGATGATTTGAGAGATGATTATACTGTTATGGTGATGCGTTTTGACTAAATACAATTATGAACGATTAATTTTTAGTGATTAATGAATACAAATAAGATATTTAAAGTATTTCAAGATTACTGTTGAACCAAAAACTGCCGTTGGTTTTAGGATAACAATAACAAAAAAAGGCTTTTAGTTCAATAAGAATTAAAAGCCTTTTTTGAATTGAATTACATTAATAATTAATTGTTAAAAATTAATCATTAAAAAACTATATATTTCCTTCTTTAGAACGACGAGCGATAAGTTGAACTACTTTCATAGCCATTTCCATATCTCCGTTTACTTTTACTTTTCCAGTCATATAAGCTGCCATTAAGTTCAAAGAACCATCAATCATCTTGTTAGCATTTTCTTCTGAAATCTTAACTGTACAATCTGCATCTTTGTCTTCATGAGAAACTACATTTGGAACTTGAGTAGCATCGACATAAACAACACCTTCGCCTTTAAGATCAAACTTAACTGATTTTCCTAGTCCACTATCTGTTCCGACTACTTTTTTTACACGCTCTGTGAAAGATTCTAAGCTCATAGTTTTATTTTACTTTTGGATGTGAGTAATTTAATAATGATTACGATTTTGAAATAATAAAATGAATATTCAGTGTAGTTAAATAATTCATTTATTATCTAATACAAAGTTATTTACTTCGGTATTTTTATACTGCAATTTAACACAAAAAACTCGGCTTGCAGCGTTTTTTATTAAGAATTAAACTAAAAAAATAGTAATTAGTTTTGAAGTTTTCTATATAAATCTGCGTGTGCTGGGTCAAGTTGAAGCAAAATTTCAGCAGCTTTGAGTTTTTCATCCTTTTCTGCGTTTGAAAAAAGCTGATAAAGTTCTTCTCCTTTTGCATCAAAGAGTGTTTGAATAAGCAAGGCATTTAATCGAATAGCACTTACTTCTTTCCACTTTTTCAATACTTCCATTGTTTTTTTACGAGCTTCTTCTGGTTTTTCTAGCATCACATCAAGCCCTAAACGATGATAATCATACAAACCTTTTCTCAAATCTATAAATTGAGGGCTGTTTAAGTTTTCTCCTAACCAATATCTTGAACGAATATCATTATTCTGCCATCCCGAATTTGCAACTCCTGTACTTTGTGCATTATTAATAATGTTTTGTGCTTTTTCGATATAGGGTGTTCCTCCCAAAGAAGAGAAAGAATCATAGTCTAATGCTAAAATAACATAAGAATAATAAGCCAACATCAAAGTCAGATTATTATTAGTGGAATTAGGAATATAAATTAAGGGTTCACTAGGTTTGTAAACGAAATCAAAGTTCTTATCAAAATAATTTAGAATTGGTGAAGTATAAACTGTTCCAAAAACAGGACGATTATATTGAATTTGAGCGTCTCCTGAATAAATTCCTTGAGAAAGGTCAGTATTTTTATCTAGCGTAATCAAGATATTACATTCTATACGCTCCCATTCTTCATAACGGTCTTCTGTCCATTGTGTCGTATTCATAAACTTTGTCAGAGCTTTGGTAAGTTGCCCCACAATTTGTTGATTTTGAGCTTCTACACGAGAATCATTAATAATTACATTACAACGAAACTCTTGTGCAAAAATTTGGCTTGAAAATGATACAAAGAGAAGACTAAAAACTAAAAAAATATATTTCTTCATTGATGATTATTTTTATAAAATTCAAAAAAACGCTATAAAGAATTTATAATTTTTCTTTATAGCGTTCAATTTACTAAAAACTTATGATTTGAGAATTATTTTTTATAAATACTGATTAATCAAACCTGCAATTACTTGACCTGAACTAGGACGAGGTGCATCTGGATTAACTACTTTTCCTGTTTTGTCTACTAACATATAACGAGGAATTCCTGAAATTCCATATTTGCTAGAAACAGCTTGATTTGCATCAGCAGCAGGATAAAAATGAACTCCTTTAATATCCATTTTATCAATTCCGTTTTTCCATTTATCTTCAGCTCTATCAAAAGAAACATATAAAAACACTACATCTTTTCCTTCAAACTGACTGTGTAGCTTCTGAGAGCTAGGCATTTCACCACGACAAGGAGGACACCAAGAAGCCCAAAAATCAACATAAATAACTTTTCCTTTATATTCTGCTAATACATCTTCAAACATCTTTATACTGCCATCAGCATTAGTTTGACCGACAAAGATTTTTTCAGGTTCTTTGTCTTCTGTTGTTGTGCTTGTATTAGTAGAAGTATTGGATGTATTTGAAAAGCGATTCTGAGTAGAAGCAGTAGCATTAGAATCATCTGTGGATGCACTAGCTTGTTTTTTTTCACTAGCACAAGAAGCTGCCGAAGCAATAAGAGCAATAAATAAGATGAATTTTTTCATAATAATTAAAATTAAGTGAGTTTGAATATTTTTTATAAAAATTGAAGTTGTATAATCTTTCCTTGAAATTTATTATTGATGTCGCTTGAAACATTAATAATAGAATAGCTTGAATTATTTCAGAATCAGAATAACAAAAATACTATTTTTTTTAGATTTTATTCCCTCTCAAAAACTCTTCAATTTTCATTCTTCGTTTTCCTTCAGGTTGTAATTCATTGATTTTGACATAACCATCTTGTGTCTTAACGTAAAGATAACTCTTTTGGTCTGTAAGTGGCTCTCCTATCAAAAGTTCATTTGTTTGCTCAAAATCAGCAATTTCTACATCAAAAACCTTATACATCTTATCATAAAGGGTCATTCTTGCAGCAGGATAAGGAGTAAGTCCACGTACAAAGTTTAGTATTTTTTCACTTTCCTTATTGAAGTTTATGAAGGTATCTTCTGTGAAAATTTTTGGCGCATGGGGTGTTTTTTCTTCCAAATTCTGTTTTTTGACAGCATAATCATTGTCTTGAATAGCTTTTACAGTTTTCAAAACAAGTTCTGCTCCTTTGTTTTTTAATCTTTCATAAAGCGTACCGACATTATCAGTATCATAAATTCTTTCTTCTTCTTGAAAAAGAATATCTCCAGTATCAATTTTATGTTGTAGGAAAAAAGTTGTTACTCCTGTTTTCTCTTCTCCATTAATAATTGCCCAATTGATAGGCGCAGCACCACGATAATTAGGCAATAGTGAAGCGTGAAGATTAAAAGTTCCTATTTCTGGCATTTGCCAAACCACTTCTGGAAGCATTCGGAAAGCAACCACAATTTGAAGATTTGCATTATAACTTTTCAGTTCTTCTAAAAAACTCTCGTCTTTTAGATTTGTCGGTTGCAGGATAGGCAAACCGTGTTTCAATGCTGCTTTTTTCACATCAGATTCATTTATTTTCTGACCTCTTCCTGCTTTTTTATTAGGTGCAGTAACGACAGCGACTACATTATAGCCATTTTCTACTAAGATATCTAAAGAGGAAACGGCAAATTCAGGCGTTCCCATAAAAATAATACGTAATTCGGGCATATTTTATTTTCTAAGCTGCTCATAAGCAAAAGAACAGCACTATTTTTTAATTTTCAATTTAAAACTAAGACAAATGTACAAAATTTATTGTACCCATTTCTTAAGATTTAAATTACTATTTTTCATCTCTTTTTTGCATTAATTTTATTCTTAATAATTTATCAAAAAGACTAAACTGCGTAGTGAGTAAAGCAAGTGCTTGAATGATATGCAAAATCAGTAAAACAACTACAATAAAAAGAGAAAAAATAGAATCTGTACTTATCCAAAATAAGAATCCACTCACTAAAAACATTGGTATCCAGTAAATTAGATTTCTTACAAAAAGTAATAGAAAGTGAGCTTTCTCATTTGAATTAGTAGTTATAAAATAAAGACCTAGCAACTTTTTACCACAACTACCATCACCTAAAATACAATCTCTAAATATGATATACAATAATCCTATTGCTAAAGAATAATTAAAAATAGTTTGTTGTTCAAATTTAAAATAAGGCAAAAAAAGATAAACTAAGCCTCCTAAAACACCAGCAATAAATAAATCTAACAAGAAAGCAAATGAACGGTCATCACTATTTGATTTTATATACACCGAATTATCAACTTTCTGAAAGAGTAAAGTAACTGCTGTTTTTGGAAAATCATTGAATGTTTTTCTTTGATTACAATGTTCTGAACCCATATATTCCCAACTCTCTTTCAAAAATGCCGATTTACATTCAGCACAAAAAATAATTTCATCTCCTAAAGAAAAATCATCTCCTGTAATTGGGTCTTGACGATTTTCTTGTAAAAAATGAGTTTGATTTTTAGTAAGGATTAGAGTATTTTTCATTTTTAATATAATTGATTCCCTTTTCTTAAACTCTGAAAGTAGGTTATTAGGTTACAATACTACTTACATTCAATCAAAAATAGTTTTTAAATAACTTAATAAGCAATAAGGTATTAATACTAATTTAGCCTACTGCTCACTTTTAAATATAGAAAACTAAGTCCAAAAACAACTAAGAAAAAGAGTATATTGTTATAATCATATAACCCAAGAAAAGTATAAATAAGTCCTCCAAGAACAATGAAGTAAAAGATTATTTTAGGCATTAATTCGGATATGGCATATATTTTTTTCTTTTTTAATTTGAGTATATTTTTTTTGTTTAATTCCAAGAAAGTAAAAACAGGAAAGTTTCTAAGCGTTTTGCTCTGATTACAATGCTTTTCATCCATAAACTCCCAACTCTCTTTTAAAAAAGCTGATTTACAAGAAGCACAAAACACAATTTCATCTCCTACAAAAAAATCATCTCCTGTAATTGGGTCTTGACGGTTTTCTTGTAAAAAATGAGTTTGATTTTCAGTAAGGATTAAAGTATTTTTCATGTATTAGCATTTTGTTATAAAAACAAATACGTAATTTATTTTTTCTTAGATACTCTACTTTTCTAAAAAAACTGACTTTTAGAAATTATATTTTTCAGCATTTAGAAAGAAATGCTAGTATATATTTTCTTACATAAAAATTAAACTACTTTAAATAAAATCTAACAAAATTAGCAACATAAATTGTTTTTCTAGTTTAATTTGCTATTTTTGTAAAGCACTATCTTTTATAAACTATTGGAACAATCTGCCGAAAATACTACGAATACTAACACTGAAAATAATATAAGTTCAAATCAAGAACAAAATATAACTAGCACTCAAAATTCTAAAAAAGCAGTTGAAAAAACAGTTTTTGATACAAAAATAGAATTTCTGAAAGGTGTTGGGGGTTTGCGTGCCGAAGTTTTACAAAAAGAACTCAATATCAGAACTTTTGGTGATTTGCTGATGCACTTACCTTTTCGTTATGAAGACCGTACACAATTTCAAAAAATCGGATTTATTTCGGAAGAAGATACAGCCGTTCAACTCAAAGGAAGACTACGAAATATTAATCTTTGGGGAGAAGGAAAAAAGAAGCGTTTAGAAGCCGTCTTGGAAGATTCATCAGGAGAAGTAAAACTGGTTTGGTTTCGTGGGGCAGGTTGGGTAGCCAAAAAGTTAAAAGACGGACAAGAATATATCGTTTATGGTCGTCCGAATATGTATGGTAGGAATTTTAGTATTGCACATCCAGAAATTGATTTGCATATTCCATTAGAAAAAGAAAAAAGTTATTTTCAGCCTGTCTATCACACAAGCGAAAAAATGAAGGCAAAAGGAATGGATAGCAGAGGGATTTCTAATCTCATGCAAACGCTTATTCGTCAGGTTCATAAAGAAATTGAGGAAACTTTGCCACCATCTATTATTGAAAAACAAGATTTATTAGATAGAAGAAGAGCCATTGTTCATATTCATTTTCCAAAGAATACAGAATGGTTAGAAATGGCAAGAAAACGCCTAAAATTTGAAGAATTATTTTTTATTCAACTTCAACTCTTACAGTTAAAACTTGTCAGAACAGATAAAAATCAAGGTTTAATTTTTGAAAAAACACCTACTTTAACCAAATTTTATAAAGAACATTTGCCTTTCGAACTCACTGGCGCACAAAAACGAGTAATCAAAGAAATTCATCAAGATGTACAGTCAGGCAGTCAGATGAACCGACTTTTACAAGGAGATGTAGGAAGTGGAAAAACAATTGTTTCTTTTTTGATTATGCTCATGGGAATTGATTATGAGGCGCAAAGCTGCTTAATGGCTCCTACCGAGATTTTAGCGCAACAGCATTATGAAGGATTAAAAGGATTTTGTGATTTGTTGGGACTTCGAATCGATATTCTGACAGGCTCAACACGTACAAAGGCAAGGCGTGAAATGTTGGCAGACCTAAAAGATGGAAAAATTCATATTATTGTCGGAACACACGCACTTTTAGAAGATAGAGTTCAGTTTCAGAAATTAGGAATTTGTGTAATTGATGAACAACACCGTTTTGGGGTGGCACAACGAGCTAAATTATGGCAAAAAAATGAAGGTTTTTTTCCTCATGTTTTGGTTATGACAGCAACGCCAATTCCTAGAACATTAGCCATGACTTTATATGGAGATTTAGATGTTTCGATAATTGATGAGCTGCCAGCAGGACGAAAACCTATCAAAACAGTTCATAAATTTGATGCTCATCGCTTGCGTGTTTTTGGTTTTATGCAAAGTCAGATTGATTTGGGAAGACAAATTTATTTGGTTTATCCATTGATTGAAGAATCAGAAACACTAGATTATAAAAATTTGGAAGATGGATATGAGAGTATTTGCAGAGCTTTTCCAAATGTTCCTGTCAGTATTTTGCATGGAAAAATGAAACCTAATGATAAGGATTTTGAAATGCAACGTTTTGCAAAAGGAGAAACCAAAATCTTGGTTGCCACAACAGTAATTGAAGTTGGAGTAAATGTTCCAAATGCTTCTGTTATGATTATCGAAAACTCTGAGCGTTTTGGTCTTTCACAGCTTCATCAGCTTCGTGGGCGTGTTGGACGTGGAAGTGAGCAATCCTATTGTATTTTGATGAGTGGCTATAAATTAAGTAAAGAAGGCAAAAAGAGACTTGAAGTAATGGTCAGAACAGTAAATGGTTTTGAAATTGCCGACGAAGATTTGAAATTGCGTGGTGCTGGAGATATTGCAGGAACACAACAAAGTGGCGCAGTAGATTTACGCATCGCAGACCTTGCACGAGATGGCGAAATTTTGAAAGTAGCTAGAGATGTAGCACAAGAACTTTTGAAAGAAGACCCAAAGTTAGAAAAAGAAGAAAATCTGCCTTTAGTAATTACTTTAGAAAAAATTCAAAAAGCACAGACTATTAATTGGAGTAGGATTTCTTAGGTTTTTACAAAAAACATTTTTTTTACAAATTATTCTGATGATTACAATTGATAAAATAGACTTCACAAAGCTAAAACCGTATGACGGAAAATCTACACAATGTTTTGAACATTTGTGTTATCAATTAGCTCAAAAAGAATTTGGACATCTTGGAACATTTACTCCAATAGATGGAAGTGGAGGAGATGGTGGGATAGAATTTTACTTAGAACTTAATAACGGTGATAAGTGGGGGTGGCAGTGTAAATTTTACGGAGATACGGGGCGACTTAATATTGCCTCTAGAGATAAAAGTATAGAAGATTCTTTTGAAACAGCAATCAGAAACCATAGTAATTTAACGAAGTGGATTCTATGTTTAAAGACAGATTTAACTGCAAACAGTTTATCCCAAAAAGGAAAGTTTAGTAAAGGGGAAGAATATTGGTTTCAAAATACATTATCAAAAAAGATTCCTTCAGGAAGGATAATCGCACTTGAACATTGGGGAGAATCTTTGTTTCTTACTTTTCTCAAAGATTCAAAACACATAGGAATTCGTAGTTTTTTTTTCGGAGAATTAGAGTTTAATGAAGAGTGGTTTAAAAATAAGTTTGCAGAAAATTTTGAGAAAGTAAAAGACAAATATGACTCTGATTTACATTCCATTGATAAATATACTCAATCTAAGATTGATTTCCTTTTGTTTGATACAAATTACACAAAACTAACAAATGAATTAAAAAAAGAACTCCTTGAAAAATCAAATGAAATTGAAAGAATATTGCATGATTTTCAAGATGAAAGAATGATTAACTCAAAAGAAAAAACAGAGAGAGAGAGTTATTTTTTGGCATGTCAAAATTTCAAACAGCATATTGCGTTTGTTGATAATAAAATTAATTTTATTGAATCTTGTTTTATCAATTGCAATCATGAACTTCTAAACAATTTTAAAATAGAAGAATTAAATGAGAATTTCTTTGACTATTACAACAAAATTGATTACAGAGTTTTTGATGAAAAATCAAGAGCATTTACTGACGCAGTAAGTATTTTAGACTTAATATCAGACTTTGGAGATATTTATAAGCGATTTTTTAGAAACTATTTTCATGAGCTACAAAGAGAAATTCATTTTATAGCAGATGCTGCAAAAGGAAAAACGCATATTTCCTGCGACATTGCTTTTAGACAAATAACGAACTCAAAACCAGCTATTTTTATTACAGGAGATAAATTTACTAATGAAACAAGTATTTCAGAAGCATTACGAAAAATTCTTGATATTCCACAAGAATTTACATTTGATGATTTTATACAAGCACTTGATATTTATGGTTCAATTCTAAATACACAAATACCAATAGTAATAGATGGTTTAAATGAAACTATTTCAAATCGTTTATTTTCTCCTATATGGGAAAATCATATATCTGCATTTATATCAAAAATTGTACTAACCAACAATCTTGTAGTAGTAACCACTTGTAGAGAGTCTTATACTAAGAGGGTTTGGGGTAATTCATCAAAAAATAAATTTCACTACCTACATGGTTTTGAAGATTACGAAACAATTCATGAAGCTGTAAAAAAATACTTTACTAAATACAAGTTAGAGGCTGATTTATCTTTTGCTTCACTTGAAAAATTTAGAGATCCGATATTCTTGAAAATATTTTGTGAAATAAAAAATCCTAACTGGAAAACCTCTGGTGAAATTGCTGTTAATCTTGAAGAGGAATCATCATACGATGTGTTCAAAGAGTATTTAAATCAAGTAAACAAAAGAGTAACTAATAGCAATCCTATTTTAAAGAATAACGAACAATTTGTAGCAGAATCACTTAAAAAATTATCGTCTTATTTATGGAAAAATAATTTACGAGAAATACCAATCAATGATTTCTATAATTTAATTGATGGCAATTCCAATTACGAAAAAGACAAATCAAAGGCAGATATTTTGATTAATGAAGGTTTAGTTATAACTCGTGATATGAGGAGTAAAAGCGAATATGTAAGCTTTACTTATGATATTCTAGCTGGATTTGTAATTGGAGAAAGTTTAATTGAAAACAATTCTAACATTTCATATTTTTTAAGTAAAAAGTTTATTCGTAAGACTATTTATAATAATGAACAACACCCCTTATTTGAAGATATTATTTCTGCTTTATGTCTGCTATTACCACAGATTAAACAAATATCATTTCATGAGTTGATTAAAGTAAACAAATTATCAATATTAACACGCCACAAATTATTTAAGTATTTACCAAAATTTATTTCGAATAAATTTTCTGAGCGAATTAGATTTTTAGACTACACATTTAGGAAGTCTATTCAATCACTTTTTATATTACCTGCTAGTGCTTTAAAAGAAAGCGATGTTGATTTAGTTACTGAACTTTTTTTCAAAACAAATCAAAATAAAGAAATATTTTTTAATCTTTTCTTTAAAACGTTAAGCGATGTAAAACACCCTTTAAATGCTTTTTTCTTTTCCCAACTTTTATCATCTTTAAAGATGCATGAACGAGATATTTCATGGACTGAATATATAAGAAAGGAAAGTCATGAACTAGAGAAGTATATTTCTGAATTTGAAACACAATGTCGTTCTACTAAAACTGAATCAGAAGTAGTTTCTGAAAAGCAACATGTTATCTCAACAATCATAGTTTTCTTTCTTACAAGTACAAACAGAACTTTGAGAGATAAAACTACAAAAGCTCTTTACCATTATGGAAGAAAATTTCCAAAAAACTTCCTGTCTTTAGTTTGTGATTCTCTAAAACTTAATGACCCTTATATATGGGAACGAACATTAGCAGCTTTGTATGGTGTAGTATTAGCAATGCACAACTCGCTACAATCTAATGATTTTAAAAACATTACTCTTCCTGAAATTGGTAGAAGTATTTATGATTTGATATTTAAAGAAGATGCTGCTCACTCTACTACGCATATTTTGGCACGAGATTATGCTAGAAGAGTTATAGAAATTAGTTTGATATATTATCCAAATTTACTTTCTAAAGACGAAGTAAAAAATATACAGCCACCTTACTCATTTGGAGGAATTAGAGATTTAGGTGAGTACGATTATGGAGATAAAGAATATCACTATTCTGGCCCCATGCGTATGGATTTTAGCAATTATACGATAAGTAGATTAGTTGCAAATGGTCACTCATATTCAAATCCTCCAGAGAAAGTCAAAGTTAGAAGACAGATTTACTGGCGAATTTATAATCTAGGTTGGAATGAAATACTATTTAAAGATGTAGAGAAAGCACTTGAAGATGGTAGCTATTATAATGGTATAGGAGCAGAACGTTATGGAAAAAAATATTCTTGGATTGCTTATTATGAAAACGCAGGGTTGAGAAATGATTTAGATTTACTAGGTAGGTATTATGATGAATTTAGAATATCTGATGCAGATATCGACAGCAGCTTTCCCAAAAAGCCGAAAAATGAAATATTTGTAGAAAGCGACTTATTAGGGAATAGAACAACAACTTTAATTGATTGGTATGAAAACGGAGGATTGCCTTTTATTGAAGAATACTTGTCTGTACAAAATCTAAAAGAAAATGATGGCGACTGGGTTTGTTTGGATTCCTTTATCGTCCAAGAAGATATTTCACTAGGAAGAAATCTTTTTGTTTTTACTCGTGGATTTATAGTGCAAGAAGATGATTATTTAGAAATATGTAACCTATTAACAAACCAAAGCATGGAGGAAAGATGGTTACCTGAAAAAAAAGAAAACTATTACACTTTCGCTGGAGAGTTATATTATTGCAAAGAATCAACTCACGATAATTATACAATTTTGGAGTTTGAAACTGACAAAAAAACAGTAAAAATAAAAAAAGGGGAATCAGGTTATTATCCCTCTATACATTATGACCTAAATGAGGATAATTTAGAATTAAGGGAAGAGTTTCCAGATGAAATTGAAACAGAGGTATCAGACATCAAAGAGTTTGAAGTTTTGATGCCAGCAATGGAATACAATTGGGAAAGTCATCATAGTTCAACTAACAATGCAGGTCATACTACTGTTGTAGGCAAAGAAGTTGCAAATCATTTAGACTTGTTAAATCAACCTCAAACATTTGACTTACTTGATGAACATGGAAAACTTGCTTCTATGAATATTCACTATGAAAAGAATTATAACAATAATCACAATTTTGTTTATATACGAAAAGATTTATTTGATAAATATCTTTCAGACACAAATTCAAAGTTTGTTTGGGTTATGTGGGGAGAAAGAGATGTAAGGTTTAAAACAGAAGAAGAAAAAGAAGAGTTTTTTAAAACAAATCCTTTTAAAAGACATCAAGTATTTCAGAAAATTATTGAATATAAGTAAATAACTTTCTACAAAAACAACTGTTCAATCATTTCTGTATCCAAAAGCATAAATATTTTCTTTCCATCAGGTGTGTAATTTGGTTGCTGACAAGCAAAAAGCTCATCAATCAAACTTTGCATTTCTTCATTTGAGAAAAAAGTTTTGGCTTGCATAGAGGCACGTTTGGCAAAGGCACGCAAAATATTTTCTCGTTTCGGAATTTTGATAGTCGTTTGATTGTACTTAAACTGCTCTAAAAGTGCTTCTAAGATAGATTCTCCTTTTTCTTTAAGCAAATCAGCAGGAAGACCAATCAAACGAACTTGTCCTTTTTTCTCTAATTCTTCATTAATTTCTATCGTAAAACCTAAGTTTTTGAGTTCTGGCAAAACCTCCTTCAAAAGCTCATAATCTACCACCGAAAAAGTAAGAGTAGGAGGAAAAAGAATTTGTTGAGAAGTGGCACTATTTGCTGTGCTTTTCGAAATTCTTTGCTCATAACGCTCATATAAAATACGCTCATGAGCTGCCGAAGCATCAATCAAAATCATCCCCGATTTAGTCGGACTTGCTACAAAACGACCTGCCACCCAAAAAACATGACGTTTGTCGGTGTTTTCTATTTTGGATTTAGATGATTTTATTTCAGCTTCCAATTCAGACTTAGAAAGATTATTCGCAGAACTTCTGAAAGTTACAGGATTTTGAGATTGAGAATTGACGATTGGAGAATTCTCATTTGTGTTTCCTGACTCCTTTTTAGTGTCATGCTCTAATTCCAATTTCTGACTTCCTATTTCCTCTCTTTGCTCGTCATTCAGATAAATTCTTTCCCAATTTCGTTGGTTATTTTTTTCTCTTTCTGTTGGTTCTGGTCGTTCATATTTTTTTAACTCTTTATTTCTATTAAACGGCTCGCTAATATAACTTCCATACTTTCCTTTGTTTTCTTCTTTATTATATCTGCCAATAAAGTCTTTATTTTCAGCATTTTCATCAACATCATCATACTTTGAAAAGTCAGAAAAAAATGTTCTTGGTTGTTCTTCATTATCCTCATCTTCGACATTGTTGGTATCTCCACCAACGACATTATTACGATAATTTGCAGGATTTAAAAAGTTTGCATCTGTATCAAAATCTAAAGGAGAAACGACCTGATGAACTCCCAAAGCTTGTTTGACAGCCGATTGAACAACTACATAAACTGTTCTTTCATCATCAAATTTTATTTCTGTCTTGGTGGGATGTACATTTATATCAATCTTTTTTGGATCAATTTCTATGAATAAAACATAAAAAGGATGTGCATCTTTTGGCAAAAGTCCTTCATAAGCCGTCATTACAGCATGATGCAAATAACCACTTTTTATGAAACGATTATTTACAAAAAAATACTGATTTCCTTTTGTCTTTTTGGCTGCTTGTGGCTTTCCTACATATCCTAAAAGTTTAATTGTTTCTACGTCTTCTTGACATGTCAAAAGATTGGATTGATAACTTTTTCCAAACATTGCCACAATTCTTCTAGCCAATTTTCCCTCTTTAAGATTATAAACCTCTTGTCCGTTATGGTGCATGGAAAAATTTATATGAGGGTTTGCCAGCGCAACACGTTCAAACTCCTGCGTAATATGACGTAGCTCAACCGAGTTAGATTTCAAAAATTTTCGGCGTGCTGGTGTATTAAAAAATAAATTTTTTACAGCTAAAGACGTTCCTTTTTGTGTCGCTGTTGGTTCGTGTTTTTTAACTTCTGAGCCTTCAATATAAATCAGTGTTCCTACCTCTTGGTCTTCTTGTCGTGTACGAAGTTCTACTTGTGCAACAGCAGCAACTGAAGCCATTGCCTCTCCTCTAAAACCAAATGTTAAAATATTATATAAATCATCAGGATGTGTTATTTTGGATGTTGCATGTCTTTCAAAGCACATTCTAGCATCTGTTTCAGACATTCCCTTTCCATTATCAATAACTTGAATAAGTATTTTTCCTGCATCTTGCAAAACGAGTTCAATACTTGTAGCTTCTGCATCCACCGAATTTTCTAACATTTCTTTTACCACAGAAGCAGGTCTTTGAACGACTTCTCCAGCAGCAATTTGATTGGCAAGTGATTCGGGCAGTAAACGGATGATGTCTAACATAAAAAATTACGAATTAGAAATTACGAACTGAAAGACGACGTAAGTCAATTACGAAAGTAGTTCGTAAGCAATTTATGGTTTTAAGAGGTTTAAATTATAAAAGTAAATGAATACCTTTAAATTAGATTTTTTTGATTTATCACTTACTCAAAGTTCGGCAAATTTGAGCGAGCAAACAAATGATACAACCAAACAACTAAAAATCATGGTATTTCGTTTTATAAAAAAAATACAAAATTTATTTCGCTCTTTTATTCTTATGCAAAATCAGAAATATATTCCCGTTGATTGTGGTTTTTATGACAATTTAGAAGCCTTTGCCACTACTAAAAAAACAGTAACAATCCGTTATTTAAAATCAAGTTATGACACAATTATTCATCAAAAAATTAAAGTTAAGGATTTAGAAACCAAAAACGGAGAGGAATTTATGATTTTTGAAGTAGAATCAACTAAAGAAAAAATTAAAATTCGTTTGGATAGATTAATTGATATTGATGGAATAACAGTTCCAAAAAATGGAGAATCTTGTCTTTTATAAACATTCCAAAAATGCTAACAAAGCCTTTTTTTCTTCTGCTTTCAAATCTAGTTCAAGCGTCGACGCTTGAACTAGACTTGAACTTCCATCGTGCAAATAAGGAAAGGTTTTGGAAATATGCCTTAAAGTAGGCGTTTTGAATTTTAAATAATCGTTAGGATTTTCAGTAACTCGCTGTCTTCCTTTTTCATTTATAGGATTTGTTAGTTTATCAGAATAAAAAGTAGTATCCAAATGAGCAAAATGAAACTGATAATCTGAAAACAAAGGTGCAGGATGACAAGAGTTACAATGCTTGTTAAAAAGCTCTTGTCCTTTTAATTCTAACTTTGAAAAGGTAGCTTTATTTTGCTGAACACTATCCCATTTTGTTATAAAATTAAAATCAGAATTAGAAGAAGAAGGCGAAATAATAGTCCGTTGATATTGTGCTAATGCTCTAAAAATAAGCGCATTTGTAATACTGTCACTTCCAAAAGCATTTTTGAATAAAGCAGGATAACTTTTATCTTTTTGCAATAAAATTGGTAATTTTTTCAAATCCATTGCCATTTCGTCTGGGTGTTCAAGTGGCGCAGCAGGAAGTGACTCAAGGTTTTTTATGCCTCCGTCTAAAAAAAGTCCGTTTTCTGCATAAGCTATATTTATTAGCGTGGGTGTGTTGCGAGAAAGTTTCTTTTTAGTTGTTCCTAGATTGCTTTTTTCTAAAGTATCTGTAAAATAGAGTTTTGGATTATGACAAGTCGCACACGAAATGTTATTGTTTTTGGATAATTTTGTATCAAAGAAAAGAATTTTGCCCAAAATTATGCCTTCTTTTGTAGTCAGATTTTGAGAAGGTTCTTTTGGTATAGAAGGCATATAGGAAGCTAGAGTAATTTTATATTTCTCATTTTTAAAATCTCTCGTTTTATTTTCACAAGAAAAAGCAAGCAACAAAACAGCAATTAATATAGCTAAATAAAGAGAAAAATTATGTCTTATTCGGTTCATACATTAAATATAGAAAATCATTCCCACATAATCGGAAGGCAAGATGGAGTTACTGGTGATACGATAAAAGCAAATGATGAAATCGTTTTTTGCGCTGCTTGTCAGTCTGTTTTTTTGATGGATAGTTGGGAATATATGAAAAATCAGCATTGTGAGCAATCTGAAACACTTAATTTTGTTCCTTCTCCTATTTCAAAAATAACTGTTCGTAAAGGAGGAAGAAAAGAAAAAGTCCTTTTTGAAATTAAAAATAAATTTACAAATAAAATATATAGTTATCTAAAAGATTTTTTACCTTCACTATTCAAAATATCACCTCTTTTTTATGTGATTTGTTTAGTATTTTTGCTGTGGAATATCTTACCTAAAGACTATTTTGTGTCTGGAGAATATAACGGTATAGTAATTTGTTTCTGTTTTGTACTCTTGTTTTTCAGTATCATAATTGGAAAAAGATGGAGTGAAAAGAAAGAAATGAGTCTAAAAAATGCACGTTCAATTAATTACTCTTTTAGAGTTCTAGAAACAGGAATGACTATAAGAAACCAATTTTACTTTTATTTTGAAATAGAGAAAGTAAATTCATACAAAACTAAAGACGAACATAATTTAAGTATTCGATTAAGAAATAATCAAAACATAACACTAAACTTACCATTTAGGAATTATAAGCACACAAAGCCATTTTATTTAGCACTTGCTTGGACTGCACAGTTTGTAGAAGTTCATTTTCAAGCAGAAGATAGTAGAGAAAAGGAACTTTTGAGAAGTGTCGTGAAAAATTATGCAGGAAACCTTTTTTTAGTCGAACATCTTTCAAGTCTTGGTTCTAGTAATTAAATTTTTCAATACAAAATGAATATACATAAACTAGATATAGAAAATCATTCCCACATAATTGGAAGGCAAGATGGAATTACTGGGGATAGTATAAAAGCAAATGATGAAGTGGTTTTTTGTGCTGCCTGTCAGTCTGTTTTTTTAAAAGATAGTTGGAAGTATATGAGTGGAAAACATTGTGATCAGTTCAGAACACTTCGTTTTATGCCTGAACCTACTCCAAATTTGATTATTAGAAATGGAATCAAGATAACAGAAAATGTAATCTTTGAGTTTAAGAATGAATTTCTCTCTCAAATAAATGAGTTGATAAAGTTAGTTGTTCCTTTTGCAATGCGAAATATTTTTTTACTTCTAGCTAGTGTAGTAATAGCCTTGATGTGGATTTTTATTCCAAATGATGCTTATAATGGGCAAAAAACTGAATATACTTTATTTCTATCAGTGATTATACTTTTTGTTAGTCATTACTTCAAACCAATGTGGACTGAAACTAGAAGCAAAGAAATAGAAAATTTAGACTTTATCAATACTAATTCAGGATTGAAAATCTTAGAAACAGGAATTATTCTTGGAAAGAATTTTCATAATTACGATCAAATAGAAAAAATTACTACTTCAAAATCAGAGAAAAAACATAAGTTTACTATTGAGCTAAAAGACAACTCAAAATTCACTAAAAATCTTTCTCTGAAAAATTACGAACGAACCAAACTGTTTTATTTAGCACTTGCTTGGACTGCACAGTTTGTAGAAGTTCATTTTCAAGCAGAAGATAATAGAGAACAAAGACTTTTAAGGAGGATAGAACAAAATTATGCAGGTAGAATTTTTATAGCTGAAAGCTTTGGTATCTCCTAAAGTTTTTTCAAAATAAAAAAGCAACTTCAAAAAAGTTGCTTTCATAAAATGGTTTCTATCTATTTTTTTTTAATTTGTGATTTTTTCTAAGTAGCTAATCTTTTAGATACTCTACAAATATTAGCCGAACCACTTCTCTCATACTGTATTTCGTCCATTATTTTTTTGACTAGAATAAGTCCGATTCCTCCACTTCTTTTATCTGCAATAATTTCTTGCATATCAGGTTCTTTATAAGAAAGTAAATCAAAACTTGGTGCGCTTTCATCTTTTATTTCAAATACAAATTGATTATCCTTTCTGCTTACACTTACTTCTATATCTTCTTTCGGATTACACTTATGGGAATGAATAATCAGGTTGGCACAGAGTTCGTCTACTGCCAAAACCATCAGATTTATATCTATCGGCGAAATTGCATGCTGCTTGAGTGCTCCCTCAACAAAGTTGCGAACTCTGCTAAGGTTGTTTTTCAAACAAGAAATTCGAATGCTATGAATCATTTATTATTTATTACTTTATAGCTAGTGATTATTATGCTAATGAATTAGCTTTTTATTTAGCTCTACTTTTTGCTTCATCTTTTGTTTTTGTTATCGGAATTATTTCATCTAAACCTAAGATTCTAAAAACCTTTAGCACTTTATCATTCATCCCATATAAAACCAAACTGATATTTCTAGCTTCACATTCTTGCAAATGAGAAGTAAAAACGCCAATTCCAGGTGATGAAATATAATCTAAACGATTACAGTCTACCAAAATTGGATTACGATTTTCTCCAATGGCTTTGGCAAGCACTTTATCTAGCTTAATAGAAGAAGAGGCATCTAAATCTCCATCAATGCTAATAATATAGTTTTTGTCCTCTTCAGTAAATTTGACTTCCATTATATCTTACGAAAAATAATTGCAATAGGTTTGCTACGAGTAATAAATTATAATAAATAAAGTATAATTAGGAAGAAAGATAGATAATTCTAATTTAAGAATATCCTGTTTCTCTCAAAAAACTACTTTTATTTGAATTGACAAATTTACTATTCTTACCGAGAGTTTTCAAGTTTTTTTGAAAATAAATAAAAAAGATGCTATTTAATTAGATTATTATAAGAACGAAACCTATAATTAACTCGTTAATTAACATTTTATACTCACTATTTTAGTTTATTACTGATTATCAATCTATATAAATGACTTACCATTCTCACAAATTAGATTCAACTCACTCTCATATTATTGGAAGAACTGATCCAATTACAGGCGATACAATAAAAGAAGAGGATAAAGTAACTTTTTGTTTGACTTGTCACTCTTGTTTTTTAGAAGAAAGTTGGAATTATATGAATAATAGGCATTGTGAGCAAAACGAGACTTTAAAATTTATTCCCTTTCCACCTCCTCAACTTATTGCTAAGAAAAAAGAACAAAAACTGATTGCTGAATTGAAAGAATCAACGATTAATCCATTTCCTAGTATTATCGCATTTGTTCTTTTTGTTTGTATTTTTTCTGTTTCTGGTGTTAGTCCGATTATTTCTTTTCTACTAAGTTTATTTTTCAGTGTTGTAGTAGGTGTAATATTTAGGTAGCAGGAAATTATAATTACAAAGTCAAAAGGACTATATATTTATGAAGAATATATTCAGCTAGATGAGAGTAAGTTTTTTTGGGATCAAATCTCTCAAATAAATTTTAAAAGAGCGATGCGTGTTGCATTTGATGAGAGATATGGAACAGAAAAAGTCTATTCTTATACACCCTCATTAGAGATTCATTTCAAAAATGGAGATAATTTGGTAAGACATTTTCCTACAAAAAGTTATTATGATATAAAGCCTTTTTTGTTTGGTCTTGCGTGGGCATCTCAATTCACTACTATTCATTTTTATACTGAACACGAAAAAGAATATGGATTAGTCCAAAGTTTTGATAGAAATTATCAAGGAACTATAAAAATTGGAGTCCCAACACAATTAGCATATAATCCAGAAGAAAATTAAAATAACTATATGACTTACCATTCTCACAAATTAGATTCAACTCATTCTCATATTATTGGCAGAACCGATCCAATTACAGGCGATACAATAAAAGAAAATGATAAAGTTGTATTTTGTTTGGCTTGTCAATCTTGCTTTTTAGAGGAGAGTTGGAATTATATGAATAATAGACATTGTGAGCAAACTGACACCTTATTTTTTGCGCCTTATATTCCTTCCAAACTTGTCGCAAAGAGAAAGAAAGACCAAAACTCAGAACCTTTACTAAACAAAAACACAATAAGTATTCTTTTGATTTTACTTTTTTATGGAATATATAGTAGCTCAATCTATCTTTTATTAGGAGATTTACTTCTCTTTAGAGATAGAATTTTGTTCTCTGTTATAATTGGTCTTTTTCCTGCTGTTCTTTCTGTAATGGGTCTTACAAGTGAAAAGTTTACAAACTTGATAGGAATAACAAAATCTAAAAAAACAGATATTCATATTCTTGAGGAAGGATTACAGATAGATGATATTCTTTTCGCTTGGTCTAATATAGAAAAAATAGAGTATCGACGAGCAGCAAAAGAAGAAAATAGCCTTGTATCTCCACAAATTAAAATCTTTCTTCAAAATGGAAATACTATTCAAGAGAAATTTGAAACTAAAAATCCAGAACATCAAAAATCATTTTTACTCGCCTTAGCGTGGGCTTCTGAACAGACAAAAGTAGAGTTTTATACCAAAAGCCAACAAGAATACGCACTTTTGGTAAGTGTAGAAAAAAATTATAAAAACATGAAATTAGGAAATAGAAATAGAGAATAGAGAAAAACTACGTTTTTTTAATCTTTAGTATAAACCAATGCGTTTTTTAATAAAAAAAATTCGTAATTCGTAATTCGTAATTCGTAATTCGTAATTCGTAATTTAATATTTTTATTTGGAATTAATCTAAATAAATTTTAGATTTGTAAAACATTACAAACTCCTTTACCTCAACATCTTATTTTAAGTCATGCAAACTACATTTCCTGCATTTCCTTCGATTATTGGTTCTGAAACAAATTCTTTTTCTACTAACTTGAATAATGAAGACGAATCATTTTGTCAGTCGTTTAGCTGTTGTAAAAAAGATAAGTGTTGTAAAAAATATAAGAAAAAAGGAACACATTGTAAAAAATGTCCGAAAATATAGAGTTCGTGATGTTATTGGTGTCGCTTCGCTAAAACATCAACAACAGCATCTATTTTTCATTTTTCTAGCAGTTTTTGGATTTTCTGTCTATATGTTTGTCCAATCGGAACAACCGTATTTTCTAAAAAAATCTGATTTCCTTCAATCGTTTTTACTTTTTCTAAAGCCACAATAAACGATTTATGAACACGCAAAAAATATTTTCTAGATAAAATAACTTCTAAATCTGATATTTTTTCATTGCAAATAATCATTTCTTCTTCCAAAAATAGCTTTGAATAATTGCCGTAGGCTTCCACGTAAAGCAATTTTTCAGGATTAATCTGATGGTGTTTTTTATCACCTTTTACAAAAAAAGAATCACCTTTTGATTCTGTATTTTCTAAATTTGTAAGAAGAGGTAATACATTTTTGATAGAATTATTCTGAACAGAAATAGCTTTATTGACAGCCTTCACAAAACGCTCAAAACTAAATGGTTTTACCAAATAATCTACCACACCGAGTTCATAACCTTCCAAAGCAAATTCTTGATAGGCACTCGTTACAATTACTTTAGGCGAATTAGTAAGTGTTCGTAAAAGCTCAAATCCGTTAATTTTTGGCATATTTATATCCAAAAAAATAAGTTCTACATTATTTTGATGCAAAAATTCCATTGCCTGAAAAGCATCATAACAGTTTTTTTGTAATTGCAAATGAGGCAACATTCCACAAAACTTTTCTATAAGTTGATGTGCTAGTGGTTCGTCGTCTATGATAATGTAATTTGTCATTTTTTTTATTTTAAATTACTAAACAGGGTTAAAACCCTGTCCAATGTATAATTCATATCCTATTTTTGAAACTATATCTTTGTAAAAAATACAAAAGGCAATTTTTTAATTGAACAGGGTTTTAACCCTGTTTTTATAAATTGATTACTCAATCTGAATTTTCAATTTTGCACTATAAATGGTTTCTTTTTTCTCAATTTCTAAAGAATATTTTTGAGGATAAAGAAGTTCTAGTCTTCGTTTGAGATTTTGTAATCCAATTCCTTGCTCTGTCTTTTTTTGATTTTGATTATTTTCTTCTGAATCAAAATTATTTTCTATCCAAAAAATTATTTCTTTTTGATTTCTGATTTGATGCAATTCTAATCGAACAGTCAAAAAAGCGTTTTCTCTCAATGTTTCCACGCCATGTTTGAAGGCATTTTCAAGCAAGATAATAAATAATAAAGGGGCAATTTGAGTAGTTTCTATATTGATATTTTGCCTAACTGAAAAATTGATTTCTACATTTTTTTGATACCGAATTTTTTGAAGTTCGATATAATTTTTTAGATATTCTATTTCATCAAGTAATGAAACGGTCTGTTTTTGTCCTTCATAAATGGTGTAGCGCATCATATCAGAAAGTTGCAAAATCATTGTAGGAGCTTTTTCTGAATTCTGAACCGTCAAAGAATAAAGATTATTGAGTGTATTAAAGAAAAAATGAGGATTGATTTGAGTTTTCAAAAGTGCTAATTCGGCAGCCATTTTTTGTGCTTTTAAGTTTTGTAACCATTTCCATTGTTCATATATCCAAATCAGAAAAAAAACAGGAATAGGCAAAATAAAAAAACTAAGAGCTGTTTCTTTTTTCTGTAAATACATTTCCAATCCACCCGAAAACAACCGAACATACAAAAAATAAAGCGATGAAAATCCATAAATCCCCCAAATAATGATTTTATATTTTGCAAAAAAAGATGGAAAAGCAGCATAACAACCACCCATCCAAAATAAAATTAGAATCAAAATAATTATAGGATTATCAGTCATTCCCTGCATAAAAAGCCGTACAAAAGCCAAAACTCCAATCAATAAAAGAAGTCCTAGAAGTAGATATAGGTAGTTTCCTCTTTTTTTAAAATAGGTATAAATCATCAACGAAATAACAACTCCATAGAGTAACAGAAAAAAAGTATTCATAAAAAACTCCTTTTCATCTATCAAAATTAGTTTGCTGTACTGCAATAATTTTACAAAAATAAAAGTAAGTGGAAAGCCTATCAGAACAGCTTTATATTTTTTGAGAAGAGGAATAATTTGATTCATAAGATTTGAACTATAAATTTTCTACCTCAATGACGGTTTTAGTATACTGTTTAAAAAGTTTAGCAATATTTTTTGTGTGTTCAACTACCCAGAGTTGAACGAAATGCTTCCTCAGAAGCGTGATTTATTTGCTTGAATTATGCTTCTGAGGAAGCGAAACATTCAGTTCTGAGGAACTGAATGCACAACAAAATATAGCCTCATTGACGTTTAAATATTTATACGAAAATACATCTTCTTTACTCTCATTCATAAAAATCATGACAAACCCAGTAAAAACAAGGTCAAACAAGTTATTTTTTGATTTAAAATGGTTTATAAGTCTTTTGAAGGTGTATAAAGTCAAAAAAAACGTGTTTGTCATTCTTATTAGATAGAGAAAAAATAGTGTTTTAGTTTTGGAATATAGAAAAAAACAGTCGTTGGTGAGACACCCACAACGACAGTAGAAAAAAATATTCTCATTTAACTCTACCAAAATGAACACACTCACTATTGAAAACCTTTCAAAAACATATCCCAACGGAACAGAAGCCTTACAATCTATTTCTTTAGAACTTACAGACGGAATGTTTGGCTTATTAGGAGCAAATGGCGCAGGAAAATCGTCTCTTATGCGAACCCTTGCTACATTACAAGAACCCACTTTAGGAACTATTACTTTCAATAAAAATGATATTCTAAAAAATCCAGATGCAATTCGTCATACACTTGGTTATTTACCTCAAGAATTTGGTGTTTATCCCAAAATTTCAGCACAAGAAATGCTCAATTATTTAGGAATTTTGAAAGGGTTAGAAAATAAAAAAGAACGAAAAGAACAAGTAAACGCACTTTTAGAACAAACAAATTTGTATCAACAACGCAAAAAATCAGTTGCTACTTTTTCAGGAGGAATGCGCCAACGTTTCGGCATTGCACAAGCATTATTGGGAAATCCAAAACTCATTATTGTAGATGAACCCACAGCAGGACTTGACCCCACAGAACGCAATCGTTTTTTGAATCTTTTGAGTGAAATTGGAGAAAACCGAATTGTTATTTTATCGACGCATTTTGTGGAAGACATACGAGAACTCTGTACCAATATGGCAATTATGGGACAAGGAAAAATTATAACAAAAGGAAATCCTAATGAGCTTATTTCTACTCTAAAGGATTGTATCTGGACGAAAATGGTAGAAAAAAATGAAGTTTTACACCTCAAAAATAGGTTTCAAGTCATTTCTACAAAACTCATAGGAGGAAAAACACAACTTACTATTTTTTCAAAAACAGTTCCTAATGAAGGTTTTGAGCCTAAAATGGCAACGTTAGAAGATTTTTATTTTACAAAAAGCAATCTATAAAACAGGGTTTTAACCCTGTTGAGCAATTTTGCCTTTGTTGGTGTTTTAGCGCAGCGACACCAACAAAAACTACCACAAATCAAATAAAACACTTATGCTTTCTCAACTCATTTCTTTCGAATTTTCTTATCAAAGAAAACAATATTTTTTCTTTCTTGGAGCTTTTCTTTTCTTACTTTTCGGATTATTTTTAGTCAAACAAACGTACGATATTGATTATAACTCTTCTTACAAAATCAGTTATCAAACTTCTTTAGTTAGTTTGGGAAGTGTTTTTATGATTATGTTTTTTGTGATTAGTGGAGTTTTGAGAGAGAGAAATTACGAAACTGAAAGTCTTATTTTTACTACAAAATTATCCAAAACTTCTTTTTTTGTGAGCCGTTTTTTAGGTGTTTTTGTATTTAGTCTGTTGGCTTTTAGTTTTCTGTTTTTGGGTTTGATACTTGGACTTTTTATACATGATTTGGATGCTGCACGAATTGCAGAATTCAACATTTTGATGTATTTGTGGAGTTGGCTTATTTTTGCGCTGCCAAACGTATTTATTTGTTCTTCTATTATTTTTTCGGTGGCACTTTTAAGTAAAAATAGTTTGGCTGTGTATAGTAGTGCCGTTTTTATTTATGCGTTTTACTTTCTGTGTTCTATATTTTTTGAGTCGCCTTTGATGGCTTCTTCGGCTTCTACTTCGGCTGAAAACCTGCAACTTGCTGCCATTTTAGACCCTTTCGGGATTTCTGCTTTTTTTGAACAAACTACTTACTGGACAAATCAAGAAAAAAACACTTTATGGATTTCTTTTACAGATAATTTATTGATAAATAGACTTCTATGGATAGCAATAGGCATTTTTATTTTAGGTTTCGCCTATAAAGTATTTTCTTTTCGAAGTAGCAACACAAGCCTAAAAAAACAAAAAAATAGTACAGAAAAAGAAATTCCTCATTTTATTTCTGCATCTACTTTTGAGTCTATTGAACCCAATTGCAAAACTTTCAAAACACATTGGAATAGTTATTTAATTCAAACCAAAATTAATCTACAACTCATTTTTAAAAGTCTTCCCTTTGTGGCTGTGCTTTTAGTTTTTATGATAATTGTTCTGATAGAAAGCTATACAAGAACTACAAATGGAGGTGCATATAATGAAAGTTTGTTTCCTGTTACATTTATTTTGATAGATTTTTTTAAAGATATTTTGAAGCCATTAGCTCTGTTTTTAATTGTTTTTTATAGTGGAGAAATTGTTTGGAAGGAACGAGAATTGAAATTTAATGGAATTTTGGAAGCTCTCCCAGTCAAAAATACAATTTTGTTTTTCTCAAAATTAACGGTACTGATTGCCTTACCTTTTATTCTGATTTTGGTAGGAATACTTTTATCTATTGGATTACAGATTTCGAAAAGTTACTTCAATTTTGAATTTGATTTATATGTCTCTGTGTTCTATTATGAAGGTGTAAGGATGATTTTTTACAGCATTTTGGCTCTATTTATTCAAAGTCTTATAAAAAATAAATATTTGGGAATGCTGCTTTTAGGTTGTTTTATTCTGCTTTTTGGAACTTCTCTTTCTTTTGGAATTGGCATTGAACATCCTTTGCTGCGTTTTGGAAATTTGCCTACTATCAATTATTCAGATATGAATGGATATAATGTGGGAGGTTTTCATTATTTGGCTTTTCATTGGACTTTAATCGGACTTTTTTTAGCTATTCTGACTTTCAAAATTTGGAAACGAGGAGAAAAAAACATTTCAATTTCTGAATTATTGAGAGTCAAAAAATCAAATTTTATTTTAGGAATTGCTTTTATTTTGCCTTTATGTTCAGCACTATTTATATTCTATCAAACCAATATTGAAACTGAATATTTGACTCAAAATGAGCAATTAGACAGACAAGAAACTTATGAAAGGAAGTATAAATCGTATGAAAACAATGAAAAATTAGTTCCTGTTTCTATTGCTATTGAGATGGATATTTTTCCAAATCAGCAAAAATACAAAACTGTTGGAAAGTACATTTTGAAAAATAAAAGCAATAAAAAAATCTATACATTATTTATTACAGAAAAAGAGAAATTATCAAATATAGTTCTTCAAGATGCAAAACTTATAGAACAAGATTCTAGTTTGGGAATACTAATTTTTGAGTTTGAAAAACCTATTTTGCCCAATCAAGAAGTTACTTTTTCGTATCAAATAAACAAAGAAGTAAAAGAATTTGAAAACTCAAAAAGTATTCTAAAAAATGGCTCTTATATTGGTTTGAGAGATTTTTCTCCTATTTTGAGTTATGCAAAAAGTTGGGAAATTACCAATTCACATGAAAGAGAATTGCGAAATTTACCCAAAAGAATAGAAGAAAAAGTTAATGATGATGACCTAAATAATGAGGATTATAATGGAATTGGAAGAATTAATTTTGAAGCGATTGTTTCTACTTCTTCTGACCAAATTGCAATTACCTCAGGAAATTTGATTAAAAAATGGACTAAAAATCAAAGAAACTATTACCATTACAAAACACCTATTTTGATTTCGCCTGCTGTTTCTTTTTTCTCTGCAAATTATGCTGTTCAGAGAGAAAAATATAACGGAATTGTGATTGAACATTATTATCATCCTTCACATAACTTTAACAATCCACAAATTATAGAAAGCATCAAAACAACACTAGATTATTGTACTAAAAACTATGGAAAATATCCTTTTAAAGAATTACGTATTGCTGAAATCCCTGCTTATTGGAGTTTTGGAGGCTTTGCACATGCAGGAATGATTTCGATGGTAGAAGATAGATTGTACTTGATTGATAGAAGAAATGCCAATGATTTTGACTTATTAACCAAAAGAACCATTCATGAAGTGGCACATCAATGGTGGGGACACGCTTTATCGCCTAAAAATATTGAAGGTTCAAGTTTGATTGTTGAAGGATTTGCAAAGTATAATGAAGCTATGATTATGGAAAAAATGATTGGTAAAAAACAACTTTTTCAGCTCGGCAAAACGGCAAACAAACAATATTTTAAAGGAAAAACCTATACCAATGAAACCGAACCAGCTTTGTATTTGGCACGAGGAGAAAGTTATTTATCGTATGGAAAAAGTTATGCTTCGATGCTTGCATTAAAGGAGCTGATAGGAGAAGAAAAAGTAAATAAAGTTTTGAAAAATCTAGTAGAAAAACATCAAAATAAAAGCGAGTTTTCAGGAACTTCTTTAGATTTTTTGGAAGAAGTTTATAAAATCACACCTCAAAAACATCATTCTTTGATAAATGAGTGGTTTAAAAAGCGAATTATTTATGATTTAAAAATTGAAAATGTAAGCTCAAAAAAACTCACTAACGATTCACGAGGAAACTACGAAATTACGCTACAAGTAAAAGCAAAACGTTTTGAAACTCTAGAAAATAAAGATGATACAAACGAAAAAATAGTTTCTATTTCTATTGATGAACCTATTACGGTTGGACTTTTTTCTGTTTTGCCTTCTCAAATTGATAAAGAAAAAGAAAGTGAGCAAATCATTTATTTAGATTCTAAAACTATCAATCAAGAAGTAAATACATTTACTTTCTATGTCAATGAACTGCCTATTTATGCTAGTATTGACCCATTTTTTACACGTTTAGATAAAAATTTGGAAGATAATCTTATGGAAATTGGAGAGTGAAGGTTTTTTATTGATTCTACATCAAACACAAAATAAAGTAGAGTGATAGATAAAATACACTTTTTTCGCTAAAAAAATCCATAATTTTTAATTTTTAATTCGTAATTACTTATGAAAGTATTGGTATTTTACGAATAGAAAGTTTAAATTTGCATATTCAGTAAAAAATATATAGTTTTATTAAAAAAATAGAATTGCAATAAAATGCAATTCACAAAACTATTTTTTTATCTGTGAGTTAAGAGCAGTAGTGAGTTTAAATTTATAAATACATTATTTTTTAGATAAATTAAGTATGACGTAGATTTATCATTATTCAAAAACTCATTTTTTATATTCAAATTCTTCATTAAATAAGGAGGTATACAATCGCAAAAACATATAGAAGAGGTGGCAGACGACCTATCAGAAGAGAGGAAGATCCTCATCGTATAAATCGTCGTATCAGAGCAAAAGAAATTCGTATCGTAGGCGACGATGTGGAAAATGGAATTTATTCTACTGCTGATGCTTTAGAAATCGCTCAAAAACTGGGGCTTGATTTAGTAGAAATCGCTCCCAACGGTACACCACCTGTTTGTAAGATTATCGATTATTCGAAATTCAAATACGAACAGAAAAAGAAACAAAAAGAACTAAAAGCCAATGCTCATAAAGTAGTGGTGAAAGAAATTCGTTTTGGTCCTAATACCAACGAACACGATTTAGACTTCAAAACAAAACATGCTCAAAAGTTTCTTGAAGAAGGAAACAAAGTAAAAGCGTATGTTCAATTTGCAGGACGAACAATTGTCTTTAAAGATAGAGGAAGAGAAATTTTAGACCGTTTTGCAGAATCATTAGAAGAATATGGTAAACCAGAAGGATATCCAAAAATGGAAGGTAAGCGTATGATTATTATGTTTACGCCCAAAAATGTCCCTAAGCCTAAGAAAAAGGCAACAGATTCTTCTAAAAGTGAAAAACCAAAATCTAGCACTCCTTCTGTAAAAAGTAAGGACACAGAAACAAAAGATTCAGATAATAATAGTTCTGAAAATAAAGATTCTAAAAAAGAAGACAAAGCTTCTGTAAAAAAAGCTCCTATATCTAAAAAACCTTCTACCAAAAAAGATACGAATGAGGAAGAAGAGTAAATAGGAACTCATGTAATTTTTTCGAAATAAAAAAGTAGCTAAATTATTTTTTAGCTACTTTTTTTATTGCTATTATGTTTTGTCCTAACATAGAATTATGTAACCAATTTAGGGCAAATTTGTAGTGATGAGTATCAAATTCTTTTAACTAAAAATCGTATTTATTGTAGTATAACAGAATGCTATGAATAAGAACCCATAAAAAAGAAAAATCAGACAATCTAAAGACTGTCTGACTTATATTTAATTTATCTAAAAACCTGCAACATTATTGCAGAACTAGACAAGAAGTTTTTTCTAGACTAATTTTTCCAAAATTCTACTCATCGAACATTCATGAAGTAATTTTGCCTTTAGTTCTGAAATTGGAATACGAATTTGTTCCATTGTATCACGATAACGAAGTGTAACTGTATTGTCTTCCAAGGTATCATGGTCGACAGTAACACAAAATGGAGTTCCGACAACATCCTGACGAGCATAACGCTTTCCGATAGAAGCACTTTCTTCATAGAAAGTTTCTAAATCTAATTTCAAATCATTTACAATTTCCATTGCTTTTTCTGGCAAACCGTCTTTCTTAGTAAGAGGAAAAACAGCTACTTTTGTTGGCGCAAGTGGAGCAGGGAAAGAAAGAACAATACGTTTTTCTACATTTCCTTTATCGTTTGTAGATTCAATTTCTTGATATGCATTACTCATCACAGACAAAAACAGACGATCAAGACCAATAGACGTTTCGATAACATAAGGAATATAATTTTCCTTTGCTTGTGCATCATGAAAACGCAATTTTTTCTTAGAAAACTCTTCGTGTTGCTTTAAATCAAAGTCTGTACGAGAATGAATACCTTCCATTTCTTTCCAACCAATTGGATAATTGAATTCTATATCTTCAGCTGCATCAGCATAATGAGCAAGTTTGTCGTGAACATGAAAACGAAGTTTGTCGGCAGGCGTTCCGATAGCTAAATGCCATTTATGACGGTTTTCTTTCCATTTTTCAAACCATTCTTTTTGTGTCCCTGGTTTAATAAAAAATTGCATTTCCATTTGTGTAAACTCACGCATACGCATGATAAACTGACGAGCTACAATTTCATTTCTAAATGCTTTTCCAACTTGTGCAATGCCAAATGGAGGCTGCAAACGGCTTGTTTTCTGAACATTTAAATAATTTACAAAAATACCTTGTGCTGTTTCTGGACGCAAATAAACTTCACTTGCTTCATTATCCACAGAGCCAATTTTGGTAGAAAACATCAAATTAAACTGACGTACTTCTGTCCAGTTTGCAGTTCCTGAAATCTCACAAACAATATTTTCTTCAATAATCAAATTACGAACCCCTTCTAAATCTTCTTTCTTCAAAAGGTCATTCATTTTGTCTACTAAAGCAGTTGCTTTTTCTTTATCGCCTTCTTTTTCGTATTGTTCTGCTCTGTTTTCAATAATTTGGTCAGCACGATAACGCTTTTGAGAATCTTTGTTATCAATCATTGGGTCATTAAAACCTTCAATGTGTCCAGATGCTTGCCACGTCGTTGGGTGCATAAAAATAGCTGCATCAATCCCAACAATATTATCATTCAAACGTGTCATTGCCAACCACCAAGCCTGTTGAAGATTGTTGCGAAGCGCAGAACCATTTTGTCCGTAATCATAAACGGCTTGTAAACCATCATAGATTTCAGACGATTGAAATACAAAACCGTATTCTTTACAATGTGAAATTATTTTTTGAAAAACCTCATTTTCAGGGCTTCCTTTTTGTTTTTTATTTTTTTTTGCTGTGCTTTCCATGAAAGTCTTTTTAATATATGATTTGATAATTTTTTCGATAGAATAGGCAAAGATAAGAATTCTATATGAAATGATTTTGGTAAAAGACATTAGTTCTTAAAACATGTCAAAAATATAAGAAAATAAAATTTTTAGTTTTCTTTTTATAATTTTACCTTTCACAAAACAACTCTATTTCAAGAATAGCTATATTCAAACTTTTACAACCAAAAAAACTCAAATTTTATTATAATGAAATATTTCTTTCTATTCCTTTTATCTAGTATTATTCTATTTTCTTGTCAAAACAAATCTGAAAACTCTACCAACTCCACAACTAAGCAAAAAGTAGATTTGATTGTCTACAATGCTCAAGTTTATACAGTGGATCAAACAACTCCAAAAGCTCAAGCATTTGCTGTAAAAGATGGAAAATTTATTGAAGTAGGAACAAATGAAGAAATTCAAAATAAATTTGAATCAACAGAAAAAGTAGATGCACAAGGCAAAACTATTTTACCTGGTTTAATCGATGCACATTGTCATTTTTATAATTTAGGAATGAAACTACAACAAGTAGATTTAGTAGGAACAACAAGCTATCAAGAGGTTTTGGATAGAATTGTTGCTTTTCAAAAAGAAAAAAATGCTCCTTTTATTGTTGGTAGAGGTTGGGATCAAAATGATTGGGAAGAAAAAGAATTTCCTACTAATAAAGAACTAACAGAGCTTTTTCCAGATACTCCTGTGGCTATCACACGTATAGATGGACACGCCATGATTGCAAATCAAAAGGCACTTGAACTCGCAAAAATCACTCCTTCAACAAAAGTAGAAGGAGGAGAAATCATTCAAAAAAATGGTAAACTTACTGGTATTTTGGTAGATAATCCTATGGAACTAGTAAGAGAAATAATTCCACAACCTAGCCGTCAATCACAAATAGAAGCTCTTTTGGAAGCTCAAAAAATCAATTTTAGTTATGGATTGACAACATTAGATGATGCAGGACTTTCTCCAGATATTATTTCTCTTATTGATAGTCTTCAAAAGACAAACCAACTTCAAATGAGAATGTATATCATGGTAAGTAACCGTCCTGAATATGTAGAAGAGTACCTCAAAAAAGGAACTTATAAAACCGAAAAACTCAATGTTTCTTCATTCAAAGTCTATGCAGATGGTGCTTTGGGTTCAAGAGGAGCAGCTTTAAAAGAACCTTATTCAGACAAAGAAAATCATCATGGAGCAATGCTTATTGGTTATGAAAACTTACAAACACTTGCAAAAAAACTGGCTAATTCTGATTTTCAGATGAATACACATGCTATCGGAGATTCTGCAAATGCTGTGATTATTCGCACTTATTATGATGCTTTGAAAGGACAAAAAGACCGTAGATGGAGAATAGAACACGCACAAGTAGTTGCTTCAAAAGAGTTTGAAATGTTAGACGATAACTTAATGATGAGTGTGCAGCCTACTCACGCCACAAGTGATATGTATTGGGCAGAAGACCGTTTGGGAGAAGAGCGCATGAAAGGAGCTTATGCTTACAAGCAACTTCTTGAAAAAACAGGAAAAGTAGCTTTAGGAACGGATTATCCCGTCGAACAAGTGAATCCATTTCATACATTTTATGCAGCAGTAGCACGTAAAGACTTAAAAAATTATCCTAATGGAGGTTTTCAAAAGCAAAATGCACTCACAAGAGAAGAAACGCTCAAAGGAATGACAATTTGGGCAGCATATAGCAATTTTGAAGAAAACGAAAAAGGAAGCATTTCGGCAGGAAAATATGCTGATTTTGTTATCTTAGACCAAGATATTATGACTGTAGAAGAAGACGCAATTCCGAATACAAAGGCAGCTTCTACCTATCTGGGTGGCTTGAAGGTTTATGGAGAGTAGATGCTAAAACTTATACTACTAGATATAAGTTAGACCATTAAAAAAAGGACATAAGTAATTAATTTAGAGATACAAACCTAGAAAAATCTATTTCGTTATCTGTCCTTTTTTAAAGGAATTTATACTTTTAGGTAATAGAGAATACAAGTACAAAGTATAGTTTAACTATTGAAGTGAATAGTTTAAAAACACACAAATATTTTTTTTAAATTAGAATAATTTTGAAACTTGTATCGTATTTTTGCGTTAGTTATTGTAACTTTCATTTCAATTTGAAAGTTTTGAAACTAAGATTATTACTTGCTCTTTTTAATCAAGAGCAATATACATATAAAATATAACCAGTCGTGAAAAATCATTTAGCTATTTCCAAAATACTTTCTATTACAGATACAACTACATTTTTTGATACCAATAAAGAGAATGATGGAGAAATTAAATTAAATTCTTTTCAATTTATCAAAAAAATGTGGTGTGCTGCCATTGCTCAAAATTTAGCTGTTTCATTATGGAGAGAACCAAATACTGATAATTTGCATTTGGTTATAGATTTATCTCAAAAAACAAGGTTAGTGGAAGCCGATTTAGAAGATTTAGGAACAGGTTTTTTGATGCATAAATTTGAAAAGGAATTTGATACTCATAAAGGAAAAAACAATTCAAAGGCTTATTTTTTAGAAGCACATCTCTATTTTGATTCTTCAAATGATTTTATTGTAGAAAATATCCCTTCTAAAGACAAAAAGAAATTTGAAAAATTAAATCAAACTAAAAAAGATTTTTTTCAGAAATTAAAGCAATTACAAAACAAAAAAGATTGTAAAACGCCTTATTTTTATCCACAAAGTATTCCAGCAGCAACTACAAAAGAAATATATGAAAAAGCTGTCGATAAAGCGATAAAAGCAATGCAAAATGATGAGTTTCAAAAAGTAGTTATTTCACGCAATAAATTTATTGATTTAGATAAAAATGGAGAAAATACGTTTGATGCTTTGGAAGCCTATCATAAATTAGAGCAGACTTACAAAACTGCTTTTGTGTCTTTGGTTTCGATTCCTCTTATCGGTACATGGATGTGTGCAACGCCTGAGCTTTTGGTCAGTCAAGATAAAAATGGAATTTTTAGAACCATGGCATTGGCAGGAACACAGTCAGGAAAAGAAGTAAAAGAACTCAAAAATGCACTTTGGAGACAAAAAGAAATTGAAGAACAGGCTTTAGTCAGTCGTTATATTATAAACTGTTTTAAGAAAATTCGTTTGAGAGAATACGAAGAAATAGGACCTAAAACGGTAAGAGCTGGAAATATTTTGCATTTAAGAACTGAATTTTTAGTCGATACAAAACAAGAGCGTTTCCCACAACTGGCAACGGTTATGTTAGAACTTTTACATCCAACTTCGGCAGTTTGTGGAATGCCAAAAGAAATAACAACACAGTTTATTTTGGAAAATGAAGGCTATGATAGAGGTTTTTATGCAGGGTATTTAGGTGGAATTAATTTCAAAAATGGAAGTAGTCTTTATGTTCATCTTCGCTGTATGCAACTTTTAGAAAATCAAGCTATTTTGTATGCAGGAGGTGGAATTACGGCAGATTCGGATACTGACAAAGAATGGCTAGAAACCGAGATGAAATGTCAAACGATAGAAAGTGTGGTTTTTGAGTAATTTAGTTTACTTCTGTGTCTGTAAAAGTTTTTTTAATGTGTAACCTTCTAGCATTTTATTTAAACAAAAAAACTTAATAGTAGTTATTATAACAGTATTAAACTATAAATATGTTAAATACTCATTTTTTAAACTCAATGTTCAGTCACATTTTTTAAACTCTCAATTTTTATGATTTCGATTAACTCATTATCAACAAACAAAAAAGAATCCCTAGAAAAGTTTGCCAAGTCAGGCTACTTTATGAAAGGAGTTGTTTATCTCCTGATTGGTGTACTTGCTACAATGACAGCCTTTGGTTTGGGAGGACAAGTAAGTGGTAAAACTGGTATTTTTCAATTTATTTTACAACAACCTTTCGGACGTATTTTATTAGGTATTGTTGCTGTTGGTCTTTTTGGTTATACAGCATGGAGATGGACACAGGCTTTTATCAATCCCGAGAATGATCAAAATGACACACAAAATAAATTTCGTCGTATAGGATTTTTTATTAGTGGTCTTTCTTATGGTACATTTGCTACTTTTGCAGCAAAAATGGCAATTAAAGGTGGAAGTTCTTCATCAGGTGGTGGTGGACGTACTACAGCTATCGCCAAAATTCTTGAAGTTCCTGCTGGTGAAGTGATTATTGGTATTTTAGCTCTTTTTATTATTGGAAAAGGAGTCTATGATATTTGGAAAGGATTTTCAAATAAACACATGAAAAAAGTAAGTGATTTAGGATTCAAAACAAAAGAAGCAGTCAGAAAAGCTGGGCAAGTAGGTTATATTTCAAGAGGAATTGTTTTATTAGTTGCTGGTTATATTACAGCACGTGCTGCTATTGAATCTAATGCGAGTAAAGCAGGTGGAACAGAAGGAGCATTCGAATTTATGTTTTCTTCCACTAGTGCTTGGCTAGTTGGGTTAGTAGCTCTTGGCTTGGCTCTCTATGGTCTTTTTATGATGATTAAAGCTAAAGAATTTTATATTCAGTAATAACTAAAAAATTTAATTTTACATAAAAACCTCAAATTATTCTAACATAATTTGAGGTTTTTTGTGTTTACTCAACTATAAAATTAGCTTTACCAATTTTAGAATCTGTCTTTTCAACTAGTTTCTATAAATCGTATTCTATTTTAACATTTACAATTCCATCACGAATAAAGTCTAATTCTCTTGCTCCTCTGCTAGTTACATCAATAATTCTACCTGTTACAAAAGGACCTCTATCATTTATTTTGACTCTTATTTTTTTTCCATTTTTCAAATTTGTGACAGTTACCATTGTACCAAAAGGAAGTGTTTTGTGTGCTGCTGTCAATAAATTTTGTCTAAATGTTTCGCCACTTGCAGTGGGTCTTCCTTCATATTTGTCAGCATAATAAGATGCAATTCCTTCTTCTGTATACTCTCCTCCATTTGTAGAATCATCTTCTACAGGTGCAAATAATTCGTCACAAGAGGAAAGCGAAAAAATTAGAAACATAGAAATAGAAAAGAAGAGAACGTTTGCTTTGACTTTCAAAATATTTTTAAATTTTATCGTAGGATTCATATTGTATAATATTGTTAGTGAATAAGTTAGGTTTTACAAAACCAGTAAAGAGTAAAAAATAGTATTTATTTTATATCTTTTATAGTAGATTTTACAAAAGCCTTACCAAAAACAATCCTATTGGGTTTTCTTATAAAAAAAGAAAAGTGCCCTTGTTAGTGTTTTAGTGATAGCGACACCAACAACCACAACTTGACCACAGAGGTTTAAGATATAAAAATGGAACTAAATAGTTTTTATAAGAAAACCCTGAACAATCTTATTAACAAGTTGAATATAATTTTTATTTGATTTAAGTAATTGGGTAAAATAAAACATATCTAAAAAAGATTTAGAAAATGAAAATTTACAACTCTCAAAACTCCTTTCAGATGGCAAATAGATTTGCCTAATCTAATAAATAATTTTGCTCAGTCACTTATTCAAAAAACTAACTTATATTTGATTAAAAATTAGAATATCATTTTACAATTATTTTTTCAAATAAATTTTAGAAAGATTAGTATTTTGATTAATTTGAATGGATAAAAATTTGATTCTATTTCCATTGTAACTATTTTAAAGTATAAAAAAATACCAATTTTGACTATGACCAACAATAAAAAAATAACTATAAATAATTCACTTTTTTTGAAAGCTAATTTCATTTTACTTTTACTTATCGGAATATGCTTTTCTAGCTCAGCACAGATACAAGTCATTGATCACACCGAAATTACAACAAAGTCAGAAGAAGGATCTGATTTTTCAGATTACACGGCTGTGCCTTTAGGAGAAAATGGTTTATTAGTTTCCCTAACTCACTACATAAAAGGACAAAAAGAAATTTTAATAGCTAAATATGATACTACTTTTCAAAATATTTGGGAACAAAAACATGTGGTAAAAGGAGAAGATAAAATTGTTCATTATGTTGTTGCAGATAGTTTTATTTATTATTTGGTAGATAAACAACGTTATGATTATGAAATATTAAAAATAAACTTGCATAGTGGGATAATGAAAATTATTACTTATGAGAAAATATTAAAAGCTACTTATACAGAAATATGTGCAGCAGGAAATATAATTCTTTTGGGAGGAGAAGCAGAGAATAATCCAGTAGTTTTACATCTAAATATTAAAACAGGCAGACAGCAAATTTTACCTTCTTTAGTTCAGAAAAGCACTTACTTGGCAAATCTAAGTATAGATATTGAAAATGATGTAATTTTGGCTATTGTGGCAGGTAAATATAGTTCATATAAATATTCATTCTTTTATTTCTACAGCCTAGATGCCCAATTACGTTATAATGTAACTATTCCAGATAATAAAGAATATGATTTACAAACTTTTCGTCCTTTGATTACAGCAACAGATGAAATAATAGTATTTGGAACATACTCTTCTCCAAAATGGAAACGCTCACAAGGAATTTATAGTTTGAAGATAAAGAATAAAAAAGAAGACGGTTTTAGATTTTATGATTTTTCTTATTTGAATAATTTTTTTAATAATTTGAATGAGAAAAAGCGTGAAAAAATGGCTACTAAAGTTAAAAGAGCAAGAAAAAAAGACTCTCCTGTACGCTACTCAAATGATTACTTCGTAAGTCCATTACGAATAGAAAAAGATCGAATTTATTTATCATTGGAAGGATATAATCCCGTTTATCAAAACGGAAACAATGTAGCTAACAATATGATAGGAAATCCTTATTTTGGTTCTGGAAACTCTCGGGTTTATAATAACAGAGGAGGGAGCAGAAGTATGTGGCAAAATGGAGGAAATCCAAATCCAAATATGACAGTGAGCTATAAATATGAACAAGGAATCGTTTGTAGTTTTGATAAAGAAGGAAAACTACTTTGGGATAACCAATTTGACTTTGATGAGTTTGAATCACAAAAAATATTTCCTTTTTTCTCTTATAGCGTCAGAAATGATACATTAGCACTTTTTAGACTAGATGAAGAAGAATTATTTTACAAACAAACTGTAAAAAGTAAAGAGCAAGAATTAATCTCTGAATATGAAGTTCCAAGAAGAGATAGTTTGGATAATATAGTCAATCGTTCTGATGAAATTTTGATGCACTGGTACGATGACAATTATTTGGTCTCAGGTTATCAAATTGTCAGAAATCAACTTTCTAGTCCTGCTCGTAGAAAGGTATTTTATTTTACTCGTTTGCGTTATCCTTTTTCGGCTGTTGAGGTCGATAAAGAGGAAGAGAAAGAAGAGAAAAAATAGCCAAGTAATTAACAAAAAAATAACGCTATAAATTTTCTTCATAGCGTTATTTTCTTGATTGCACTAGTGCTACGGAATTATTTTTGTGATAACTTCACAAAGTTTACAGGAGGTAATAGAATAGGACTTATTCCTGCTTTCATTGAAACAGAAGCCAAATTTTCTCTTATAAAAGGGAATAATATAGCTGGTGCATTAATTTTACCAAATGTTTCAGTAGATAAATCAGAGTTATTAGGACATTTGAATACGCCTACCATTTTTATAAATGCTTGTATTTCCTTATTATCCTCTATACCAGAAGAGTAAGTCAAAGATACTTCAACAAAAAGAATACTATCTTTTAATTGATTTTCTATTCCTATATCTATATTACTTTTAAATTCTTCGTCTGTATAACTAATTTCAACATCTCTTTTAAAGTTACTTTCTAAAAGAATTATGTTTAGCAGTTCAAAAGAATTCTGCGAAGATGTAGTAGGTTTCATACATTATTTGGTTTATGCAGCAAGAACAAAATCCTCATCTGAGCTAGAATTGGATACAGATTTATCTTTTAATGGAACAGATAATAAATACTGTTCACGATATTTACTAAAATTATCTTTAATTGAAGAATTTATTTTTTGTGGAAATTTGGGTGTATAATTCCGTGTAATTCGCTGTAAAGGAAAAGCAAAATTTTCAGCTTTTACATTCAACTTTTTTGCTAATTCAAATGATTTACCTTTTTTAGAATATGTTAAATTTTCAATTTCATATAAAGCTCCTTCATTTAAAAAAGCCATGTTTTCATTAGAAAACAAACTTATAAATTTTGTAAGAAGTTGTAAAGTAAATTTATCTATAAAGTCATCAAAGGTATTATCTTGAGATGACTTTATTTCTATAAAATGACTTCCCTCTAAATCATTTTCATATTTAACAAAAATGTAAGGTAGCTTTTCTACTAAATTATTTAGCTTATTTATTATAAAATCTTGAGATTCAAGTGTATTCATTATGATGATTTGTTTTTAATATAATTCTGTAAAATCTCCAAAATATTTTTTGAATAGGTCTGAGACTGCTTAGCCTCACATAAAGTTATTTTTTTTCTCTTATAGTCTGCCAAAACTCTCCATTTTTTTAATTGTGTAGCATTACTACTAAAATCTATAGCTATTTTTCCACCTTCAAAGGGAAGAAGTTTTATAACAAAGAAGTTGATTACCCATGCATGAAAACCTCCTCCCAATTCTTTAGATACTTGTTTTTGCTTTATGTTTATGTCTTCTTCACTCATTTCATAATAATCATATAAAATATGTGTCATAAATTGTACACAAGCGTAATAAGAACAGTGAATAGAGGTAGCATAACACTCCTTCTCTATTGAGAAACGTGCCATTGTTAAATTTTGTTCAGACTTACTTTCAATTTCTGACATCTTTATTTTATCAAGATTACCTTAAAATTAATGAACAACAAATAATTGCATAGCCATAAATACAGCAGCTCCAGCAACGTATCCAATAAGTGAAAGCCAAGCAATTTTTCTAAGATACCACATAAAGTTAATATGCTCCATTCCCATGGCAGCTACACCAGCAGCAGAACCGATAATAAGTGTACTTCCACCTGTTCCTGCACAGTAAGCAATAAACTCCCAAAACACATGGTCTGGAGGATATACACTCAAATCATACATACCCATAGAGGCAGCTACTAATGGTACATTATCCACAATCGCAGACATAAGTCCTAAAAGAAGACCGATAATATAAACGCCTCCCTCTCCTGTGAAAGTCGCATCTAAAAAGACAGCTAGTTTATTAAGTGTTCCCATAGACTGCAAACAACCTACGGCAAGTAAAATACCAAAGAAGAATAGTACACTAGGAACATCTACACGCTCTAAAATAGCTACAACAGAAAGTTTACCATGCGCTCCATCTTCTGCTTTTTTGCGATTATGAAGTATTTCAGTAACCAGCCATACAATTCCTAAACTAAATGACATTCCCATAAAAGGAGGTAAATGTGTAATTGTTTTGAAAATAGGAACAAATAAAAGTCCTGCAAGACCAATTCCGAATACTAGGTTTCTATCAGCCTCTCTTACTTGAATAGGAGCATGTCCACCATGTCCTCCAGAGTCTAAAGTGCCTTTTTTGTCTGGTTTCAAATCTCCCTTTAACATGAAAGTAATAACTGTAAGAGGAGCAAGTAAACATACAATACTAGGCAACATCAATTTTGTAATAATATTTACTGTTGTTACTTGTCCACCAATCCAAAGCATAGTAGTTGTAACATCACCAATAGGCGACCACGCACCACCAGCATTGGCAGCAATAACTACCATACTTACATATATCAAACGATCATTTTTGTCTGTAACCAATTTGCGAAGCATCGAAACCATTACAATAGTTGTTGCAAGATTGTCTAATGCTGCTGATAAGAAAAATGTTACCCAACTAATAATCCAAATAAGTTTTCTTTTATCTTGTGTGGTTATTCTTTTTGTAATTACTTCAAAGCCTTGATGAGCATCAATTACTTCAACAATCGTCATGGCACAAAGCAAAAAGAATAGAATCTGGGAGGTTTCGGCAAGATGTGTAAGAAGTCCTTGATCATGTCCATGAACAATTTTATGAATCATATCTTCATCGTGAGGTAGTATTCCTTCTGAAACGATATAGACTGTCCAACACAGAACAGCAATTAGAAGCGCAGGCGCAGCTTTATCAACTTTAATATTATGTTCAAGGGCAATAGCCATGTAGCCCAAAACAAAAATTATAATAACGACAATCTCGTAAGACATAGATTTAAAAGTGGTTAGAAAATAGCCAAAAAGGATATAGATTATAGAATTAAGACAGATTACTTTTCTATCTTATTCTAATTTGCAGTTTATATTTATAATTAAAATAATTGATTTAGATGCTGCTTCTCAAATCTTAAAAGCTAAAATTAATCTAAAATAAAATTCGAATAATAATAATGTATAAATAATTTGGTTCAGAAATGCCTACATAATAAAGCAGGCTTAATAAACCTAGTGCAAAGTTAAGTTTCTAAAGTTAGGAAACAAGAAAAAATATAAAAGAATAGACAAACTTAATTAGAATTTAAAGCAAACGAGTTGTTTCTACTTTAAAAATCTGTCTTATAGTTTTATTTCATTCTATCTCCAAACTGTTACTACTACTTTTCTATCTTTTTGTTCTCCAACTCCTCTAGCTGTGTCATCATTGCGAGCAAAAAATTCTCCGTGTGATTTGCGTAAAATTTTTTCGTATTTTATACCAAACATCTGCAAAGCATAACCCACCTGACTGATTCTATCTTTAGAGAGTTCTAAATTTACTTGTTCAGAACCTTTTGCATCTGTATAACCTTCTACTAAAGCAGCCTTCCAACGTCTAGCACCAATAAAGTTTCGTAATTTAGCTTCTTCTTCTGAACTTAATTGACTTTGGTTAGCATCAAAATACAACGTAATTTGAGATTTTCTATTTGGGTGATGATGTTGCAAATTTATTCCTTCTTTTCCTTTAGGCACGCCATAAAATACTCTAAAAGTACGCACCTCACCCTTTCTTAACGTTTTTGTATTCCATCTCAAAAGAATTGCACTGTCATCTGTATAGTTTCCCACTTTTTGCTGTTCAAGTTGCAAAACATTTGTTAGATATGCCCATTGCCCTACATAAGCCAAGTCTGGACCAATTACATTTTTATGTTTAGTGACTAACTGTGCCTGCAAGCCACCATTAAAAAATGCAAAATGTAAAGGCATGTTTGCACTTTCAAACTTTACATCCATTCCAATATGCGAACCATCAGCCGAAAGTTTACAAATATCATCAGCATCAATCATAGGGTCTAACAAAAGTGTAAACTCTATGTCTCTTGGAGCATCAGATTGATTTTCTATTTCGTATTCTATTTTATAATAATTTCCTTTAGATGTATTTTCTAAATCTTCTAAATCTGCATCAACAGGCACTAAAGTTTGGGTTATCAATAGATTATCATAGGTATAAATTACTTTTGAAGTAAACGTCATATCAGAATTTTCTTCCACTTCTGAAATAAGAACACCTTTTAATGCCTTCGTTTGAGAAAGCTCTGGGTTATTAGATGCATATTTTCCACTTGATTGTAAAACAAAATGGGAAGTAGAAAAAGAATAAGGATAACCAAATAAAATACTTTTATCGCCATAACCTATGGTAAAACGTCCGTCTATAAGTTGGTCATCTAACGGACGAGAAATCGACGAGAAAATACTTTTAGGTAAAAAACTAGTAGGAAGATAGCTAACTTTATTTTTTACAATATCCTTTGCATAAGGAATACCTTTCCAATTTTCATATAGAGTTGAAAAAGAGTGTTCAACTATCTTATTTATTGGGGAAAAGAAGGATGAAAACACCAAGATTAGACAAATTGAAGCTAAGACTACTGTTTTTTTATTGTTTTTATAAAATTCTTTTTTTTTAGTTCTTTTTTTGCTCAATGGGAAATTTAGTAGTATTTTTCTATTCATTTTGATAAAAATAGTTGTGTAAGGTAGGATATTTTTGTGGCTAATAATTATTTTTTATAATTATTATATTTAAGGTAAGCAAAAAACGTTCTTTTTTAGTTTTTTTAGATTTATGCCTCGTTCTATTCCAAATATATGCACGTCAGATTGTTATTTGCTTTTACAAAAATGTTTAAAAAAAGTGGCTTTACAAAAAAACAAGTTTAGATTTACCAATAATAAAATTTGATTTATCAAATTATCACTCTAATTATCAAGCACTTTGCTTTATCTATCTTAAAAAAATGATAATTCTATTTATTCTACTTTTCTTAGGAATTATAGTAGTACATTATTTTCTCAATAAAAATGAAATTCTATCAAAAGTGTATGTAAAAGCTTTGATTTTCAAACTTTTTTGTGGATTATTATTATATCAACTTCATTTAAGTTTCAATATTCTTCCTGACCTTATTTTTTATGAGCAAGATATACTTAGATTGAGTGATTATTTTTGGAGTGATACTTTAGGGTATTTGATTTTTTTAGTAACAGGAAAACTAAATCCTGCTTGGATGTATACTTTTGCAACAGAAGGTGAAAGAGCATTTTTCTTTGTTCGATATTTGAGTTTTATGAATCTTTTAGCTGCAAAGAATATGTATTTGACTAGTCTTTATAGCTCTCTTATGGCTTTTTTTGGACTTTGGGCTTGTGCAAATCGTTTAGCAAGGTGGTTTATAACCAAAAATGATTCTGATATAAAAATTAAAAAAATAAAATTAGCTCTTTGTATTGGTTTTTTCTTTACTCCTTCGGTTGCTTTCTGGGCATCATCGATGATGAAAGAGAGTTTTCTGTGGCTGATTATGGGATTTTTAATTGCTTTCTTTTTAGATATTTTGAAATTTTTTAAAAAAAAGAATCATAGAATCGTTGGTAAAAATTCTGATAATACAAAAATCAAAACAGAAATAAGTATTTTTACAGGAATTGTTATAAAAACAATTTTATTTTTTGTTCTTATTCTTTGTTTGTTTTTACTCAAATACTATTACTTTGCGCTGCTTGTTCCCTTACTTTTTGCTTTTGGAATAAGTTTCTTTGCTAGAAATTATTTTAATAAATCTATTCGCTTTCAGTTTCTTTTATTTTTAGGAGGTTTTGTTTTTATTGTTGGTCTAGCTTCCAATCTTCATCCAAATTTATGGTTTTCTCGGCTAACAGAAGCTATTTTTATTAACCAACAAAATATTTTAGCTACCTCTGACTTTGAGAGTCAAATAAATTTTACATATAGTTATGATTTTGAACCTACTTATCATAATTATCAAAATGGAGAGTATAAAAACTTCCCCACTTATCTTCAGTTATTTGAGCAAAGTCCAAAAGCACTTTTGGCAGGTTTGTTTTTCCCTTTGGAGATTGATTTTTCTACTTTTGGAGCACCTAAATTTAATTTTTATAGATTAGCTTCTGTTATCGAAAACTGGATTATTTTATTTTTCTTCATTCATACTATTTCTATCAAGAAGTTATTTCATCAAATTCGTTCTTTGGTTTTTCCTCAAAAATCTACTTCTAAAAATAATTCTTTAGCTATTTTATGGCTTCTTGGAATATTTTTTTGTTTGGGAATGGCCACGCTTTTAGCCTTATCTGCTCCTAATTTGGGTGCGCTTGTTCGGTATAAAATAGGATTTCTTCCTTTTTTTATTTTCGGTATTTTTATGCGTTTAGATTAATTTTTTATTAATTTGCCATACCAAAATTAATAGTTAATTATAAATGACTAATTATAAATTAAAAAATACTACTCACACACAATAGTTAATGGTTTATGAATAATTATAAATTTCATCTTTTATAAAAAAATTAAAATTAATATAATTCATTTATCACTTACCATTAATAATTAACAATTCTCTATGTCCACTAACTCAAAAACGCCTACACCTACTCTCTTTCAGTCGCTCATTCCTATTCTTGGCTTAATCGTTTTATTAGTATTTAATGTTCTTATTTTTGGTGATAATGCTACTTCTGGTGCAAATCAAGTAGCTTTACTTTTGGCTGGTGCAATAGCAGGTCTAGTAGCTTGGTATCTCAAAATGAGTTGGACACAAGTAATGGATGGTGTTTTGGAAAGTATTAATTCAGCTATGTCTGCTGTTTTGATTTTATTAATGATTGGCGCATTGGCTGGTACTTGGATGCTTAGTGGAATTGTTCCTGCTCTTATTTATTATGGTTTACAAGTTTTGACACCTACTTTTTTCTTAGTGGCTTCTTGTATTGTTTGTGCTTTAGTATCTCTAGGAACGGGAAGTTCTTGGTCGACGATTGCAACAGTGGGGATTGCTCTTCTAGGGATTGGTGCAGCTCTTGGTTTTGATGAAGGTTTGGTAGCAGGTGCAATTATTTCAGGTGCTTACTTTGGAGATAAAATGTCACCTTTATCAGATACAACAAATCTTGCTCCTGCGATGGCTGGCACTGACCTTTTTACGCATATTCGTTATATGCTTTACACTACTGTACCCTCTTTCTCAATTACATTGATTTTATTTTTGATAATTGGATTAATGAGTGAAAATACAGCTTCTGCAAGCAATGTAAACGAAATTATGAGTGCCATTGAAAATAAATTTTCTATAAGTCCTTTTCTTTTTGCTGTTCCTGTTGCTGTTATTGCATTGATTGTAAGTAAAGTACCTGCTTTACCTTCACTTCTAATTGGAAGTGTTTTGGGAGGTATTTTTGCTATTATTTTTCAACCAGAAATCATTGAACAAGTAGCCAATGTAGCTCCTACTTTGGAAAGTCTGAATAAAGAACCAGAAACAGCTTATAGAAATATGCGAATATTTGCTTTAGAAAATTTTGGAGGTTATACGGCTGTTATGATGGCAATGTTTGGCGATGTAAGCCTTATTACAGACAGTGAAACAGTAAACGGACTTTTGTCTAGTAGTGGAATGAAAGGAATGTTGGGAACAATTTGGTTAATTTTGTGTGCTATGATTTTTGGTGGTGTCATGGATGCTGCTGGAATGCTTGCACGTATTAGCAATGCTGTTATTTCATTGGCTCACTCTACGGGTTCGATGATTGCAGCTACTGTCGGAACTTGTATTGTATTTAACTTAACAGCTTCTGACCAATATTTGGCAGTTGTAGTTCCAGGAAAGATGTATGCAAATGCTTTTCGTAAAAAAGGACTTGCACCTGAAAACCTAAGCCGAACACTAGAAGATTCAGGAACAGTTACATCAGTTTTGATTCCTTGGAATACATGTGGAGCAACACAAGCAGGAGTTTTGAAAGTTGCCACTCTAGATTATGCACCTTATTGTTTCTTTAATATTATTAGCCCTTTTATGAGTATTATTTTTGGTTATGTTGGAATAAAAATCAAAAAAATTAATCCCGAAACAGGAAAAGCTATTAACTAATTTGGAATAAATCATTAAAAGAATTGTCTTTAAATTTTTAAATAAATTCTCAAAACTATTCTCTTTACTAACTTGTTTTTAAAATTCAATATAGAATTTATAGAATTATCATATTTTTTGACTTTCTTTGTTAAAACAAATTCAAAATTCTATATCTTTCAGTTAGTTTTATATCGGCATTTAGCAACGTACTATCCATAAAAAACAATCTATCAATTTAAATAATGAATCAGCTCTGTAATCAGTAGATTTAAACAAATAGCTTTTTTCAACTCGCTTTTTGTATAATAATTTTGATTCAAAAGCATATTCAATACCTTAACAAACGCTTTCTCATTTAGTGTTTGCAGTCAGTAATTTTATGAACGAATATATATTTTTCGCACTCTTTACCGTCTTTATTGTCCTTATTCTTTTAGTTGATTTGGGTGTTTTTTCGAAAGAAAATCATATCATCTCATTCAAAGAAGCTGCTATTTGGAGTGTATTTTGGATATGCTTAGCTCTTGGGTTTTGGCTCTTTTTGGATTATTATGGAGATCTGATTCATGGAGTAGAAAGTTATGATGATGTCAAACGCATTGTAGAAAAATATATTGCAGAAGAAGATAGAGAAGGCATCTTGGTAGAAGGTAATTATGAACTTAGCGTTCAGAATTATAGAGAGAAAATGTCTTTAGATTTCATAACAGGTTATTTATTAGAATATTCACTCTCCGTTGATAATATTTTTGTCATTATTTTGATTTTTAGTTCGTTTGGAGTAGCTGAGAAATATTTCAAAAAAGTGCTATTTTGGGGTATTTTGGGAGCAATATTGATGCGTTTTCTATTTATTTTCTTAGGTGCTACTATTATTCAGCATGCTCATTGGGTTTTATATGTCTTTGGAGCTTTCTTGATTTTTACTGGTGGCAAAATGTTTTATGAATTTATAAAAGGTGAGGAAGAAGAAGAAATTGATACGAATGATAGTTGGATAGTAAAATGGACTTCTAAAGTCTTTAATGTTTATCCTCGTTATGTAGGTTCACATTTTTTCATTCCACTTCCTACCTATGAAGAAGGATTATTGACTAAAAGTATCAATAATAAAAAATTAAAAACTAATGAAAACAGAAAACGTAAAAAGAAAATAACTTGGGCTGTTACTCCACTTTTTATTGTTGTTTTGGTTATCGAATTTACAGATTTGATTTTTGCTGTTGATTCTATTCCTGCTATTTTTGCTGTTACACAAGACCCTTATGTAGTCTTTTTCTCCAATATATTTGCTATTTTAGGTTTGCGTTCAATGTTCTTTTTCTTATCGAATATTATGCACCTTTTCCACTATCTCAAACTCGGTTTGGCTTTCCTACTTACTTATATTGGTCTGAAGATGCTTGCAGGAACTTGGCTCAAAACATTTGGTTTTACTAATGAACATTCCATTTTTATTATCTTGGGAATACTTGCTATTAGTATTTTGGCCTCTATAATTTTTCCTCAAAAAGAAGTTACTACTCCTAGTTCTAAAACAGAAGATAAAAGAAATATGAAAAATGTTAGTTAGATAAAAATATATTCGTTTGTAGTCTGCATTTTTTTAGCATTTAATCAATAAGAAATAGAATAATAAAATATTTTAATATTTATTAATTGGTTCTATTGCTCCTTACATATTCTTGCAATAGATTTTTTTGTACATTTGAAAAACTCAAATTAAAACATTCTATTCTCATTTTATGCGACACGAACCTATAAAAAGTAACCTTTTCGTAAAAAATCGTAAAAAATTTACAAAAGGCTTACTCTCCAATTCAATTGCTATTTTTAACTCAAATGATATTATGCCAACTAGTGCTGATGGCACTATGCCTTTTGTACAGCATTCAGATATTTATTATTTGACAGGAATTGACCAAGAAGAAACCATTTTAGTTCTTTTTCCAGATGCAAAAGAGGAAAAATATAGAGAAGTTCTTTTTGTTAAAGAGACCAATGACCATATTAAAGTTTGGGAAGGAGAAAAGCTCACTAAAGAAGCAGCCACCAAACAATCAGGAATACAAACAGTATTTTGGACAAGTCAATTTTGGTCTATTTTGCAGCAGTTTTTGATTTTCCCTGCTCAAAATGTCTATCTAACCACCAACGAACATACTAGACAAAGTGTTGAAGTAGAAACTCGTGATGACCGTTTTCGTAAAGAAATACAGCATCGCTTTCCTTTGCATACCTATCAAAGAAGCGCACCTATTTTACAAAACATTCGTGCTATAAAGGAAAAAACTGAAATAGAATTGATGCGTCATGCCTGTAGTATTACTGAAAAAGGTTTCCGTCGTTTGCTTTCTTTTGTAAAACCAAATGTGATGGAATATGAGATTGAAGCCGAACTTTTACATGAATTTGTAAGAAATCGTTCTAAAGGTTTTGCTTATGAGCCAATTATTGCAGCAGGAGAAAACTCTTGTGTTTTGCACTATGTTCAGAATGATAATATCTGTAAAAAAGGAGAGATTATTTTGTTAGACATTGGTGCAGAATATGCAGGTTATGCGTCGGATATGTCACGAACAATTCCTGTAAGTGGAAAGTACACAAAACGTCAAAAAGAGGTTTATAATGCTGTTTTGCGTGTTCAGCGTGCTGCCATGAAACTTCTTAATCCTTCAAATACATTAAATGAATACCACAAAGAAGTGGGAAATTTGATGGAAAAAGAATTGATTGGATTAGGGCTTTTAGATAAAAAAGAAGTTAAAAATCAAGATCCAAACAATCCATTGTATAAGCAATACTTTATGCACGGAACAACACACCATTTAGGAATTAATGTTCACGATTATGGTGCTTTTGATAGAAAAATAGAAGCTGGAATGGTCTTTACTGTTGAACCTGGTATCTATATTCCTAAAGAAAAAATTGGTATTCGTCTTGAAAATGATATTGTCATTACAAAAAATGGTTATGATGACTTAATGGGCAATATTCCTATTGAAGTAGAAGAAATTGAAGATTTGATGAATAAAAAATAACAAAAACAAAAAGAGTTAGATAATTTTTTGTCTAACTCTTTTTTTTGAAGTTAATGTGTCGTCCTAACATAGCATTACACAACCAATTTTATTATGGTACATTTATGTTAAAGCCAAACTTTCCCATAACTTTAGTTATGGGTTTCATTGTTAATACTTTAATTAATTTCTATTCCTTAGTTAAGTTCATCCATGAAAATTAATTATTTTAATTCATTAATAATCAATAGGTTAGACTCACACCTTATAAAAAATCAATAAAAAACACTTTTTTTTCAAAGAAAAATTTGTCTATATCAAAAGAAGATACTACCTTTGTATCACCAAAGAAAAACAAGCCTTCTTAGCTCAGCTGGTAGAGCAATTGATTTGTAATCAATAGGTCAACGGTTCGATCCCGTTAGAAGGCTCAGAAAAACCTTTCAATCAAGTTGAAAGGTTTTTTTATGTTTTTTTTTATGAATTATTGTAAAAACAGTCCTATAAATAAAAAGCCTAAAACTTCAGTTTATCACTGAAGCTTTAGGCTTTTTCTATGCTATAAAGAAATATTTTATTGCTTACTAATACCTTCTAAGCAAATTACTAATACCTGCCAAGAGATCATTTATTTCTACGCCTATTCCGTCCAAAACAAGAACAATATAAGAAAAAACATCCATCACTAGAGGCATAAGCAATGATTTTTCTCTGATTTCAGCTTCTTGAAAAAGACCAATATCTATACAAAGAACCATTACAAGACCAATTACAAAACAATATTTGACGAGACTAAAAATAGCTCCTATAAATGAATCAGCAGAACCGAAAAGAGTAAATCGTAGAAATTTTCTACCCAAGTTTCCTAAAAACTCCATCAAAAGAGCTAACAGAATAGTAATAATAAGAAAGGTTAGAAAAGGAGTCGTTGTTTTGGAAAATTTTCCTACTACATCACTTTCTTGAAGAGAGTTAAAACCCAAATATGTACCCGTCATTACCCAATAGACAATAAAAATAAGTATAAATAAAGATAACAGTTCTACAATAATTCCTTTTAGATAGCCTTGATATGCACCAAAACCAAGAAGCAAAAGTAAGATTACGTCTCCAATTTTGAAGGAATAATCCCAAAATGATTTGTCTGCTGCACCGATTTCTAAGAGAAGATTTAACATAGGTAATTGATTATGCTGTAATTAATACTATAATTTTTGTTTTATATAAAGTTACTACAACGAAAAATATAAAATTAAAGTCAAAAAATGCTTACTAAATAGTTTGAAAATTGTGATACACTCGTAAATCTATTGAAAGATAAGCAATTTTACAATAAAAAAGCTATCAAAGTTTTCTAAAAAATAGGTTCAGGTATAGTTTTGTTAGCCTTTTTATGATTTATTTCAGTTTAACGCTATTTATCAAAACAAGTTTTAGAAAAAAAAATACAATTGTAATCCATTTTTCTATATTTTTCTAATGTTGAAAATTTGCACTATAAAAAGTTTTTTGTATCTTTATTAAAGCTGTTATATTTCACATCTTATCGCAACTTTTTAATAAAAGTAGATTATCCTTCCTAATTTCTATACTCCTTATAAAATGAAACTACTATGACAACAATTTTGGAAAAAACAAATCTCTTGGAAAGAATAAAGCAAGATTTAAAACAAACAAATGTAGATATCAGCAATCTGAAACGTAGTATTGAAAATAATACGAGTAAAGATAATCTAAACGACTTTGAGGACATTATGCCTCCAACTGATGATGTAAATGTCAGAGTAGCACAGATGTACCGTGTTCTGTCTTTTTATGGAAATAATGGAAATGAAAAGCCAATTTGGAATGAGTTAAGAAATTGCTTCACTCCTTCTGCTATTATGACAAATAATACATTTGGTGAGCCTATTCGTTTGTCTGTTGATAGATTTATCAGTTTGTTTCGTTCACAAATTCAACAAAATGACTTTCCTCCCTTTTATGTTCGTGAACTCAATTATAAAATTGAACAGTTTGGCAATATTGCACAGCGTTTTGGTGGTTTTGAAATCTGTTATTATGATTCAAATATTGAAAACAAAAAAGGAATGGCAAGCATCGAACTGTTATTTATAAAAGGAGATTGGAAAATTAACTCTATGATTTGGCAAGAAGAAACCGAATATTTTAAATTACCTATTCGTTTTATTCTATAAAAAAAATTATTGGTTATCTTACAATATTTATGAGATATGTTAAAAATTGTCGGTGAGACACCAACAACTTTCAAGAGGAAAATGACTAGATAGAATAATTAATGTCTTTTGAAAATACTCTACTTCCATCTATCCACAAGATTTTACTTTTCATCAAAATAATTTCTTGTGGTTTTTTTATATTTTCACTTATCAAAAAATGAGTTTTCAGATTTCCTTTTTTATCTGTACAAAGTAAATAATTTTCATTTTGCTGTTTTTCATTTTCTACTAAATAACTACAAATCAAATAACTTTCATTTTCTGTATAAAGAATAGAGTTTTGAATATTTTGATTTGTCTTCTTAAACACAAAATTTGAAATATCCTTATAATTTGGATGACTTATTAGATACTCATCAGTAGAATAAAAATACTGTTTTACTTTGGATTTCAGATTATAATATTCTTCTTCAATAACTTCTATTTGTTCTTTATCTGTATTAATTTCTATTTCTAAATTAGGTTTTAGAGGAACAGAATAGTAATTCGATTGTAGAGAAAAAGCTACTTTGGGTTCGTTCTGATTATCTTCTTCTATAACTCCATAATAACTTACTTCTTCCAATTCCCAAATTGTTTCAAAATCTGTATTTAGAGCCTTCAAGCCTTTTGCAAGTGGCATTTCATGTTGAAAATCAATTTCTGATAATAAAATAGTTTCATCAAAAAAAGTAAGAAGTGTTTGAGTAGCTTCCATTTCAGCCATTGCTACAATTTGTTTTTTATAATTGTCCAAGATAAGAAGTTGAGATATATTTTTCTGTTCTTGCTTTTCTCTGATTTCTAAAACTATTAAATCACTTTTTGGATCAGGAAAAACACGCCAAATTTTTTGATTTACTGCTTTTGGTATAAAAGAACATAATCTATTATTTTCATCATATTCTATTTCAACATTTACCATTTATAATTCATCATTTGCAATTCATAATTCATTTTCTAGTTGTCTAATTGTAAACCAAAACGTCGCATAGCTTCATTTATTAAAGGAAACTCTTTAACCAAAACGTCTAGCTTTTCTTGTTCGGATAATGCTTTTACAGGTATTTGCTTTTCTATATGTTGGTCTATAATTTCTATTTGCACAAAATCATTATCCAAATTATTGGCTAAATGAGGATTTAGTGCAATTCTGATAGTAGAAAATTCGGAACGCAATGCAATATTATTGAGTAATTCTACTTTAATAATTGGTGATTTTTCTACTACTAATTTTGCATTGATTAGACTTCCTGCAAAAGCTGAAGGGCTTGATTTGAAAAACTCTTTCCAAACTTTTTGAGCTTTTGCTGTATCAAAACTAGAATTTCGGTCAGCTTGTGAATTGACTACTTTCTTTTCTTCTACTTTACTTTCAACAACTACTTTCTTTTGAATTTTGACATTTGTTGTAACCTTTGGCGTTTTCTTCCAAGGTATATCTTCTGTATTTTTTGCTAAAGCTGGGTTTTGATATGAAGTAGTTGTCTTTGATATAGAATTTTGTTCTTCGGATGGATTTTGAGATTTAGCTAGTCTTTTTTTTTTAAATCTTCCACCAGTTGAGGAATAGAAAGTGCAGCCATTACATGAGAAAGTTTCAAAAGTGTCATTTCTACATGAAGACGCTGATTTTTGCTGTTTTTATATCCCAACTCACAAGCAGAAGCCAAATTAAGAGCCGACATCAAAAATGAAAAAGAAGATGCAGCAGCTTGAGATTTATATTTTTCTTTTATCGATTCAGAAAGTTCTAATAAAGAAACCGTTGCAGCATCTTTTGAAACCAATAAATCACGTAAATGCTCACAAAGACCAACTACAAAATTATGTCCGTCAAACCCTTTTTTCAATATTTCATCAAAAATAAGTAAGGCTTCAGTATGATTTCTACTCAAAAAGGCATCTGTCAATTTAAAGTAATAATCATAATCCAAGACATGCAAATTATCGATAGCACGAACATAAGTTAGCTTTCGGTCAGGTGAAAACGTAACTAGCATATCAAAAATAGAAAGAGCATCACGCAAAGCACCATCAGCTTTTCTTCCGATAAGTTGTAAAGCCTCTTCTTCTGCTTCTACATTTTCTTTGATAGCAATTTTTTCTAAATGACGAGCTACATCATTGGGCTGAATTCTATTAAAATCAAAAATCTGACAACGAGAAAGAATAGTAGGAATGATTTTGTGTTTTTCTGTCGTTGCCAAAATAAAAATAGCATACGAAGGTGGCTCTTCCAAAGTCTTCAAAAAAGCATTAAAGGCTTGATTGGAAAGCATGTGAACCTCATCAATAATATAGACTTTCTTTTTTCCAGCCTGAGGAGGATAACGCACTTGCTCAATTAGATTACGAATATCTTCAACTGAGTTATTCGAAGCTGCATCCAATTCACTAATATTAAGTGAATTACCACTATTAAAAGATTTACATGACGTACACTCATCGCAAGGTTCTGTTTCTGGCGTAATATTCAAACAATTGATTGTCTTTGCCAAAATACGAGAACAAGTTGTTTTACCAACACCACGAGGGCCACAAAACAAAAAAGCCTGTGCAAGTTGGCTTGAGCGAATTGCGTTTTTGAGAGTATCCGTGATGTGAGATTGTCCGACGACAGCATCAAAAGTATCTGGGCGATACTTACGTGCCGAAACTACATAATTTTCCATTCCACGAAGTTACGAAGAAATTTATGTTTTTGATAGTTATTTTTTACTAATTTGGTTAGAAGCTGGTAACTAAAATAGATTTTGATTTTAAAAATTGCTAGTCTTTAATATTTTTGAGATTGTTATACTAAAATGCAAATAAAATTTAATTCTTTCTCAAAAATTTCTGAACTTTACAGATTAAACGCATTGTTACAAAAATAATTTACTGATAACTGTTTACTGGTAACTGATAACTGAACAAATGAAAGAACTTAGCAACACCTACCAACCCACCGAGATAGAAGACAAGTGGTATGAATACTGGCTTGAAAACAAGTTTTTTGAAGCTCAAGTAAATCCTGAAAAAGAATCTTATACTGTCGTTATTCCTCCACCAAATGTTACAGGTGTCCTTCACATGGGACACATGCTCAACAATACCATTCAAGATATTTTGGTGCGTCGTGCCAGAATGCAGGGATTTGAGGCTCTTTGGGTACCAGGGACTGACCACGCATCTATCGCTACGGAGGCTAAAGTAGTTCGTTTGCTTCGTGAACAAGGAATTAAAAAATCTGACCTTACAAGAGAACAGTTTTTGGCTCATGCTTATGAGTGGAAAGACAAATACGGTGGAATCATTCTTGAGCAGCTCAAAAAACTAGGGGCTAGTTGTGATTGGAATCGTACAGGTTTTACAATGGATGAAGGTTATTATAAAGCTGTTATTCGTGTTTTTGTTGATATGTATAAAAAAGGCTATATCTATCGTAGCCTGAGAATGGTAAACTGGGATTGTGAAGCTCAGACAACTATTTCAAATGAAGAAATAATCTATAAAGAAGAAGGCGAAAGAGCATTTTTATATCATACAAAATATGAATTAGAAGACGGAGGAACAATCACAATAGCAACACAAAGACCTGAAACAATTATGGGTGATGTTGCCATTGCTGTAAATCCAACCGATGAGCGTTTCAAACATTTAATAGGTAAAAATGCAATTGTTCCTTTTATTGGTCGTAAAATTCCAATTATTGGAGATGAGTATGTAGAAATAGATTTTGGAACAGGATTATTGAAAGTTACGCCTGCACACGATCCAAATGACTACGAAATCGGACAAAGACATAATTTACCAGTTATTGATACAATTAATGACGATGGAACTTTAAACGATAAATGTGAAATGCCAGAAATGGTAGGAAAAGACCGTTTTGAGGTTCGTAAATTGATTACAAAGAAATTAGAAGAAGCAGGTTTATTAGTAGAAAAAGAAGAAGTTGTTTCAAGAATCGGTCGTTCTGAACGCACAGGAAGCGTTGTTGAGCCAAAATTATCGTTGCAATGGTTTATCAAAATGAAAGAAATTTCTGCGACGGCTTTAGAAGTTGTTGAGAAAGATGAAATCATTTTACACCCTGCAAAATTCAAAAATACATACCGTCATTGGATGGAAAATGTAAGAGATTGGTGTATTTCTCGTCAGCTTTGGTGGGGACATCAAATTCCTGCTTATTTCTATGGAGATGGAGATGATGATTTTGTTGTAGCCGAAACTAAGGAAGAAGCTCTGCAATTGATCAAAGAAAAAACAGGAAAAGAAGTAACTGAAAATGATATTCGTCAAGACGATGATGTTTTGGATACGTGGGCTTCTTCTTGGCTTTGGCCTATCGCTGTTTTTGATGGATTTAATGATGAATGTTTTGATAAAGAAACAGGAAAAATTGATTTATCTAAAAATAAAGAATTAGACTTTTTCTATCCTACACAAGTTTTGGTAACTGCGCCTGAGATTCTTTTCTTTTGGGTAGCCCGAATGATAATTGCAGGTTACGAATATACAGGCAAACGTCCGTTTAAAGATGTTTATTTGACAGGAATTGTACGAGATAAGCAAGGTAGAAAAATGTCTAAGTCATTAGGAAATTCGCCTGACCCATTAGATTTAATCAAACAGTATGGTGCTGATGGGGTTCGTGTAGGAATGCTTTTCTCTTCTCCAGCAGGAAATGATTTGCCTTTTGATGAGAAATTATGCTTTCAAGGAAGTAAATTTTCTAATAAAATATGGAATGCTTTCTTACTTTTGAAGTCCCTTGAACAAACAAGTGATGCTATTCCACAAGGAAATCAAGTGGCGATAAATTGGTTTGAAGCAAAACTAAATCAGTCTTTGACAGAAATTGAGAATCATTATAAAGAATATCGTATTTCTGATGCGCTTTTGGGGGTTTATAAATTGATTTGGGACGAATTCTGCTCTAATTATTTAGAAATGATAAAGCCTGCCTACGGTTCTCCAATTGATAAAGGAACATACAATAAAACAATTGAGTTTTTCGAAACACTCATGAAAATTTTACATCCTTTTATGCCATTTATCACAGAAGAGCTTTGGCATTTATTAAATGAAAGAGGAGAAAAAGAAGCGATTATAGTTGCAGAATATCCAAAAGTAAAAGAATTTGATGCTGCTATTTTAGAAAAAACAGAACAGATTTTTGAAATAGTTTCTCAGGTTGGAAAGGTTAGAAATGCTAAAAATATTTCTCCTAAAGAAAAGCTAGATTTATTTGTAAAAACGTCTAATGCTGCTTTTTATGATGAATATCTTTCTCTGATTCAGAAATTAGCAGGAGTTGATAAAATCAATTTTACAGACGAAAAGCCAAATCCAGCTATGAGTTTTGTAGTAAAAGGAGATGAGTTTTCTGTTCCAGTTCAGATTAATGTAGAAGAAGAACGTCAAAACTTAGAGAAAGAAATCAAATATACAAAAGGCTTTTTGGTAAGTGTTGATAAAAAACTTTCAAATGAGCGTTTTGTAAATAATGCCAAACCTGATATTATTGAAAAAGAACGTCAAAAGAAAGCTGACGCAGAAGCCAAAATTAAAGCTTTGGAAGAAGCTTTGTTAAGTTTGGTTTAATTGATTAATAATATATACGAACAGTTTATTCATTTTATAAACTGTTCGTATAAATCTACAACAATTTATTTATGTTAGCATTCAATTTATATGGATTGTACAGTTTATTGTATGAATTATTCGCTCTACTTTTGCCGTTTTATGGCATAGGATTTATTGTTTCTATCATATCTCTAATTGATATTTTAAAAAATAAATTTGAAAATAATGATAAATTAATTTGGGTTATTGTGGTGTTAGGGAGTAATTTTTTATTTGTTTTTAATATTGTTGCAAATATTTTGTATTTCGAAATAGGACGTAAACAAAAAATATAGTAATTTCTTTTCTACTTTTTATTTATTCAAAAGCCATTCAAACATTCCTTCAAAAGCCTTTTCTCTAACTATTTTTGAAGATAAAAATATATCGTGCATCGCATTTTCTACTTCTAATAAAGTAACTTTATCACCTAGTTTTGCACCTCTTTGTTTTATATCTTCTATATCCAAAACAATATCTTTTTGCATAGCTTCTTCTGAAAACTTGGAAAGTTTGGTAGAAGCAGAAGAGTGCATAACCAAAACAGGAACTTGAATAGCTGAGTGTTTTTGTAATCTTTCGTGTGCCTCATCAATTGCCAAAACCCATTTGAAATAAGTAGGAAAGCCTTTTGTATATTTCCATTTCAAATTAAAATCCCATTCTCCTTTAAAATCTTTGTGAATACTTTGTACATAAACAGGCGAAAGCATATTATTGATATACGTATAATCTAAAAATAAAGTAAGCATATTACAAGCAGCTAAAGTAGCATTCTTTTTAAACTCAGAATCATAGAAATCTAAAAAAGGAGAGTTCAGGATAAGACCACTTATTTTATTTTTTTCTTCTCCAAAATTGGCATAATTAGACGCTGTAAGTCCTCCTGTAGAGTGTCCAAATAGATAAATAGGCGACTGATTTTTTTCGTAAATCTGATTAATTGCCATTGTTATTTCCTCAAAATATTCTGTAATAGATTTACAATAGTTTTCTCTTTGGTGAGGAAGCCACGAACGCCCATATTTACGAAGGTCTAGCGCATAAAAATCAAACCCATTTTCAATAAACTTTTCAGCTACATGGGGATGAAAAAAATAATCAATATAACCATGAATATAAATTACACTTTTTCTATTTCCTGTGTTGGCATTACAAGAAACAAGTGTAGCAATTACTTTTCCTTCATAATCATCTTCTAAATTTAAAATTTGGGTAGTAAAGTCTTTTTCTAAGTTCATTTTTTTATAGCTAGTTTTTTGTTTTTTTTGCAAAATACGAAAAAGATTGATTTAAGTGTATCGTTTTAAATTTTGACTTTATAGGATAATAAGAATTATTATATTTGTCCTTCAAACCAATTTTTAAAACTAAAACACACCATGAAAAAATTAAGAATCGCTTTAGATTGGACACCAAACATCAATCATATCGGAATCTTTGTAGCAAAAGAACTAGGATTTTATAAAGAATTGGAGATAGAAACAACTATTATAAATCCTTTAGAGGATAATTATACAGTTACTCCTGGTAAAAAATTAGAGCTAAATGAAACTGATTTTGCTATTGCACCTTTCGAAACTGTGATTAGTCTAAACAACAAAAAAAATGTAGTTGATGCTATTGCTGTTTTCGCCATTTTACAAGAAGATATTAGCAGTATTGCAACACTAAAATCTTCAAAAATAGATAGACCTCAACTTTTAGATGGAAAAATATATGCTTCTTATAAAGCACGTTATGAAGACTATATTGTGAAACAAATGGTCAAAAATGATGGAGGAACTGGAGCTATTGAATTAGTATATCCTGAAAAACTAGGAATCTGGAACATTTTATTGGAAAACAAAGCTGATGCGACTTGGATATTCAATAACTGGGAAGCAATAGAAGCTGAATCAAAAAAGGTAGAACTCAATAAATTTTCTTTAGGCGATTTTGATATTCCCTATTGTTATTCTCCTGTCATTATTACAAAAAACAGCAATTTGAAAAAACAAAAAGAGGAATATTCAAATTTTATAAAAGCTACTCAAAAAGGATATTTATACGCCCTAGAAAATAAATTAGAAGCTATAAAAATCCTAGAAAAACACCTAACAGAATACGATAAGCAAAATATTGATTTAGAAAAGTCAATTAATTTTACTGCTCCATATTTTAAAACTGATTCAGAATGTGGTTCTATCAAACCCAAAAGAGTAAGTTCATTTCTAAATTGGCTTGTTGATAATAAACTAGAAAATGAAAGAATTCTTCATCAAGATTTGTTTACAAATGAATTATTGAAATAAATCAAAAATAGTTTTAGCACAAGACCAAAATCTTGTGCTTTTTCCTATCTACTTTGTCTTTCTTCTAACTCTGACCGTATAAGTAACAAGATATTTATTATCAATTTTTATATGAACATCATAATGACCTAACTTTTCAAAAGTATATTTTAATTCTAAAAATCCTTCTTTGGTTCTATTAATGATAGGTTTTTTAGAATATTTAGAAGCACCTGAACCTAGTTCTAGCTCAATAGCTTCTGTGTTGAGTGAATCGGGAGCTTCAAATAAAAAACTAATTGTTTCATTTTTCCCTATCTCTATTTTCATTTTTTGAGGTTCTACTGGAATAAGCTGATAATTGAAAGCATATTTATAAATCAATGGTGCATTTAGGAATTGAGAAAGAATAGGTTTATTTTCCAATAACATCCATTTTTTATCTAAAGGATAATGATTTTTGATAAATAACTTAGGTTCAGCTAAAAAATAACCGTCATTATATTCTGAAATAAACTCATTTTTATCTACATCAAAAAATCCACTTGACCAAGTTGCATCACAGAGATACCATTTGTTATCCAGTTCTACTGCATTCCATGAGTGATTTGGAATGCTGTTTTCCTCATCCATATTACTACTTGCAGTCTTTCCATAACCGTTCACAATTTCGCACTTTATATCAGATATATCTGCCAATTCTTTCACTAAATAAGCATAGCCTGTACAAAGCGTTTTTTGTTCTTTGATTAATTTCTCAGCTACTTTTGGTAGATATGATTTATTCCAATTACGTAAAGCCAAACTATCATTTTGAAACTGTTTGCGTTTCTGTTTATTTTTGACATATCCCCAATAATCATTTTCAATATTGGTACTTACCCAAGTATATATTGCTCTAAATTTTTCTACTTGAGAAGGTAACGAATTTGTCAAATTATAAGAAAGTAAAGGCAAGTTTTTTAAGCTCTCGCCTTTGTAGTGATTTGCAACACTATCAGCTTTACGAAAATCTACATTTTCAAAATCGCTGAGCTGTGCTTTAGCTACTCCAGTAATGAAAAAGAATAAAATACAGAAAAATCGAATCATCTAAATAAACCTTTAAATTTTTGCCAAACTGTTTGTTTTGATTGATAAACTTCATTGACACTTACTTCTCCCATAAGATCATATTCTTCATGCAATTGGAATGTTAAATTTAGTGATGTATTTTTTGTTATTGTTATTTCCTGTGTTACATAACCGACAAAACGTATTACTAAAATATTGTCATAATCAGAACTAGGAACTGTAATACTAAAATTTCCCTCTAGGTCTGTAGTAGTTCCTCTATTAGTTCCCTTTAATTGAACAGTTGCTCCTGGTAAAGCACCATATTCTGGACAGCTAACATTTCCTGTTATGGTAATTGTTTTATCTGTAGTAGAATTTATCTCTTCATTACTATTTTCTTTCTTTTCAGATGCTTCTGTAATCACAGTTGGATTAGTCTGTTGGGCTTGACTTTTACTAATTGTCAAAAGAGAAAGAAGAGAAAAACTCATTAAACCAATTCCTATTTTTTTCAAGCTATACGTTCTTTTTGAAGGAATAAGAGTCGAATAGGTTTTGAGTTGAGATTCATTAAAGCGACCACAGGTCTTTTTTTGATTATTTTGAAAATAGGCTATAATCTCTTTATCAGTCATTTGGGTAAAGTCTATGACTTCTTTCTGACAAGAACCACAAAAGCCACCTGCTTGTGTAGCTTTAAAATTCTCAAACTTTTCTGAACATGGCTTATTAATACCAAGAGTAATATTTGGTTTCATGTTTTTTCTTTAGTTTCTTAAAAATTTATAATACGCTCACAATACGTTCAGTAGGGTGTGAAGTGTTGCAGTAGAAAAGAAAAAATAAGCACAAAAAAAGAGAAATAACAGTTTGAAAAAACTATTATTTCTCTTTTTACAATATTTTAGGAAAAGGCAAGCCGTTTTCCCTACAATAAAATAATGACTAAAATTACTTTCTAATCAAAGCACCTACTTCTTTTTCGTAAGCAGCAATAAGTCTTTGCATCGTTTTTTCGATTGTTTTTTCATCTAGTGTTTTGTCTTTGTCTTGCAATGAGAATGCTACAGAATAGGATTTTTTACCTTCTTCAATTTTATCGCCTTCGTAAATATCAAAAACAGAAACATTTTGTAAAATTTTTCGCTCTGTTTTTTGAGCTACTTTTTCAAGTTCTGCAAAAGAAACTTTTTTATCCAAAACGATAGACAAATCACGACGTACAACAGGGAATTTTGAAAGCGCAGAAAACTCTCTTGGTTTTGTTTTTTGATTTAATAAAACTTCCCAACGAATTTGAGCATAAAAAACTTCTGCATTTGTTTCTGTCAGTTTACATAGTTTTTTCTTTACCAATCCCATTTTCAAAATCTGCTCAAAAGAATCTTTTCCTGTTCTTTTTGTAAGTTCGATGCCGTATTGAAGTTCCTTATCTTCACTTAATTTATTTTGGTCAAAATCAGAAATATCAAATCCTACAGCTTTTAAAATTCGTTGAACGACACTAGAAAGCTGGAAATAATCGACTGGAGTAGCTTTTTTATTCCAAGAAGTAGGCGTAGAACCAACTAAGAAAATACCTAATTGCCATTCTTCAAAGTATTTGTGTTCGTCGTCTTTAGGTTCTGCTATTTTATGATATACTTTTCCAAACTCAAATCCTTTTATGAGTTCTTCTTGTCTATTCAAATTTCTTGTAATGCTTTCCAAACCACCAAAAAGCAAACTCTGACGCATTACGTCCAAATCTTCACTAAGTGGATTGAGCATTTTTACACTTGTAGCTTCTATTTCTAAAGCCTTTGCGTAATTTGACGAAGTAAGCGAATTATTCATCATTTCTGAAAAGCCCATTCCTACCAAAATATCAGCCGTTTTCTTACGAATTTCTTGGTCTTTCGAAATGGAAGGTGCAATATAATCCGTTGCTGCCGTCTGTGGAAAATCAATATTATTCAGTCCATAAATACGCAAAACTTCTTCAGCAATATCAGCAGGTTGAAGTACATCGACACGATAAGTTGGAACTGAAACAGTTATTTTATCATCATTCTCGTTCGTATTTTCTTTTACTACTTCAATATCTAAATCAGTCAAAATACGTTTTACAGTTTCCTTCGGAATATCATTTCCGATAAGTGTATTTAGGTAATTGTAAGAAACTTCAAAAGTCGGATTTTCAATTTTTTGAGGATACAAATCGGTAACTTCACTAAAAATTGTTTCTTCTGTTCCTGCAATTTCTTGAATTAATAAAGCTGCGTATTTGAGTGGATAAAGAACATTATTTGGGTCAGTTCCACGAGCAAAACGGAAAGAAGCATCTGTAAAAAGGTCGTGAATTTTTGAAGTTTTACGAACAAAATCAGGCGAAAAATAAGCTGACTCTAAAAATATATTCGTAGTAGAATCAGAAACACCCGAATCCAGACCACCAAAAACACCAGCAATACAAAGAGGATTTAGCTCAGAATCACAAATCATCAAATCGCTTTCTGCTAATTTATACGTTTCTTTATCTAAGGCTACAAATTCTGTTTTCTCCTTTAAAGTTGAAACTACAATTTTATTTCCCTTAATTTTATCAGCATCAAAGGCGTGTAAAGGCTGACCAAAAGAATGCAAAACATAGTTTGTAATATCTACTACATTATTGATTGATTTCTGTCCAATAGATTCCAAAGCCATTTTGAGCCACGCTGGAGAATCTGCAACTTTTACATTTTTGATTGTTACACCTGCATATCTTGGACACGCCTCAGCATTTGCAATTTCTACTTGAACAGCATCAGTTTTATTAATTTCTTTCTTTAAAGAATCAAACTCTTCAATGCTAGGCTTAGAAATTTCACGTTTCAGACGAGCTTTCAAATCTCTAGCCGTTCCATAATGTGAAGCTGCATCTACTCGGTTTGGAGTAAGACCAATCTCTAAAACTATATCATTTTGTAAATCAAAAACTTGACTTGCAGGAGTTCCATTTTTAACTTGTGCTTTTTCGCCTTCCAAAACCAAAATTCCGTCGTGTGATTTACCTAATCCCATTTCATCTTCGGCACAAATCATTCCTTCGGAAACTTCTCCTCTGATTTTTCCTTTTTTGATTTTGAACGGTTCACCATCTTCTGGATAAAGCATTGTACCGATTGTAGCAACAATTACTTTTTGTCCTTTGGCTACGTTTTCAGCACCACAAACGATGGATAAATTTTCTTCTGCTCCAATATTAACTGTTGTGCAATTCAAATGATCAGAATTTGAATGAGGCTCACACGTCATGACTTCGCCCACTACAAAACCTTCTAAACCACCTTTTATTTGTTCGAAAGTTTCAATTCCTTCTACTTCTAGTCCTGTTTCGGTAAGGTATTCTGCTATTTTTTCGGCAGATTCTTCAAGTTGAATGTATTTTTTGAGCCAGCTAAGTGAAATGTTCATAGTATAAGTTCTGTGTCGCTCGTGAGGACACGAACAACGGCGATTTTAATTTCTTGATGTATATTTTTTATAGATGCGAAGGTAAGAAGTTTTTTGGAAATTATCTATAATTGGTGTTGGTTGTTATGGAATTGTGCTTGATGATTGATGAAAAGTTTTAACCAACTAAGACCATATTTTTTTTAGCTTCTCCCAAAAACTTAATTTGTTCATTTCTAATTTAAATATCTTTTTTTGAAACTCTTTTTTTCTTTCTGAATTATTAAAAGTTTCGTTATAATGCTTTAAGACTTCTAAGTGAAAATCTTCTATTTGCAAATCTCTATCAATCGTAATATAGGTTAAATTTTGCTCTTCTGTCCAGTTACTTTTTTCCAAACTCCATTTTGGAATCAAACTCTTTAAATACTCGTATTCCTTTGCTTGATATAGAAAATTTATTTCATCTTTGATTGGGAATTCAAAAACTTTAAAGTATTCGTGCTTGTGTTTTTTCCAATCATTGATTTCTTCTTGTAAAAACCATGAATCTGTACTATTTTCTCCAATTGCACTTTTTACAAGCTCTTTATTTTGATGTTCTGTATTTTCTAAGTATTCAAATACTCTATCAACTCCAAAGGATAATAAATATTCTGTATCAAAGCCAATAGAAGAATCAAAATCAGTTTCTTTAGCATTGATAAATTTCCAAATATCCTCTACTTTATCAAATTTGGTTAAAATGAATGCAGATAAATAAAGAACATCTACTTCATAATCAACAACAACTTTTAAATCAGACTTTCTTAATATTGTTTCTTCATTAAAAATAAAATCAGCTATTTTATAATCTGAAGGTTTACAATCATTATAGAGACCAATTAAAATTCGGTTTCTTTTTATTTGATTTCTATTATTATCCACAGCAGAATCTATAGAATATTCTGACAGAAGGTTTAAATTACTTCTTAATAATTCTAATTCATCTCTATATGTCTGTTCTAATTGCATTAAATAGTTGTTTTCTTAAAATACTGTTGTTTTTTATAAAAAAACCTAAACTCCCTCCCTCTTAATCTCCAAAACCTTATTACAAACCCTTTCAATCATTTCTTTAGAAATATCCAAATGTGTAACAATTCTGAGCCATTCTTTTCCAAAATTAGAAACTAAAATCCCTTTTTTAGCTAGTTCATTTTTGAACTTTTCAGATGTGTAATTTGATTCTATTCTAAACAAAACAATATTTGTTCCTTCAAAAATAACTTCTTCTACAAGTTTATTTTGCTTTAAAGATTCGGCAATTTTGCCAGCATTCTGATTGTCTTCTTTCAGTTTTTCAATGTTGTTATCCAGCGCATAAATTCCTGCTGCTGCCAAAAAACCAGACTGTCGCATTCCTCCTCCCAACACTTTACGTACTCGTTTTGCTTGATGAATAAGCTGTTTATTTGCCACCAAAACCGAACCCACAGGCGCACCCAATCCCTTCGAAAGACAAACCGAAATGGTATCAAAATACTGTCCTAGTTCTTTTGCTGATTGATTTCTGTAAACTAAAGCATTAAAAATTCTTGCTCCGTCTAAGTGAAGTTTCAAATTATTCTTTTTACATAATTCTGAAATGGCTTTTATTTCTTCCATTTTATACGAACTTCCACCTGCTTTATTGACAGTATTTTCTAACGCCACCACTCTTGAACGAGGAAAATGAATATCATCAGGCATAATAACTTCTTCAATCATTTTGGGAGTCAGAATTCCTTTTTCGCCTTGTAAAAGTCTGACTGAACAAAATGAATTATAAGCAATTCCTCCTCCTTCATACTGATAAATATGCGAACGAATATCACAAATAATATCATCTTGAGGGTGTGTTAAGATTTTAAGAGCAATCTGATTGGTCATTGTTCCCGAAGGACAAAAAAGAGCTGCTTCGTGTCCAAATAAATCAGCTACTTTTGCTTCTAGTTCTTTCACAGTTGGATCTTCATCCCAAACATCATCTCCTACTTTTGCATTCATCATGGCTTCTTTCATAGCTGGAGAAGGAAGTGTAAAAGTATCACTGCGAAGGTCTATATTTTTGATATTCATAATAATTTAAAAAGGTATTATAAAAAAGTATGCTTAATTTTTGATTTAAAATTTTTGTCCTAAAACAGTAACTAAAGGCGCATTTTTGAGACGTTCTTTTACAAAATCAATGTCTTTACAATAAATTGTGTTATGATTTCCAAGTGATTCTATTTTTTTGAGTTCTCTTTTTATAGGGTCGTAAGAATAAGGTTTGTAACCCCAATTTTCTAATTTTTGATGGATTTTTGCTTCATCATATCCATATCTATCTCCAGAACCATTGAGTTCGATAATAATTGCTTTTTGTAAAGGAGATGAAAAAATAGTTTCTCCTCCATTTATAACTTCAGTTTCAAATCCTTCTACATCAATTTTTACCAAAATAGGAATCCTTGTAGCTACATCATCCACTTTTTCAATCGGAACATCAATTCTTTGGTCTTGTGGGGTTTCTTCTGTCGCTACATGATTTATGGTATCTAAAGACTTTGTAAATTGTAAAACACCTTTTTTACTTCCCAAACCAATATTTAAAGCTGTTGCTTTATTTGCTAAGTTATTTACTTGAATATTTTTTTGAAGTTTTTGATAAGTCGTCGGAATAGGTTCTATACTTGTGGTTTGCGTTCCGATTACTCCTGCTGCCAAAACGGTATAACTACCAATATTTGCCCCAATGTCCATAAAATAATCCCCATTTTCATCTTTTGTGTTTCTGAGAAAATGAAGCAAAAAACCCATATCATTAAACTCGTGCAGTCCTGTATAAATATTTCCTGTTGCACCCGTCATTCCATTTTGAGCAGCTAATTTTGTATTTTCTACAAAAGGTACAATATGAATCCCTTTATCTAATCTTGATTGAAATTGCCACTTGAAATATCTAAAAATAGCTGATAGTTTTTGATTTTGGGTAAGTGGGTGTGAGGTAATATGTTTTAGGGTAATAGATAATGACATAATAAGGGTTAGTGATAAAATTCAGTAAGGAATATATGTTTTTATAAAACTGTTAGTCAAAATAACTTGTTAAGCAAAGATACTAGAAAGCTATTAATTTAATCTAAAGGAACTTAAAGTAAATTATGAGTTTTCCTAAATTTTTAATCAATTCACTAAAAACACTCGTTTTACTATGAAATTCGCTACTAAAGCCATACACGCAGGCATAGAACCAGACCCGAGCACAGGAGCTATCATGACTCCCATTTTTCAAACTTCTACTTTTGCACAACCTACCGTTGGTCAGAATAAAGGCTTTGAGTATGCACGCTCATCAAATCCTACTCGTCAAACGTTAGAAAAATCATTTGCAGCCTTAGAAGAAGCCAAACATGGTTTTGCTTTTTCTTCTGGGATGGCAGCCATAGATACAGTTATGAAACTTTTAAAACCTAATGATGAAGTTATCTGTGGACAAGATATTTATGGTGGTTCGTACCGTTTGTTTGTAAAAGTTTATGAAGAAATTGGAATCAAATTTCATTTTATAGATATGCAAGATGAAGAAGTAGTAAAAAATGCCTTGAATTCACAAACTAAGATGATTTGGATAGAAACGCCTTCAAACCCACTCTTGCAAATCGTCGATATCGAAAAAATGATTACCATTGCAAAAGAAAATAATCTTATTTCAGTAGTTGATAATACATTTGCTACACCTTACTTACAAAATCCAATAATTATGGGGGCAGATATTGCTATGCACTCAGCAACAAAATATTTGGGTGGACATTCCGACGTTGTGATGGGAGCTTTGATGCTCAATGATGATAAACTGGCAGAACGCATTTATTTTATTCAAAAATCTTGTGGTGCTGTTCCTTCACCTTTTGATTGTTTTTTGGTTCTTCGTGGCATCAAAACGCTTCATTTGAGAGTAGATGCAAGCTGTCGAAACGCTACAAAAATTGCTGAATTTTTGGTAAATCATGAAAAAGTTGAGAATGTATATTTTGCAGGGTTAAAAACTCACAAAGGACACGAACTTGCAAAAAAACAAATGCGTCAGTTTGGAGGAATGATTTCATTTGATTTAAAAAACGACACACAAGAAAATGCGTATAATTTTTTAGAAAGCACGAAGATTTTTGTTTTAGCTGAGTCATTAGGAGGCGTTGAATCCTTGGCTTGTTATCCTGCTTTGATGACTCATGCAAGTATCCCTATCGAAAAAAGACATGAAATTGGTATTACAGATTCTTTGATTCGTTTGAGTGTGGGTTGTGAAGATGTAGATGATTTGATTGAAGATTTGGAGCAAGCACTAACTAAAGTAACACTTCAAAAATAAAAGCATAAAAAAACCGTTTTTATAATTTAATATAAAAACGGTTATCAGTATAAAACCGAACACTTGCAGAGAAAGAGGGATTCGAACCCCCGGTACCTCACGGTACAATGGTTTTCAAGACCACCGCATTCGACCACTCTGCCATTTCTCTAAATGAAGAAGTATTACAAATTAATATAAAACTCTTGTGGTGTTTCTCTCAATGAGGATACAAATGTACAACACTTTTTTTTATTATGCAACTATTTTTTTCTGTGTTTGGTGTTTTTTTTCATTTTTATTGCTCTCTAAATTTGTATCCATGTTGTGATACAGAACAACAATTTACTTTTTACATTCTGTCTGTAATTATCAAACTATAAACATAAAAAAAGCTGTTTTTATAAATTAATATAAAAACAGCTTTAACACTTGCAGAGAAAGAGGGATTCGAACCCCCGGTACCTCACGGTACAATGGTTTTCAAGACCACCGCATTCGACCACTCTGCCATTTCTCTAAATGAAGAAGTCTTACAAATTAATATAAAACTCTTGTGGTGTTGCCCTTAAGACGATACAAATGTAGCACGCTTTTTTTTATTATACAACACAGTAACTAAAGTTTTTAAAAAAAAGTTCGTCTCCTTTCTCTTTTTTAAATAAAATCAATTGACTTTCAGCAGGTTACTTATTTATTTTTTTTCTTAAAAAAATATCTTTTTTTAAATATGCTTCTGCTTTCTTGATATTCGACTATTATAAAACCTTTCTTTATTAAAAAATCATTAATTAAATTTATCCTAAAATTGCCTTCACAGATTAAATTCTTATCTTTGAAGTACAAGAATTCAATTCTCATTTCTATTTCATCTAAACAAGTCATCTTTTAGTTAGATTATGTTTAGAAGACAAAACTTATTTTGAATTCCATTCTAAAGAAATTTTAGTAATTTATAAATTACGCAAGTTAAAAATAAAAACACAAAAGCAAACCACATAAAATAATACGTTCTTATGGCTGAAATCCTTATTATGCCACGCCTTACCGATACGATGGAAGAAGGCGTTGTAGCAAGCATACTCGTAAAAGAAGGCGACACAATAAAGTCAGGCGACCTTTTGGCAGAAATTGAAACTGATAAAGCAACGATGGAATGGGAAAGCTTCGTCGATGGTGAAGTTTTATATATTGGCGTAAATGAAGGCGATGGTGTTCCTGTAAATGCCCCCGTTTTGATTTTAGGCAAAAAAGGAGAAGACATTTCAGACTTAAAAGCAAAGTTTGGACAAAGTGGAGAAAATAAAAACGATTCTTCTGAATCTAAAAAAGAAGAAACGAAAGAAGAGCCAAAACAGGAAGCAAAACAATCCGAATCTAAAAAAGAAGTAGAACAACCAAAACAACAAAAATCTACTACTAAAAAAGTAGATACTTCTTCTATTAAAGCTGTTGTACTTCGCATGCGAAAAATGACAGACACCATGGAAGAAGGTGTGTTGGCTTCTTGGCTTGTAAAAGTAGGCGACAAACTCAAATCGGGTGATGTTATAGCTGAAGTAGAAACAGATAAAGCAACCATGGACTTTGATATTTATGATGATGGTGAAGTTCTTTATTTAGCAGCAGAAGAAGGTGATAGCGTACCAATTGATGCACCTATTGCCGTTATTGGAGAAAAAGGAGCAGATTACCAAGCACTTTTAGATGCTGAAAGTGGATCAAGTAGTTCGGATTCTAATAATGAAAAAGAAGAAGAAAAAGCAGAAACAAAAGAAGAAGAAAAATCGACTTCTATGTCTTCTGCTAATAATAATTCTTCAAATGGAAGTTCAGAAGGACGTATCTTTATTTCTCCTTTAGCTAAAAAAATGGCAGAAGAAAATGGATATGATATTAACCAAATAGAAGGAAGTGGAGAAAATGGCAGAATTACCAAAAAAGATATAGAAAACTTTACTCCTCAAAAAGCTACAAAAACAGAAACAAAACAAGTTTCTGAAACGCAGTCTAGTCAATCTAATGGACAACAAGCTCAAAAAGCAGCTCCAGCTTTTGCACAAGAAGGCACACAAGACGAGAAAGTTTCACAAATGCGTAAAGCAATTGCAAAGAGTCTTTCGGCTAGTAAATTTACAGCTCCTCATTTTTATCTGACTATTGCTGTAAATATGGATAAAGCCATCGAAACACGCAAAATGTTGAATGGGCTTTCTGATACAAAAATTTCGTTTAATGATATTGTTATCAAATCAACAGCCTTAGCACTCAAAAAACATCCAGCTATCAATGCCTCTTGGCAAGGTGATACAATTCGTTATTATGATAATGTTCATATGGGCGTTGCTGTGGCAGTAGATGAAGGTTTGTTAGTTCCTGTGGTTCGTTTTGCAGAAATGAAAACACTTTCTCAAATCAATACAGAAGTAAAAGATTTTGCAGGAAAAGCAAAAGACAAAAAATTACAACCTTCAGATTGGGAAGGAAGTACATTTACAATTTCTAATTTGGGAATGTTTGGAATTGAAGAATTTACAGCTATCATCAATGCGCCAAATGCGTGTATTTTGGCTGTCGGTGCAATTACTCAACAACCTATTGTTAAAGATGGTGAAATTGTAGTTGGAAATATCATGAAGATGACACTTTCTTGTGATCATAGAGTTGTAGATGGTGCAGTTGGTGCAGCATTTTTACAAACCCTAAAGGAATTTATGGAAAATCCTTTGAAAATGTTAGTATAATGTTTTGAAAAATTATTCTTCATCAAAAATGAAAAAATAATAGAAAAGCCTTTACAGATTTTTGTAAAGGCTTTTTTTGTAGTTGAATATTATTTTATCTCTAATAATTCTATCAAATTGATATGATTATTTTTTATCTTTATAAAATTCTCGTTTATCATTTTTTACACTTCCTTCATAAATTTCAAAACGCATAAAACGGCATTCTAATGAGCCATTAAACATTTTTAATTTTGGTTTGGATGAAAGACCAATATGTTTTGCAGCATCCATATTTGAAGTAATAATCCACGCTGTATAACCTGCCCAGTTTTGTTTTAGGGTATCTCCAATTTCGGCATAAAAAGCATTTATATCTTCATCTTTGTCCATTCGTTCTCCATAAGGAGGGTTTATGATGATTACACCTTTATCTGCTTTTCGTCTTTTAAACCACGATTTTCCTTGTTCCTTTTCTTCTTCTTGTTTTTCTTCTTCCGTTTTAATTGTTTCTTCTTTCTCTTCTATTGGTGGTGGCATTAAATCTTGAAAAGCAATATCTTTTAGATGAATATATTTTTTTAGATTGGCTTCAGCAATGTTTGCAGCAGCTTTACGAGCTACATTTTTTGAAATTTCTCCTGCCAAAATATAAGGCATATTCTCTGTATTTATTTTTTCCATTTCCTCATCAAAAACTTCTTCCCACAAATCAGCATCAAAATTTGACCATTTCTCAAACCCAAAAAGAGGACGGAAAGAACCTGCTGGAATATTGGCTGCCATTAACGCAGCTTCAATAGAAAGCGTTGCCGAACCACACATAGGATCTACAAAATCACTTTTTTTATCCCATTTGGAAAGCATAATAAGTCCTGCTGCCAAAACTTCATTCATTGGGGCAAGATTAGTTTTGTCTCTATAACCACGCTTATAAAGTGGGTCGCCAGAGCTATTGAGCATTACCATACAGACATTATTTTTGATATAGACCTGAATTCTCAAATCAGGATTCATAATATCCACAGAGGGACGTTTGTCATATTTTTCTCTAAATTTATCTACAATAGCATCTTTTGTTTTTTGTTCGATATAGCGAGAGTGCGTAAATATATTTGTACTGAGTGTACAATTAATAGCCAACGTTTCTTCGATAGACAAATACTTTTCCCAGTCTATATTTTTTACTTTGTCATATAAATCATGTTCGTCTTTGACTTCAAACTCTGCAATCGGCACAAGTACACGCAGAGCAGTTCTGAGACACAAATTTGCCTTATACATCATTCTCAAATCGCCTTCAAAACTTACAGCACGATTATTTAATTGGACATTTTTTGCACCTAAATCTTTTATTTCTTGAAATAAAATTTCATCTAATCCAAACATAGTTTGGGCTGTCATTTGGAAGGTTTCGTTGAGCATTTTTTTATATTTTATGTCATTGGTTAGGACACCAACAACGGCGAAAAAGCGATATTTAGCAAATCATTTTAATAAATAAAATTCAAAGATAAAGTCTTTTTTTGAACGGAACTAAAAAACGCCCTAAAAACTTGCTTTCTAAGGCGTTTTTACTTTTATGAAATATTGAAAGATTAATCTTTAAAAGTAATTCTGATAAACTGATATTTCTTTTTTCGTTTGGCAAACAAAATCATTTCATTTTTTGAAACCTGTACAGACACTTTTGGACGTACAATTTCTTCTTTTTTAGGTGTATTTAATAAACTTATTCGATTTTGTTTTCCATTACTATCTACTGTATTTAGAGCTACAGCAAGATTTTTATAACTAAACGAATATACTTTGCCTTCTTTGAGGCTTTTGTCATAAATATTTCTAGCGTTATCATTAAAAACAAAATGAAGTTTGTCTCCTACAATAGCTAATGTATAAGAAGAATAATATCCTCCATCATTTACTGTTGTTTGTCTTTTAGGAACTTTGTGCGCCCAGTCTATTTCTCCAGCAGGCGAAATACTGATAACAATAATATCGTGATAATTGTAGTAATAATTAGTTCTAGAGCTTACCTGTCCATTTGCGCCAGTAGTTCGGATGGTAGATTCACGAATATAAAATTGCTCTCCTACAAGTACAGCTCCTCCATCCTCTTTCAGGATAATGTTATTCAAATCATATTCATAGAGTTCGACATCTTTTCCTTTGTCTGCTTTTTTCTTTGTTTTCTTCTTTTGTTTTTCGCTCATATCTTGAGTGATAAAGTCAAGCCCAAACTCTTTAAAACTCTTTGTTTTGATTTGTTTGCTTTCACTATCTATTGTTAGAAAATAACTTCCCTCAATACTGAAAGTTCCTACATTAGAATAAAAACCAGCACAAATTAAATTAGAATTATCAGCAATAGCAAGTTGCATATCAGTCAAAAACTTATCTTTTACAACTACATCATATTCTTTTAATGTTTTTCCTTCGTCTGTATAGCTCAAAATTTTATACGAATAATTTGGCTTTCCTGCTCGTTTTGTTCTAGCTTTTTCTTTATAAAGAATACTCAAAAGATGTACATTTCCTTTTTTGTCAATCTTATAATCTGTTACTCCCAATAGCTTATCTTCGTAAGGAAGTATAACATTTTTTGACCAAAGTAGATTCATATCATTATCAAATACATGAAAACCAAACTTTTCATTTTCTTTTTTCTCATAAGGAAGTTGATAATAAACCAATATTTTGGAGGTATCTCTAGCTACTGAAAAACTAAACGAACCACTATTTCGACTTCTATTTCCTTCAAAAGAAATTTGAGCAATTTGCTTTTTTTGCCCTTTAAATTTCAAACTTTTACTGTCTATTTGTTGAACAAAAAGCGTTTTTTCTTTTGTTTTTTTATCTAGAAGCTGTGAGAATAGATATAAATTTCCATTCAATTGACTAATCCTAACCAATGTATAATCGTCTTCTAATTCTAATTTTTCAGACTTAATTTGATTGAGATTAATATCATAATGTTCAAGATAATTGTCAGTTCTAAAAAGACTTTTTGTTTCAAATTTTAGCAAATAGAATCCCGTTTTATCATAACCTATAATCGAACCTATTTCCCCTCTACGAGAAATAGAATATTCTTTTCCCATTTGCACACTTGCATACGGATTATTATTGATTTGTCCGAAAGTAGAATGCGAAACTGAAAAGTAGGATAGAAAAACAATGAAAAATAAAATGAATGAGAATGATTTCATTTGAAGTAGATTAAATTAGATACTAATATTTAAAAATAAATGCAAAAATAAATAATTTTGATTTATAAAAACAAAAAAAATACCTCAAAAATAAATTTATAAGACATTTTTTTATTTAAAAGTACTAATTTTAATATTGCATCAATTTTTTCAATTTCTCTACAAAACGTTCATACGGTAAGAAATTTTTCGTTGTTGGGCTTAGTTTGTAACTATGACCTATCAGCATGGCAAATCTTAGATTTGCCATGCTGATAGGTCATAGTCATCGCTTCGCTAAAGACAACGCCCAACACTTGTTGTTATTTCTAGTCTTCGGAAGACTCAGCCGAACGGGGGAACCAAATTTTAGGATGTTCAAAGGCAATAATTGTCAGAATTATGATTAACAGACTTATTGATAACATTGGAAGTCCACTAGAAACATTTTTGTCACCAAAAATTGTTGCAAGCCCACCTACTAAGTACAGTAATGAAATAACAAAAATAAAGATTGTGGAAAGCGACGAAAATGGAAGCTTTAATAATCTGTCTGTTTTACGAACTTTTTCGTTGTCTTTAAATTCAATTTTTTTGTCAAGAAGAAACCAACAAAATAAAAGTGTCGGAATGCCAAATATAATAATAAGCACCACATTTTTGTCAAACCTTTGTTGTTCTGTTAAATAAAAGCCATAAAGTCCTGCTCCCGTAATAGCTATACAAGGTAAGATTAATATATCTGTTAATTGTTTGGATATTGGAACTTTCACTGTTGTTTTTTAAGGTTGCCACTAACGGTTTGGGCTATGAACAGTTGGGGATTTTACGCCCTAACTATTCGGTTTGGCACCGACCTTTATTTTATGTTTATAATTTCGTTTTATCACATTCGCCCCAATTGTTTATAGCCATTGTTGTAGGTAGTGTTTTTCATTTCACTCGTTTAAAAATATAATTATCTGCAATCCTAGTATACTTTATTCCTTTTCCAGATTCAATAAGACCTTCAATAGTTGGATTAATTTTTCCTTTTGGTATAAAGTATTCATCTAAGTCTTTATCAGAAATTCTTATTTCGCCATTCTCTTCATTCATAACGGCTATAAGTTCATAGTCCTTATCAAGATGTGCTACTCCAGCGTCTGCATGACTATTATTTGTGAGAAGTATTCCACCTATTTTCAAGTAGTTTTTGCAGTATCGAGAAATAATTCCTGAATATTGGGAAATCAACAAGTCAAAGGATTCTTTTTTCAAATCAAGCGGTTCAATATAATTCGCTCCAATAAACCCAAAAATTGGTTCTATAGAATAGGTCTTGCGTGTGTTAATGATTTCTCTCACGACTTCTTTTTCTCTGAAGAATCTTATGGCTTGTTTATCAGTATCAACATACACTACTTCAGGAATAGAAAATGAAGCAGCTATATGTACAAAGCTACCCGGATACAAAGCCTTTTTAGTTCGATATTCATTGGTTACTACATTAAACAATTCTAATCTCTCAAGATTATTATCAATGAAGTATTTTTTATATATTTCTTTTGGTGTCTTCATCATCTTACATTACCTACAACGGTATGGCTTGGCGAAAGTGGGATTTCTTAGCTCTTTCCCTCGCTAAACCTCAAAAAGTTTATTTTATGTTCAAATGTCTGTGTCAAAACGTTAAGCCCATTTTTGCTAAGCCAATGTTACCAGCATTCGCTTTTTAGTTCTAAAACGTTTGTTCTAAGGCAAAAGTACGATTTTTCTCTGTTAACTCTCTCTGTTCTGACGCAAAAACGGCTTGTACTTAAAAAGCCTGTGGACAAAATTACAGTTCTACGAATAAAATAGTTGTTCTATTTTGGTTTGAACAATAGCGTTGAATGTATGATTTCGTAATGGATTGTAGAACTCAAACCTATTAATTTACCACACAAAGTTGATGCAGGATATAATATTCAAAAACCTTCTAAGCCCTTATGAATTATACACATTGTTACCAGCTTTTATTTCATTTTCTATGTTAATTGCTTGACTTACTAAATATTCCCGTCCGTCTTCTTTGGCTAAATCGATGTATTTCATTGTTAAATCAGAACCAAATTCAAATAGAACTGTAAGAGCCATCATTCTTTGATATTCACTCATTGGGTCACTTTTTTTCCAATCCCAAGCTTTTTCGCAATACTCTTCTGTCAATCGTGATTTTAATTTCCCCAATGTCTTAATTGCCATTCTTGAAACATATTCGATATTCTGCAACAGGTACTTTTCCGTCAATGATTCTGCCTTTATTTGGTCATCAAGTTTATAAAGCAATTCTACAATTTGCCATTTAGCATCATTGCTATTAAAGCCCAAGCCTTTTTTAGCAATAAATTCAAATGTTGCTGGTTGTTCAGAAATTAGCTCGACTATAGAATTGCACTCATTGTCTCTTGCAATTATGTAAAGAATATTATTAATGTCTTCATCAGTCCAATTCGAATAATGACTGTCATTCAAAAAAGTCTCAAATTCAGTCCAGATAATTGTCCAGTCAGAATAGTCACATTCCCATTCTCCACCACGTTCGTCCTGAGGAATGTCAGAATAAGCGTCTGCCCATTTCTTAAATTTTTCTATTTCGTTAAAAATCTTCCTCATTTTTAATTACTGGTAACAGTTTTTTAGAACAGATAATGGTTTTAGAAACTGCTTGTTTTGAAAAAGCCTTTAGTCAAAACCACGTTTTTTTGAAAAAAACAGTTGTCTTTTTGGTCTGAACAGTTACTATTTGTTAGAACAAATAACAATTCTTCAGACTATTCTTGCTCTACGTTTTTCTGCGATTACTGGTAACTTGTATATAAACGCAACTGCGTTCAATTATTAAAAAAAACTTTCGTATATCCCTCCAAATAAAGAAATAGACGAATGTTACTTCTTCAAAGATAAATAATTTTTAGAAAATAAATAAACGCATTAAAATTTAATTCAATGCGTTTATTATACAAATTACACTTTTTTCATCCAACCAAAATGATTTTCAATTTCTGTTGAACAAATGCTTTTGAAACAATTAAAAAAAATCTTAGAAAACTGAATTTTTAAGGCTTTTTAATATTGCACCAATTTCTTTAATTTCTCAACAAAACGCTCATACGGCAAGAAATTTTTCTCTAATTCTGCACTAAATGGAACGGCTGTATCCAAACTTCCTTCACGCATAATTGGTGCATCAAGGTTTGTAAAGTGATGTTCCGCAATCCAAGCTGAAATTTCGCCACCAATTCCACCTGTTAGGCAGTCTTCGTGTAGAATAATTACTTTTCCTGTTTTCTTAACCGTTTCTGAAACAGCTTCTTTATCCCAAGGAAGTAATGTTCTTAAATCTAAAATTTCTAAAGAATAACTATCACCTAGCTCTTCGGCTGCTTTTCTAGCCCAATGAACTCCCATTCCGTAGGTAATGATACTTACATCTTCGCCTTCTGAAACTAGAGCAGCTTTTCCAATTGGAAGAGTATAATAATCATCATAAATATCTTCCGAAATAGCACGATAAAGAGCTTTATGTTCGAAGAAAATAACTGGGTTTGGATCTTCAATAGAAGCATTCAGAAGTCCTTTCGCATCATAAGGAGAAGATGGATAAACTACCTTTAATCCTGGGGTATGAGCAAACCACGCTTCATTTGATTGGGAATGAAAAGGACCCGCTGCCACACCTGCACCTGTTGGCATACGAACTACAACATCAGCATTTTGCCCCCAACGATAATGCGATTTAGCTAAATTATTAATGATTTGATTGAATCCACAGGTAACAAAATCGGCAAACTGCATTTCCATGACGGCTTTCCAACCACGAATAGAAAGTCCCAAACTTGCTCCTACAATAGCAGACTCACAAAGAGGTGTATTTCTGACACGTTGCTTTCCAAACTGCTCAACAAAACCATCTGTAATTTTGAAAACTCCTCCATAATCAGCTACATCTTGCCCCATAATTGTCATTTTTGGATAGCGTTCCATACTCTGACGCAATGAATCCGAAATAGCATCGATTAAGCGTTTTTGAGTTTGGCTACTACTGATTGGTGCAATAAGTTCCTGTTCGTGAGGTGCATACATATCTGCTACTTCATCTTCAGTATTTGGAACAACTTTAGGCAATTCTAAGGCTGTATCTAATGCATTTTTTATATTTTCAAAAAATTCTTCTCTTATTTCTTTTGTATTTTCTTCTGTCAGAATATTATTTTCTACTAAGAATTTTTCATAATTGGTAACTGGGTCTTTTTTCTCCCAAACTTCAAAAAGTTCTTTAGGAACATATTTTGTTCCTGATGCTTCTTCGTGTCCACGCATACGGAAAGTTATCATTTCTAATAAAACTGGATGTGGATTTTCACGCATCTCTTTAGCTAATGCCCTTACTGTTGAATAAACTTCTAAAATATTATTTCCATCTACCTGAACAGCTTTCATTCCATACCCAATTCCTTTATCGATAAATTGCTTACAACGAAACTGCTCATGACTTGGTGTAGAGAGTCCATACCCATTATTCTCTACAACAAAAATGGTAGGCAAATCCCAAACGGCTGCTACATTTAGAGCTTCATGAAAATCTCCTTGCGAAGTACCACCATCACCTGTAAAAGTAACTGTAATACGCTTTTTGTTTTCCAAAACATCAGCTAAAGCAATTCCATTGGCAACTGTCAATTGAGGACCTAAATGCGAAATCATTCCGACAATATGATGTTCATTTGTTCCAAAATGGAAAGACCTATCTCTCCCTTTGGTAAAACCTTCTTTTTTTCCTTGAAACTGAGCAAAAAGTTTTTCTAGTTCTATTTTACGAGACGTAAAAAGACCTAAATTTCTGTGAAGTGGTAACAAATATTCATCTGTTTGTATGGCTTCTGCAATCCCTACAGAAATGGCTTCTTGTCCATACCCTGAAAACCATTTTGAAATTTTGCCTTGGCGAAGCGCAATTAGCATTCTATCCTCAATCAAACGAGGTTTTAAGAGGGCTTTATAAATATGAATAAGCTGCTCATCAGAAATATCTGTTCTATCAAAAATCATTTCTTCTTCTGAATATGATTTTCTGATTTCTGTTTTTTCGTCTTGAGAAACAGTAGATTTTTCTTCTTCAATTTCTTGTTCGAAAATGGCTTCTGTTTTGATTTGTTCTTTGGTATCATTTACTGAATCTGTCAGTAACTCTACCTCAATTTCTTTTTTGTTTGTTGTGTGTTGTGGCGTTTGCATGTCTTCCTTTTCTATTGAATCTTGGTTTGAATCCTTTAAATAAGTATTTTCCAACAACTCAGTTTCCATTTCTAATTCTTGTTGAATAGAACTGATTTTGTCTTCTAAGGACAAAGATATATCATTTAATTCTGTTTCGCTTGTAGTTTTTGGACTTCGTTCTTTTTCTTTATTTTCTTCCAAATTATTTTTTTCTTTTTTAGCGAATCCATTCAAGTGAGTTTTTGGCTTTGGCAAATCTTCTGAAAACTCTATATTTTTGAAAAAGTCTGTTTCTGTATCTTCTAATTCAATTTCTAGTTCTATTTCTTCTTTTATTTGTTTTATTTTTTCTTCTTTTGGCTCATTTTGTTTGTGCAGATTTTCCAACTCTTCTCTAAGAGCATTCATTTCATCTTCTGAAAAAGCATCATTTCTATCTAAAGGACTAGCAAAATCATTTGAATTTTTCTTGTTTTTTATTTCCTCTTGTTTTTCTTCTTTTGGCTCTTCTTCTTCAAGAATCATATCCAAAGGATTATTTGCCTTTTTGGTAGGAGTAGTGTTGTGAGTTTCTATGATTTTGTTTTCTTTGTTTTCTTCCACCTTTTTTTCTGCTTTATTTTCTTCTACTTTATTTTCGTCAAAAAGCATATCTAAAGGACTAGATGTTTTTTTCTGAACAGTAGTTTTTTCTGTCTTAATTTCTTCTTCTTTTGGCTCTTCTTCTTCCAAAACCATATCCAAAGGGCTAAATGCTTTTTTCACAACAACTTTTTGATTCTCTTCTTGCTTTGCATCATTATCTTTATCTTTTTTTTCTTGCTCTTTTTTAGCTTTTGCTTCCTGTTCGGCTTTTAGTGCTAGTTCTAGTGGATTCATAGTCAGTTTTATTGAAAAGTGAGTTATTTGCTTGTGTTTCTTAGGACGGAAAAATAATTGACAATTTTATAAATTGACAATACATATTTTTTTTGGATACAATATTCATAGACAAAATTAAGTATAAAGTCACTCTAAATTTCAATGAATTTGTAGTCTATATTCTAAAATACGGATTTTTTTTGAAAAAAGTGTTTTGAAGGAGATAGATTTTCGATAAATATGCTTTAATACTATCTTTGATGGAATATTACAACGATAAAATTACAATCAAAATTTATTATTCTGATGTAAACTCGGAATTGAAAGCAACCTTTTTATTTGTTTATAGTCACTTTAAAAATGAACATTACTTAAATTAACCGTGATAACCTTTAATATTCCTTATTATTTACAAAAATGCCGTTGAGAGTATCGAAGGCAATCAAATAATAATCAAAGACAAGAAAATAGCAATCAGTAGAAAAAGACACAAGAAATTATTAATGAAGTAACTCAAAATAGTTTTTTGAAAAAGTAAAAATAAGGAAACTATTGGCTTTCAAGTACACTAAAAGCGAATCAAGATAGATTAAAATTTATTGAATTATTTTTCCGATACTTAATTCTTGGTCATTAGGTATTTTGTATTCTTTACATTTTTGCTTTATATTTTCGTATTCTTGAATAGAAATATCTATCCAATTTTGTGTTCCCAATAAATCATTAAAATAACGTTTATCTATATTTTTCAAGAAAAATGCTTTTACTTCAAAATAAGAGCCATAGAGTGTATCTTGAGTAATTGTATCTATAGTTTGGGTTTGTATAAACTGTTTTTCAAAATAGTGCATATAAATTGTATCCTTGCAAAAGATAATATGTTTAGGCTCTTGGTCTTTTTTACCCTTCCATATTATTTCATCCTCTTTTAGATTGATTTTATATTTAAAGCTTTGAGTTGTGCCATAATTATGTTTTGTAAGCAAACCTATATGAGTAGTTTCTTTATCTGTCTTCTCTACTTCTAAGTATTTCCCGTTGTCTAAGGTTGTGCTTTCTACTTTTATGCTTTCTTCAGAACGCTGCTCACAACTTACCAAAAATATAGCAACCATTATAAAAACTATACTACTTTTCATTTTCAGAAATTTATTTTTGCCATTAAACTCAAAATACAAATTTAATCAAAAATAGCCTTAGAATTACTTTTTGTAATACTAAAGGCTATTTTGATAGAATGAATGTAGTTTTTGAAATACAAAACCACAGCTAAAAGCCAACTACATATTTTAATTTAGATTGGTAAGCTAAAGCAAGGATTAAATTTAAGACGTAATTATTTATACCATTTGATGGTAATACTTATTCTTTTTTTGTTCTATAATACAAATTCCAAGTTCCAGAATTTGATTCTACAATATCTGGAAGTCCATCATTATTTACATCTCCTATTTCAATATTGTAAGTGTCTTCTTTTAAATCTTCTCTCAAACCAATTTCTATAAATGTTCCATCTTTCTGTCCTAAATAAACATAGTTTCGTTCTTCTGAATTTCCCTCCACAATATCCAAATATCCATCTTGGTTCAAATCAGCTACTTTAATTGATGAAGTCAAATGTTCAGGTGTAAAATCAAAAACTCTATTAAAACTTAACTCTTTATTACCAAAATAAATACTATTTTTCAAACCTAAATTTCCTGTTACAATATCCAAAAAGCCATCTTTATCAAAATCACCAATATCAATAGAACGAGTTTCCTCTTCAGTAGTGCCAAACTCTATTATTTTTGCAAAATTCTGTTTCCCATCATTTAGGAAAATTTTGTTTTTTGACCCTCTCTCAGCAGTAATAATATCCCAAAATCCGTCTTTGTTTATATCAACTATTTTTGTTTGGATGGTTTGGTCAGATGAATCACCAAACGTTATTATTTTTGCAAAATTCCCTTTTCCATCATTAAGGCAAATTTCATTTTCAGATTTTCTATTTGATAGAATTAGATCAAAATCTCCATCCTTGTCAATATCCACTACTTCAAGGTTTCTTGAGGGAGATATTGAACCAAATGTGGCTTCTTTATCAAAGTTTTGATTTGCTGAACCAAAATATATTTTATTGGCAACATTATCATTGGCAACAGCAATATCCATAAATCCATCATTGTTGAAATCAGCACTTTTTACAGAATAAGAAGCATCAAGAAACCTTCCAATAGGTTGAGCTACTTTAAACCCACCACGTCCGTCATTATAGTAAATATAATTTTGTTCTGCCCAGTGTCTTCCATTGGCTACAAGTGCATCTAAATCTCCATCCTTGTCAATATCAAACAAAGTTATTGAAGCTGTTCGCTGTGATTGTGTACCGATTGAAAAAAATCCGTCACCATTAAAAAATGAGACATCTTGAGCAAGTCCGTTGAATGAGATTGCCAAAAAAGCAAGCACTAGTATATGGATTGATTTATTTTTCATAATTGTAGATAACAGTTTTAGAGATGTAAGTAACTGAACAAATAAAAAATATGTAAAAAAGAATTAAAAAGTGGAATTTTAAATTGTCAAGAAACTTTTGAAGTATCAGACAAATTGCATTTGCATATAAAGAATTCTGATTAGTTCCTTATCTAAATTAAAACTCATAAAGTTTACAGTAAAATAGAAGATTAATAAATTTTTAAAGGGTTTTCTTATAAAAACTGGTTGTTATTGTTGGTGTCGCTGTGGTCGTTGGTGGGACACCAACAACGGCAAGTATCACAAATGTAATTATTTTTAGAATTGTTCTTTAGTAATCCTAAGATTATTTTGGTACAATGAATTTAAAAATACAAAATCACACTAGAAGCCTAATATATTTCTAAATCGGTTTGAACTGAGCTAGAACTGGAGAGAAAATAAGTGTATTTATAAATTTTCATTCTTTGATAGAACTTCAATAATTTCTTTTACAGTATGACGAGCTGTTTTGCCAACACCATAAATTGTTGCAGAAGCAAACCCTGTCCAATTTCCATAGCCAATAAGCCATAAATTAGGTTCTTTTACCGAGCGAGTATTTTTTGTTTCTATTCTTTTGTCTTCAAAAATATTTAAAGATTCTAAGTGTTTTAAATTAGACCTAAAACCTGTACACCAAATCACAACATCAAACTCTTCTTTTGTTCCATCTTCCCAAATAACTCCATTTTCATAAAATTCTTTGAAAGGTCGGACGGCATTTAACACATTTCTATCTCGTGCTTCTCTTACGCTTTCAATCATCACAATATTGGACAAAGAAATACTAAAACCTCCAGTAGATTTTTCATCTGAATTGCCTAAAAATTTTTGGGTTGCTTCATTAAAAAGATAACGACCATCAATATCATCAGGAAGAAATTGAGGTTCTTTTAAAGTAACCCATTTTGTATGTGCCACTTTAGAAACTTCAGCTAAAACCTGCGCTCCAGAGTTTCCACCTCCAACAATAAGCACATTTTTATTTTTTAAATCACCTGAATTTTTATAATTCACAGAGTGAATTTGCTCTCCCAAAAAACTATTTTGATTTGGATATTCTGGAATAAATGGATTACCAGCCGTTCCTGTTGCACTTACTAAAGTCTTGGAATAAAAAGTATCTTTGTTTGTTTCTATCTTGAAAAGTTCGTTTTCTTTTACCACTTTCAAAACTTCAGTTTGTCTTTCTATTGCAAAATCATAACGTTTTTCATAAGCAGATAAGTAACTTATAAACTCGGTTTTGGTAGGATATTCCTCTTCCGTTTTGGGCATTCCCCAACCTGACAAAGAACTGAACTCGGAAGGCGAGAATAATTTTAAACTATCCCAAGTCTGTAACCAAGAACCTCCTGTTTGTTCTTGATTATCTAAAATTAAATAGTCTAATTTACTTCTTCTTAAAAAATAGGCTATAGACAACCCTGCTTGTCCACCTCCAATTATTAGTACATCATATATTTTCATAGTGTTTTTTTTAGTTTCACTAAGGTACAAAAAAAATAGCCAGAAGTTCCCAGAGGCAAAAAACACAAAGTATGAAGTTAAAGTACATCAATAAATTTTTAGTGGGACACTAATTAAAAGAAGTTTATATACACTCAAACTTGATAAAGCCATATTTTTTATAAAAAACCCTTCTATAATTTTCATTATAAATTCTTTTTTGTACATTTAAAACTTACAAATAGATTATTGAATTTGTGAGAGTGTTTTTTTTCACATATTAAATAAAAAACATTCTTATATTATATTTTTTCACATAAAAAATCACCACCATGAAAAAAAAGTTTTTATTTGCTATCTTCTTTATTCTAGGAGCTAGTACTTTCGTCAAAGCACAGAGTGTTACAGTTAAAGCCCATGATAGATTTAGCCTTTCCTATAATCTAAATGAAAAAGCTGGTAATAAAAATTATAGTGATGTGCAAGGTAGTCCTTATACAACTATAGAATTTCAAGAAGCTACTTGCTCAGAAATAGATGAAGTAATATTTGTGCGTTATGATGCCTATAAACAGATTCTTCTGTTTAAAGATCAAAATGGGAATTTGAAAGCTATGAGTCCACTAAGCAAATATCGTATTGATTTGACGGGTAAAGATTATTCTTATGTTGTAGCAAACTTTCCTGAAGATGGATTAGGTTATGGATTATTACTATGGGAAAATAGTAATGGTATGCGTTTAATAAAAAAACAAGTTATTAAGTACAATGAAGGTCAAGAGACTGATGGAGGTTACACAGCAGCCATTCCAGCTTCATTTGGAAATGTAGTTGAAACATTCTTTATTCAATTGAAGGAAAATGGTCCTATAGTAGAAGTACCTTCTCAAAAAAAGAAGGCTTTTAAGCTTTTAGGTAATGATTTCGAAAATAATGCAAAGAAAAATAAGCTAAATATAAAAGACGAAGAAGAATTTATAAAATTACTTAAACTAACATTTAGCGATTCAAAATAAGTTGAATCAACCTCGTTTTAAAGTTGAAGATAGTTGTATTTCAGTTTACTATAAAAGAAAAAATAGCCTTTAGTATTACAAAGATTAATCGTAAGGCTATTTTGATAAAAGAAAATAATATGAATTTTCAATTTTAGTAAATCGTTTGAGACTGATTCATTGGACGGTTATTTAGACTTATAAACACTATCTGTTACTGACTCCATCCAATCTACAATACCCTTTTCTGTATTGGGAACAATGTAAAGTTGTTGTAAACCTTCGTCAGGACTTGCCCCGTGCCAGTGCCTGACATTTGGGGGACACTTTATAACATCTCCTTTTTTTATGGTTTTGATAGGTTGCCCTTCAATTTGGTGGTAACCAACTCCATCTGTAATAATCAGTATTTGACCAGATGGGTGTGAGTGCCAATTGCTTCTTGCACTAGGTTCAAAATAAACGTTTCCAACTGCTGTATTGTAAATAGAATTCGCATTTACCAAACCTATATTAAAAGCATTTCCTGTAAAGTATTCCTCTGAGCCTTTTTCACCTTTTGGAAAAATGGCATTCAATTCAGTTTTATCTGTCTTCATATTTTTTTGTTTTTCAATTTTTGTATTGCAGCTTGCAACAAGTATTGTTGCAATTAAAAAAGTAGTTATTTGTTTTATAATAATCATTTAAGCTTTTACATTTTGTAAATTATATTATTTTTTTTAATTAAATTGTGGTAGCGTCAATTACATAACGGTAGCGTGCTTCTTTATTAACTACTTTATCCCAAGCAGTATTGATTTCTTTTGCTTTAATGATTTCAATTTGAGGATAAATTTTATTTTTAGCACAATAGTCCATTACTTCTTGGGTTTTGGGTATTCCACCAATTAAAGACCCATTAAAGTTAACACGGTTAAATATCATATTAAAATTATTAATCTCTAGTTGACCATTAATTGGTTGTCCTACTTGGGTAAAAGAACCATAAGGCTTAACACAATCAATGTAAGGTGACATGTCGTAAGCATAAGGAACAGTAGAAATCATATAATCTAGCTTACCTTTCATAGGCTTTAAATCTTCTGAAGATTTCACAACTATTACTTCTTTTGCACCAAAACCTTTAATATCTTGAATTTTGGAAGCAGAAGTTGTGAAGGCATATACTTCAGCTCCTTTAGAAACAGCTATCTTTACTGCCATGTGTCCCAATCCACCAATGCCAACTACTCCAATTTTATCACCTTTTTTGAAGTTTACCCTCATCATTGGTGAATAGGTTGTGATACCAGCACAAAGCAATGGAGCTGCAAATTTCAAATCGATACTTTCTGGAATTTTAATCGCAAAATGTTCAGTAACCACAATGTTGTTTGAATAACCACCTTGAGTTATTCCTGTAGGTGATGTTTTTTCAGGTGATCCATATGTTCCCGTCATTCCTGTAGTTTCACAATGATGTTCTTCGCCATTTTTACAGCTATCACATTTCATGCAACTATTTACCATACATCCAACGCCAGCTTTATCACCCACTTTAAATTTGGTTACATTTTTTCCGACTGCTGCGACAATCCCTGCAATTTCGTGTCCTGGGACTTGTGGGTATTTTTGTGTTCCCCAATGCCCCTTGATGGTATGAATATCAGAATGGCATATTCCTGAAAATTTAATATCAATTAAAATATCGTTTTCTCCTACGGCTCTACGCTCAAAGTTCCAAGAAACTAAAGTTCTTTTTTCATCTTTTCCTGCATATCCTTTTGATGCTATATTCTTACTCATAATAGACTGTTTTTGATTTGTTTGTGAAAAAATTTGAATTGGGTTTGTTAGTACAATTCCTGTAGCTGCTAGGGAAACTTTCTGAATGAACTCCCTTCTTGATTTATTTGTATTTGACTTTTTCATAGTTTCTTTATTTTAAGTTGAGTATGGATTGATTAATAACACTCTTTATTCTAATTCAAATTTTACAGTTACAGTAGCTAAACCCAACGCATCAGTTAACCCTTGTGTGTCATTTATTTTTCCGATTTTGGTGTAGTTATATGAAGTTGAAAATGTTTTATAAAATAGTACCAAAGTATTTGAGCCATACAGCATCAAATCGCCGTTTTGTATAGTTGTAGGGTTAGAAGCATTAGTGGGCAAATTTTCTGCTAAATCAGTATATTTTTCGTTATTGTTCAACTCCGTCATAGTGAGAGTCAAAGGCAACCGTTCGATAAAAGCTCTTGCTGTGGCATTGTCTTGGAGTGTAGCTAAAAAAGAAGATGTTCCAATAATAATTTTTAGTTTCATCGTATCTATATTTTCGGTTTCACTTTGATTTTTAATAGGTTGAATAGTATTCTCCTGTATACAAGCAAATAATTGTAAGCAAAAAAGGCTCGTTAAAAGAAATATTATAGTTTTTATTATGTTGTTCATTCTTATATTGTTTTAATGACTTTTGCAGGAATTCCACCAACAACTGTGTTATTAGGCACATCTTTAGAAACTATTGCACCTGCTGCCACTACAGAGTTTTCACCAATTGTTACGCCTTGTAAAATGGTAGCATTTGCGCCTATCCAAACATTACTTTTAATATGAATTTTGCCTGTTGTTAGTGTTTGCCTGTCTTTAGCTGAAATGGGATGTCCTTCAGAAAGTAAACTGACTTTTGGAGCAAACATTACATTATCTTCAATGCTTATTCCACCTAAATCCAAAAAGGTGCAATCAAAATTGATGAATACGTTTTTACCTATTTTGGTGTTCTTTCCATAATTGATTTGAAAGGGTGGAAAAATGGTTGTAGTTTCACTTATTTGGGCACTTGTTATTTCGCTTAGAAATGCTCTCACATTATTTAAATCGCTTTCGTTGTTCAGTTTTACGAGCAATTGACGTGTATGACCACAAGCCTCTATAATTTTGAAATATTCTGGGTCATTGAATGGAATAGGCTCTCCATTTAATAGTCTCTGAAATATCGTTGTTTCTTTCATCTTGTTTGTTGTTTTTGTTTGAGATTACAAACTTATGGAAATAATTAATTACATTTGTTACACTATCTACGGGTATAATGTCAAATATTACTTATATTATAAAAATAGGTTTCAATGAATGGAAAAGAAGAAAAGTATCCACGTATTATTATATTGGAATTGTCAAACAAACAGGATTTTCCGAACAACTTTCAATTAAACTATCATACACATCTATTTTGCCATTGTGGTAGTCTCTCTTTTTTGTTCAACGACACAAAACTAAAATGTAAGAGCAATGAATTTGTATTTTGGTTTGCTAATAGTAAAGTAGAAGATTTAGAATTTTCAAAAGGCTTTAGAGCAACAGTTCTGCTCGTAGAAAATCAATTTTTGAATGATAATATACCTGACCAAAATTGGGGAATTGACGCTACATTGCATTCTCGCCAATATCCCTTAAAAAAGATAAATGATAAAAATGACAAGCAAAGAATACTATCAAACTTTCAACTGTTATATGACAAATTTCAGGACAAGGAACATCGTTTCTATAAAGAAGCTTTAAAATTGCAAATGCGACTTTTTATTCTTGAAATGTGGCATATATTTGCGAATGAGTATGAACGTAGAAAACGCACCTTGCAAATCGGAACGTTATACGAAAGGTTTATACATCTAGTTCAAGAATATTGTATGAAAGAACGTGAAGTACAGTTTTATGGCAATAAACTTAATATTACTGCTAAATATTTGAATTCCATTTGCAAACAAAATTCAGGTATTACTGCTTCGGAATGGATTCAGCGAAATACAAAAGAACGTATTGTACTACTTTTAGAAAACCCAAATTTGAATATAGCAGAAATTGCCGATGAAATGGAATTTTCAAGTCGGTCATTTTTTACTCGTTACACAAAAAAAGTTTTAGGTGTTACACCAAGTGAATATCGCAATCGGATGAAGTAGAAAAGGCAAAATTTATCTCTAAAACTTCCTTTTATTGGTCATCGTAACGGCTGTCAAAAGTAAAGACTCAACAACAGCAGTTTGAATGTTCAAAAATTAGAAGACAATACTTAAAACAAAAAAAATAAATGTGCTGATTTGTAAAACAAAAAACTACTTACCTCACATCACTTTAGAAACGGACAAGAGCCTATAAAAATAACCAATAAAAAAAGGAAAAACATAAATTGAGCAGTTACGATTTAAAATGTTTTTCTAAAAACTGGAGTGCATTCGAACTCATTACTCTTGAAATAACTTCACTAGGTAGTATCTTATTTTCTTTATCTAACGAACAGTTAGGATTTTTAAAATAGTTTTCAGCATGTCTTTCAAGATAACTAGCCAGCAAATCCATTTCTGAGGCTGTCCAAAAACCATTTAGAGGATCTATAATGCCATCATAATCACTACCTATAGCTATACTATTCCAAGCAGGAAGATTATGTTTGTCAAGAACTTCTGCTATATGTTGTATTTGATTCCACACAATTTCTGAACGATAATGTAATAGCATGTGTCTTCGGATAGACCGTTTTACATTTTTAAGTGCTTCTCTACTTATTAATCTTCTTTCATCCATCTGTAAACCCATAATTCCACCACTCTGTGCTACCTCTACCATTTCACTATCATAAAAGTTAATATCTTCCTTATAAAAAAGTCTTCCTGTTTTGATAGAGGATAAGCTAGGATTAGTAGGTGAAGTCAGTCCATTCATTGCTCCATGACTAATAATAATAGGAATATTTTCTGAAGCATATTCTTCCTTTAAGATTTGATAATATTCTTCTCTAGCCTTAACACTCATGTGTTTTATATCTATCAGAATACGTTTTCCATTCTTATTTTCCAATAATTGATGCAGGATTATTTTTCCTTTTTCTGTAAATCCTTCTCCTATTCCGTATTCTTGATTCGTGACACAATCAGCTATTCCGACTAGGCTTTTAGCGTGTCCACACAACTCATTCCAAAAATGATGTGCAAGGGTTACAAAGAAAGGAGAATGCTGCCAATTTTTGATTTTGTCTGTATTCTCTTTCAACAAATTAATATCTGAGTTGCTATTAGCTCCATACAATCCACAATCTAATACATGCATACCTTCAATACTTAGGAGAAGACATATAGTAATTACATCACTATCTGGGTTTGTATCTACATACGATAAAATTTCATCGTAACTTCTTACTATTTTATAACGAACTTTATGCTGATTATCTACCTTTACTACAACTCCATCTAATTGTTGATAAAATTGATACTCTTCTTCTAAATCTTTAAAATAACTATCCAAATTTTGAAGATAATCAATTCTTTTATCTCCAATACCTGTTAGAAGATTCAGAGGTATATCTGAAATCATATTCTGACCTAACTTATTTTTAACAAAACCTTTCTCAAGAGGATATAAAGAGGCACAAACCACATGTACTCCACCTTTAAAAAGAGTAGTACAATCCGATTGTGTAAACTTTGTCAAAGAGCCTAATGTATTAATAATTTTCTTGAAAATATTGGGAGTTTGCTGATGCCAAATACTGCTTTTATCACTAAGTTTTGTGCTATTTTCCCTATTTGTTTTATTAAAGCTTTTTCCAAAAGGCTTCATAGCTGGATGACAATGCAAATCGACATAAAAATCATATTGACTCATACTTAAAAATATTTAGCTAATTCTTTATTTGATGGATTATGACCTAAGATACAAAAAAAATAGCCTTAGAATTACTTTTTGTAATGATAAGGCTATTTTCGATAGAAAGGAAAGCAAACTATTACTTTGTCCAATTTAGAATTTCTAAGCCATCAATATTTTCATAATCTTTTTCATTATTGGTACAAATAGCTAAATTGTTTGCCATTGCAATCGCTGCATTGAGGACATCAAAATTTCCACTATGTCGTCCTTTTTTGTACAGCTCTGCAAAAATAGAACTTGCTAGTTGAGCAACCTCTTTTGAAGTATCTAAAATTTGAAAAGATGAAATAAAATTTTCAAAAAACTCTAATTGCTTAGAAGCTGATTTTACTTTCAATCCTCCCATAATTTCTATCACTGTAATACGACTAATAAAAACTTGATGATGTTCTGCTAAATAGTTTTCAAAATTTGCAACTACAACAGGATTTTTCTTTAAATAATACGATAAAATATCTGTATCTAACAGCACTTTTTTAGTTCCCATAAATAATTATTCGTTTATAAAATTATCCATTCGCTTAAAAAACTGTTGATTGTCTTCTTTTCTACGTTTCATAATTTCATCAGATAACTCTTCCCAATCAAAAGTTTCTGCATCTTCTTTTACCTCACTTGCATCAGAAGGTAAGTTTTGACGAAAAGCTTGAACAACACCAAAAACAACTTTCAAATATTCTTTTGGAATTTGCTCTAATTCTTGTAAAATACTCAAAAACAACTGTTTTTCTTGTTGATTTATATTCTCATTTTCCATAGTTCAATTATTTATTTTTCTAGCTTTTTAAAATCATACTACTAAGATACAAAAATCATGGCTGGAAGCCGAATGCATAGTCCTAACATTACGTATAGCTATTGTTAGTGGTTCTTTGTTTATTTCATTTCTTTTTTGTCAACCACCCCATATAAATTGACGATTGAAAAAAGCGAAGTGGTGGTTCAAATCCTGCTTCTTGCAATAATTCTGACAACCTTTCTTCCGAAACTGCAAAAAGTTTGTTTTCTATTCTGTTCAGCCGATTATTTATTTCTTCTTTATCTATACTGTTTGGTAAAAGAAGTTTGAGAACTTGTAGGTTTTGTCTGATTTGGTTTTTGTCTCCTGTTATGTCCAACATTACAAATGTTGCACCCGAAACCAATCTGTCGGCAATGTCTTTCAGTAAGTTTAGTTTGTCGCCATTGTCGTTCAAAAAGTGCAAAACCAACAAAAGTGTTGCAGAACTATATTTTTTCTCAATGTCAAGGTCAGCTACTAAACCGTCAATTAAAGTTACGTTATCATAATTTTGAAGTTTTTCACTTGCCTGTTTAATCATTTCAGACGAAGGGTCAATGCCTGTTATTGTCCAATGTTCAGGTGCTTGGACAAATCTTTCTATTTCGTTTCCTGTTCCACAACCAACTACCAACAATTCTTTTGAGTTTGTTTCACTTAATAGTTTTGGCAAACGGTCTAAAAAATAGTGATAGTTTGGTATCCAAGTTTCTACAAACTGATTGTAGCCTGTCGCTCTTTCATTTTCAAATATTTCTACGTTGTTCATTTCGTTTTTCATTTGTGCGATGTTTCTTTTCAATAATCACCAACTTGTTTATAAACACAACTACGTTCAATTATTTTAAATAGTTTCGTTTATATTCGTTCTATCTGAATTAGGTTTTCCCAACATAATAAAGTTATCAGCTCTAATTTCAGTAACATATTTTTTGTTTCCATCTTTATCCTCGTACCTATGTGTTTTGATTTTACCCTTCAAATAAATTGAGCCGAATACACAGTCCTAACTCGGTTTGAACCGAGCCTTTAGGTTTGTAGTAGATAAAATAGATGTAATTTCTTATCTTGTATTTAAGAATTCATCTAGTAGGAAGAGAACCTATAGCCGAGCCTTTAGGTTTGTAGTAGATAAAATAGATGTAATTTCTTATCTTGTATTTAAGAATTCATCTAGTAGGAAGAGAACCTATAGCCGAGCCAGACTATAAAAATCTATCTCTCGAAACAGCCTCTTCCTACCTTTATTCAATCTCAAACTCAAATAGTTTTCGGAGTATTTTTATTGACCTAAAAATAAACTCATTAGATAAGGTTTTAAGTCTGATTGAATACGATGAATCACTTTTTAAATTAGGTAACTCTAAATTAACTTATTTATGCAAACTTACCAAAATTTTATAGGCATTGATGTGAGCAAAGAACATTTAGATATTGCTATTCTTCAAGAAGGAGAAGTAGTAAATCATAAACGCATTGAGAACAATTTGAACGCAATACAGACCTATCTTTTTTCTTTTCAAGACCTTTATGAGCTAGAGAAAAGTTTGTTTTGTATGGAACATACAGGAATGTATATCAACTGGCTTGTCATTGCTTTGATGGAATTTAATTGTGCCATTTGGGTAGAAAATGCCATTCAAATTAAACGTTCTATGGGTGTCAAAAAGCTTAAAAATGACAAAGCTGATGCTGAAAATATCGGAGCTTATGCCTTTCGTTTTCAAGACAAAGCGAACTTATATATTCCTCCTACTCAAGAACTAGAAACCCTAAAAACCTTGCAGACACTACGAAAAAAGCTAGTTACTCACAGACAGGAGCTAGAAACTTACGTTGGTGAGCAGAGCCAATTTAGCAAAGCGTCTATTCAGCAGCTTCTAGAGGAAAGCTCTAAAACAACGTTGGAACACTTTAGCCTTCGCATAGAAGAAATAGAAAAGCAGATGCATCAAATTATTCAAGAGGATGCTGAATTGAAAGAACTCTATCGGCTCACCACTTCTGTAGTAGGTGTTGGAAAAGTAACAGCGATTCAGTTACTGGTAGCTACTGATGGTTTTACCAAATTTGATACTGCCAAACAACTCGCTTCTTATTGTGGTGTTGTGCCTTTTGAAAACTCTTCTGGGAAATTTAAAGGCAGGGCAAGAGTATCAAAAATGGCTAATAAAACCCTCAAAACAGCCTTGCACATGTGCGCTTTATCTGCTATGAAAGTAGAGGGGGAGATGAGAGAGTATTACCTAAGAAAAGTAGCAGAAGGCAAGAATAAAATGAGTGTTATTAATGCCTTACGAAATAAAATTATACAACGCATTTTTGCCTGTGTAAAAAACAAAACGCTATACGATAGAAACGGAATAAATTTTAACAATTTTTCTAAAGGATAGGCTTGGTTTTACCATAGTTTTCTAGAGCTGTGTATTACATATTAGCTACACTTATAAAAGAAGAAATATTTGGGTAAGTACTTTCTTTAGTCTTCAACAACTGGAATATTTCTAATACAACTTCGTCAGTTGCATTAATAGCTTCTTCTGTCTGAATATAATCAGGAACTAATCCACCATGTATAATACTATTTCGTATTTTATAACACTTACTATACCATCTACCTATTTTACAATCTTCATCTTTAATTTTCCATTGTCCACCTAATCGTTCATGAAATTGACTTTTTAATACTCCTATAAATCCTTTTGCATCATAAATCTCATCAGCCTCTTCTGAAGTTTTATTCTCTGCTTTATATAATTCTGTAAGAAGTGTTCTCAAAAATACTTCAAAAGAAGTTTGAATATTTATAATAGCTTCCTTATAAAATCCTTCTACATAATTTCTTTGTGCATCTAATATTAATTCTTGAGAAAGTATAAACGGATTTAAGTTATTACCTATAACATTTGCATAATGGAAGACTTTATCACTATCTAAATTAGTTAAAGGTTTCTTTTCATATTGTACGTTTGTATGAGTAATACAAGCTCCCATTTGTTCTATCCAAGTTTCTGTATCTACTATCCTAAACAGTGGAATAGCTTCAAGCATTTTTAGATTTACTTGATGTGTAAGTTTATCTTTTGTCATTATTCTATAACTCCTAATAAACAAATTCAATCTTTCTAAGCAAATGTCAAATAAATTCGATATCAAGTCTTCACCATCTTCCATACATTTTTTATCATAGGCATCCTGCTCAAAAACTAAACTTAACTCTACTATTGTTTTGTAATTTTCAAATACTAATTCTTCTGTACTTACTACCCCAGCTCTATAACCATTTTTACTTGAAAGAGTATTAAAAGTAGCTGTAAATGCTATTTTATCTTCTACAAACATTGTTACACTTGTTCCTCCATTAAAAGGCAAGTGAAAAGGTAATGTAAAAGAAGTTTGAAAAACTTTATTAGGATTTATACCAAATTGCTTGTAAATAGGAAGAAAATCATTTTTAAATGATTTTTTATTTAGAGAGAATAATTCTTTGTTTTCCACTTGTTATATAGTTTTGTTTATTAAAAGAGTAATAACTATTTCTAATTCAAAAAGATTCATCAATAAGAAAATTTTATCCTAATAAATCATAGCTGAACTGAGGAATAATATTTAATAGTCAATAAACTTATCTGAGATACTTACATGTTTGAATTCACATATTCCTAACCATTCAAAAACATTTTTTGCTATTTCAAATGCTTCATTTGCTCCTTTTTTATCGATATTTATTTGTTTATTTAGATTATCAGGTCTTCCTAAATGAGCAATTTTATTTCTTGTAGTGTATAAACGCATAGCAGCTTCGTATAATATCTGCTTGTCTGTAGCAATAGACTTATTCCAAACATATAAGCTTCTTTCTCGTAATAATATTTTAAAACTATTCATATTAGTTAGATGCTCATACAGGTAATCTTTCTCTACTCTACCATCCTTTGTTATTACAGAGTTAATTATGTAGTTTTTCTCATTGACTTTACTTTTATAGTCTTCATCTAATTTAGTAGCTAATGCAATTTCCATAGCCATAGCCGAATATAATATTGCTTTTCTATATTTTTCGTTTAACAAATCCTCCAGACCATCAACTAGTATTTCTGTATAAATAGGTGTTTTTATTCCTTTGGCTACTTTATTATCTGCTTCAAAAAACATTTCCATAGTAATTAAAGTGGAGTATATATATTCTCTCATATAGGCAATACCATTTATCTTATTACAGTTTGATATTTCTAAATTTAGATTTTTAAGTCCATGAATAGAAGAGCATTTTGGTTTGAATGTAGTTTGTTTACTCACTTCTCTAACAGATAAAATTATTTTATCAAAATAATCTGATAAGTCTTGTGGTTTTAAATTAATTCCTTTTTCTACTTTGAATACAATCACATTGGTTGTAACAAAATAAAAATCATTCTTTTCACTACTATCACTAAAAAAATGCCTATCATTTAATTCTTCATAATTTACATATAAAGGATTTATAAATGATAAGTATTTATGACTTTTTAGTTTGTATAGTTTAGGGGAGTTTTTAGCAATTTTCCATTGTAATGCTTCACAACCAAATAAGAGATATTCTGCTTCTTCTAGCATTTTTTACTATGATTAAGTCAATAATATTATTTTCTATTTCATTTCTAGAAACACTTGTAGATTAAAAAAAATTCCCTCAAAAGTAAAAAGCTTTTAAGTTGTAGAGTTTAAAATTGCCGTATTTTGCTGAATATCAACTCTGTACGGCAATTATATTTTGCAAAAGTCCTATATTTGTTTTTACCACAAAATAAATAATTAGATTTTGTAAAATACACTACAATGATAAAAAAAAATAGCCACAAAAATAGTTTCTTTGACAAAAAAATATTTTGAACAGGAATTTTCAGCTACTTCTACTCTTTTTCAGAACTCTTTTTCAGAATTAGATATTTCTAATGTAGATGAATCTGATACATTACTTTTTGAAAAAATGCAAACTGTATTTTTTCTAGGTCAGTTACTAGGTTTGCCTACCTTGAAAAGTATTTTAGTCAAATTTGGTATCACAAGTAGTCAAGTATCCATCAATTACAAAAAGTTGTATAAAAAACTGACAATCAACAAAATACGTGTACTTTATGAATATGTATTTAAAACTCAAGTGGTTCATTTATTGAAAGAAATGGCTTCAAAAGATAGTAGTATTTGGTCAAAAAAAAGAGTTACGGCAGTTTTAGATGACAGTATTTTTCGTCAATGGCTCTCTGAGTTAGGTAGAGAAAATGATTATTTTGGAAGTTTCTTTAGTGGACAGTATCGTGCTACTACTCTAGGCTTTAAAGTGGTTTGTTTCGGATTATATATTGAAGATGTTTTTTATCCTTTATTTTTTGATTTTGTTAGAAAAAAAGGAAAAGCTGATAAAAAAGAACCTATTCAAATAGCTAAAAAATTAGTGAATCGTTGGGGAAAGTTACAAGAAAAATTAGCTAAAGAAAATAGTGTATTACCTTCTATTCATTTTAGTTGTGATAGTGGCTATAGTGATGTTTCATTGAGTGAAGAATGTACCAACCAATCAACAAGTTTGATTTATATTAGTGTACCTAAAAAAAATCATATTATTATAGTAAATAATAAAAAAACAAACTCAAAAGAATATATAGATCGTGTTTTTTTAGAAAAAGAAAAAAAACATCAAGAAGCGCAAAGACATCTCAAGGAAGAAGAAAAAACACCTTTTACTTTACGTCTAAAAGCGTTCTATCAATGCCAAAAAAGAGAAGTTGTTTTATTATTTTTTAGGTTAAATGGCTCAAAAAAAGTAAGTGTTATATATACCCCAAATTTGACCGTTTTTGCAAAAACATTACGAAGACATTGGTTCAATAGAACCTATATAGAACAGTTTTTCAAAACACTCAAACATGTATTAAAAATTAGTGAACCTAGAACAAAAAATAAAGAAGAATTTGAAAATAAACTTTTAAAATTTGCATTTTTGGCGATTGAAGTTCAAAAAATAGTCCGATTTATTAGAAGAAAATGTAAACAATTTAAACAAAAAGGATTTATTTCTTTACAAAGGATACTCTGCTCTAACAAAGAAATACTAGACCTTTTGCAAAAGCAAATCAATATAAAAACTTGATAATCAAAATAGTAAACTAAAATCAAACTCTACAATTTAAGGGAATTTTCAGTATCAAAATATAAGATTTGTAATTTCAATCTTTTAAAGTCATTTTTGCGTTAGAGAGTTTATAAAAACCAAAAAACTAAATTTCACGTTTAGTAAAAAAGTTTTCAATCTAAAAAATAATAGTATGATAGCAATAGAAAATCAAATCCGTAATTTAATTTATGAACTTTCATATTACCAAAAAGCAGATTTATTGCGTTTTTTGGAAAGTATGCTTTATGTTCCTGCAAAAACAAATGATTTACTTCAATTTGCTGGTGCGATTGACTTAGAAGATGCCGAACAAATGGAAAGAGTTATTGAAGAAGGAAACAAAATAGATGAAGATAGATAAACTTTGTCAGTAGTTTGCCTAAGCAAACTCTGAAAATAGTTTAAGCACATTCTACAACTATTGTCAAAGTCTGATTACAGACTATTGACAAAGTTTTAACCAATAAAAACGCCCTCAAAAGCAAAAAGCCTTTAAGGGAATTTTCAGCATAAAAAAGCTACGTAATTAATTTATCACTAATCACTTACAACTTATCACTATTTCGTTACTTCCAACATTTCTTTTACAGCTCCTTCAAGCTGCTCATCTTTTCCTTCACTTTGTGGCGTAGGATTATTTTTGATTTCAATATCTGGAATAAGCTCTGTATTTTCCATATATTTTCCGTCAGTACGAATAATTCCTACTTGTGGAATACCAAAAACAATCGTTGGGTCAATCAAACGCTCCCACCAAACAGCCGTTCCTGTTCCTGCAACTGGCATACCGATAAGTTTACCAATTTGAAGGTGTTGATAGACATAAGGAAAAATATTAGCATCCGAATAATTGCCTTCATTCATCAAAACAGTAGAAGGTTTGTTCCATTTATACATCGGTTCTGTACCTATTTTTTCTCCTCTTGGCACGATTTCAAAATACTGTTTTCCACTAAGGAAAGTAGCCAAGTCGTCGTGTAACCAACCACCACCATTAAAACGAGTATCTACAATCAAGGCTTTTTTGTTGCCATGACGGCCCAAAGCCTCCGAAAATAGCTCTCTGAAACTATCGCTATTCATTCCTCTAACGTGAACATAACCGACTTTTCCATCAGATATTTTTTCGGTTTCTTCTCTACGAGTGTTTACCCAACGCTCATACAAAAGCTGACGTTCTTCCCAAGTTTGGATAGGCAAAACAATGACTTCTTTTGTAGCATTTGTTTTTGCATCCAAAATAGTAAGAAGTGTTCTTTCATCTGCTTTACGGTTCAGAAGAGAATGATAATTCATTGTAGGCGTGATTTCTACACCGTCAATTTTTTGAATAATATCACCTGCTGCAATATCTTTATTTGCTTTTTGCAATGGACTTTTATTCAAAACTTCAGCTATTTTCAATCCATTTCCTTTGTACGAATCATCATAAAAAGCACCTAAAACGGCTGTCATATCTCCATTTGGGTCAGAATGACGGTAACGAGTTCCTGTGTGTGAAGCATTGAGTTCTCCCAAAAGTTCGCTTCCCATTTCTGCAAAATCATAATTATTGTTGATATGAGGTAAGAAACGAGCGTATTCTTTTTTATAAAAATCCCAATCTACACCATGAATATCTGTAACATAGAATTTTTCACGTACTTGTCTCCACATGTGTTCAAACATATATTCACGCTCTGCTGCTGCATTGAGTTGCATTTTGGCATCAATAGAAACTGGTTTTGGTGTGTTGGTAGCCAAATCTATTTTCTGAATGCTTCCATTGGCTAATAAAAACAAGTTTTTACCTTCTTTATCCATTGTTAGACTTCCACCTCTTACGCCTAGTTTTAAGACAAGTTTTGTTTCTTTTTCTCTCAAATCTTCTACCCAAAGGTCTGCGCCTTTTTCGAAAGAAGTCAGATAATACAATTTGTCACCTTTTGGACTTAAAGCAGCATCACTCATTTGTGAAGCGTGGCTAGTTAGGCGTTCTTTTCGGTCTTCAAAACCTGCCCAATCAAAAGTCAAAGGTTCTACTTTTTCGTCTTTCTTGTCTTTTTCGTCTTTATCATCTTCTTTCTTGTCTTCGTCCTTTTTGTCTTTGTCTTTTCCGTTTAATTCTTCCCAAAGCGTATATTCTTCTTTTGACATCGTGAATTTTTTCCACTCATCTTCTTCAAAAAACTGAATATAGGCATCGTATTCAGAACCCCAACTTCCATGAGAGCGCAAACCTTCTTTATCAGATAACCAATAAAAAGCCTTACCATTCATTGCAAAACGAGGAGCAGCATCATTATAACCACTTTGAGTAAGATTTTTGATAGCCTCTTTTCCTGTTGCAGCAATTAAACCCACTTGAGGAATCCACGCTTTATTTGGTTCATACGTAATCAAAAACCACTTTGAATCTGGAGACCACGCATAATATTGGTCGCCATCAGCATACGAATACGAAAGTTTGTCAGTAACAGTACGCACTTCTTTTGAAGCCAAATTAATTACTTTCAATGCTTTACGGTCTTCTATATAAGCAACTTCTTTTCCGTCAGGAGAAAATAAAGGCTGAAAAGATTCATTTTTATTGTTGGTAAGTTGTGTTTCATTCAAAACTGTACTTGCATAAAAATATTTCTCTTCTTCTCTTCCTAATTTAGCTTGATAAACATTCCAGCTTCCATTTCTTTCTGCCGAATAAATCAACGATTTTCCATCAGGAGAAAAATCTACATTGCGTTCTTGTTCTGCTGTATTTGTGATTTGTTTGGTATAACCATTTTCTACTGCTGTTACGAAAACTTCGCCACGCACAATAAAAGCGATTTCTTTTCCAGTGCTAGAAACTGCCATATCTGTAATTCCACCTTTCAAGTTTTTATATTCGATAGCATTGTAACGATTATCTTGAGCAATTTGAATAGCAATTTTTTTAGGCTCTGAACCATCTTTCATCGTATAAATCTCGCCATTATAGCCAAAACACAACGTTTTATCATTTGATGAAGAAAGAAAACGAACAGGATGATTTTCTAAGTTTGTAACCTTTGTTTGTACACTTGGATTAGCAGCAGACATTTTAAAGATATTCATAGAAACTTTATCATTATCAACGCCTCCTTTTTCACTCAAAAAATAAACATCATCACCTACCCAAACAGGATTACGGTCTTCTTCTAAATTTCTTGTAAGTTGAGTATGTTTTTTAGTAGCCATATCATAGACCCAAATATCTCTTGCAACGCTTGAAACGTGGTGTTTTCTCCATTCATTTTCATAGCCTTTACGGTCTTCATAAACGAGTTTGTTACCTGCTGCATTCAGATTTCCTTTTTGAGTAACTTCATTGATAACCATTTCTGGACGTGTTTTTCCATCAATAGCTACTTTATAAAGCTGTTCGAAACCCCCAAACGGAAAAGCGACATCACTTTTTGTAGGCATACGGTACGCATTGAAATAAACAAATTTTCCATCAGGTGAAAAAGCCACAGGCGTATCATCAGAAGAATGAATTGTAAGTCGTTTTGGCTCTCCTCCGTCTGCACTCATCAAGAAAATATCTTTATTTCCGAAACGGTCAGAAGCAAATGCCATCATTTTGCCATCTGGCGACCAAACAGGATTTACATCATAGGCTTCATGCAAAGTAAGCAAAGAAGCACGTCCTCCATTTGCATCTACTTTATAAATATCACCTTTGTAGCAAAAAGCAATATTTTGTCCGTTGGGAGAAATAGCTGAATAACGCATCCAAAGTGGATTCTCATTATCTGTTGTTGTTTGCGTATTCTGTGTGTCAGTCTGTGCCAAAACAGGAAAAGTCAGCAGCAAAGCAAAAGCTGCCAAAATCCATTTTGACGACTTGGTAAGTGTGTTCATAAAAAAATAAATTGTGTGTATGAAATATTAGATCCTAATAGTTTTTAAAATCCTTAGGGTCTAAAGTATAAAAACAGTAAGTAACAAATATACTTTCAGACTTACAAATTGTGCTTTATTAAGATAGAAATTAACTTTTTTTGTGTAACAATTTTAAATCCGTTTGAATGTTCTTTTCCCCCATTCGTTTTTTATACAAATAATAAACCTTATTACGGTTTATATTAAGGTAGTTAAGACTTCCAGTCTGAACATCAAAAACAGTATTTTATCAAATTCAACAGTCTTCCAAAACTTTGAGTTACTAAACAAAATACACAATGAGCTATTTTAGATAGTACAATTTGTTAGCTAACATAGAGGTTGCGACTTTTTTTAATGCAATTTATTTTTAAAACTAAAAAAGATAAAAATTAGATATAATTAAAAATAGGACTTTAGTAATTAACATTTTATCAATAATGTAGTGCAATTTTTACCTACAGTTTTTGTTTTTGATATTTTTCTACTTAAAAAAGTAGTGAAAATATTATTCATTTATCATAAACAACTGTTAATCAGTAAATAAATAATTTTATTTTCTTTTGAAATTATTTTTTCAAAAATTCAAACAAAGTACACCCAAATTTCATTTTACTTCAATATTTGAGTATATTTAATACAAACTCTCTCCTTTGCTGTTTTTTATAAATAGTTGTTTTTCATTTTTTTTACAATTAACTTTTTTCTAACTATGTTACGACATTTAACAAAAATCAAATCAATATCTTCAAAAAGTCCTTTTAAATACTTAAAATGGAAAGTTCTAAGTGTAATAATCCTCTTATTTTTTAGTTCAACAGCCATTTTTGCCCAAAACCGTTATGTAGCCACTACAGGTAGTAATGCAGGTGCTAATGATTGTACAACACTTGGTTCTCCCTGTCAGACAATTGCTTATGCAATAACTCAAGCAAATACTGGTGATCAAATAAATGTCGCAGCAGGAACATATACAGCAAATAATACCATTATTACTAAAGAAGTTTCTATAGTAGGCACAGGAAATGGAACAAATCCTGCCATAGATGTAATCATTGATCCTGCTAATAATTCAAGTACTGGTTTTAATGTACAAGCCTCTAATGTAACCATTCGCAATATGCGTATTCAAGGTGCAGGCTATGGAATACAAATAAGTGATGTAACTGTAAGCGATATTCTTTTAGAAGATTTAGCTGTTACTAATCATAATAACATCGGGATTTTTGTTCAATCCCAAGCTACTGGTGGAATAGGTATTGATAATGTAACAATAAATAACTCTACTTTTTCAGCAAATGGAACAGGAGATCCAGGAAATGGAGATATTTCTTTCTTTAAATTTAATAGAAATGCTAGTCTTTCTAATATCACAGTAACTGATGGAACAGGACATATAGGACTTCAAATAAGAGGTTGGGACAATGGAAGTGCAAACCCTATTTTGCGTTACGCAAGTTTTTTACCTGCTGGAGTTGTTGCACTAAATAATGTCAGTATAGAAGGAAGTTATAAACGACTTTCTTCTCCTACAACAATTGCTGGAGCTCCTATGTATATTTCAGGTTATTCTTCTGATTTGGACAATATCTCCTTCACAGATGTAGAACTTACTTCAGTAGCTTCAGATAATACCTATTTAAGAGCCTGTCTGTATGTTTCAGAGATGATTGCAACACAAAATCTTAATTTAGGAAATACTAAATTTACTTTAAAAGGGATTACACCATTTGCTCCTACTACCAATAATGGATATATATTTAATAACACTCAAGTAATTTATATTAATGCCACAGCTTCTCCTTTTTATTTTGAACTTCTTTTATTAAATAAAAATGATTTTGCTCAAGCTTTTTTTATAGAAGATTATATTCTTCATGGAACAGATGCAAATTATATAACTGATGCAAACCCATTTTCTTCTTTGGGTGGTTTTGTAGAGTTTAATACAGGACATGCATATACTACTCTTAATTCTTTTGCTATAGGACTAAATACTGAACCAAATATTGGTCGTGCTGTTGAGTGTGTTCAAGATGGTTTTACTATTGTAATTCAAAAAAATGGACTCAATGCTCTAGGAAATCCATACGATGAATATGCACTTCCTTTTACTGTAAACAAAACACTTACTTTTCAAACAGATGCAGCCAATTATAAAGAAACAACTATCAAAGATATTACAATGGATGGAACAGGGAAAACGCTTACTTTTGAAGGTAATTTTGGTATTTCTGAAAAATTATCTATGCAAGATGGAGATGTAGTTGTGCCAGTAGGAGCTAATTTTGCGCTTCGCTCAACTGCTACTAATACAGCATTGATATTTAATGCTTCACCTATCAATACTGTTCAAGGTAATGTAATTGCAGAAAGATACATTCCTCAATCTTCGACTATTCCTAGCTTTGGAGGTGGTGGATATGACGCTCAAGCATATCATTTGTTTTCTTCACCTTTTTCTGATGCAACTATTTCACAGTTTGGAGATGATATGAGTTTGGTTTTAAATACGGCTTATAATACAGCTCCAGAACCTGCTTTTGTACGTCCTTTTCCTAACTTTTTTCAGTTTGAAGAAACAAACAACAACGTAATAACTAGTGCGTATTACAATGCTTTTATTTCTAATTATAAAGTTCCTACCACTCCGAACTTGTTACCTGCAAAAGGTTATCAAGCTAATATTGCTACTCAACAAATTATTGATTTGAATGGAACATTGAATAATGGAACTCAATCTATTGGGGTTACAAATAGTGGTGGACAAGGTTATAATTTGATTGGAAATCCTTATCCTTCTCCTATTTCTTGGACTGCTTTATACAATTTGAATAATACGCTCTTGAGTTCTGAGGTACAGTTTGATATTCCTGTTAGTCAGTACAACGGAAATTTTGCAAGTTATACAGCTAGTGGAGTAAGCAATAATGGAGGTACAAATGAAATTGCTTCTATGCAAGGATTTTTTGTAAGAGCAAACACATCAGGAACAGTAAACATAGATAATTCGATTCGTTTAACAACAGATGCTCGTTTCTATAAAACTACAGGTATAGAAAACACTAAACAAGGTTTGATTCGTTTAGCGATTGAAAAAGGAGGAATGGCAGATGAAACAACTATTTACTTTCAAGAAGGAGCTACACCAAATTACGATAATGGATTTGATGCAGGTAAACTGCATAAAATGAACAGTAAATTTTCTACTCTTTATTCGTATAATGAAAATGAAGAACAAACAGAGTATTTTTCTATTAACGGTTTAGGTAATTTTGATAAAGAACAAAAACTTCCTTTAGCCATGAATATTGTAGTAGAAGGGGAATATCAAATTTCTCTGCGTACCTTAAAATATTTTCATTCTAGCCATGAAGTTTATTTATATGATTCACTTACCAATACTTTACACAATTTGCGTCAAGATGGAAATTATAAATTTAGTGTAAAAGCAGGAACAGAAATAAAACGTTTTGTTCTTTTATTTAAAGCAGATGCAAGTAAAGACTTCTTCAAAAATGAAAAAGTAGTAGTTTATCCAAATCCAACTTCAAATGAGTTTTCGTATAGCCTAAAAACAGAACGAGAAGGAAACTGTACTGTTCGTTTGTTTGATGCAACAGGAAAACTAATTATTGAAGAAAACAAAACCAAAGAAGGAGCATTTTTAGAAGGAACAATAAACTTACAAAATCAACCTCTAGGATTGTATTTACTTCAGGTTTCTGATTCTGAAAAGACAAGTACTGTACGTATTGTTAAAGAATAAGCAAAGCAATCTTGTAATAAAATAAGACTCTTACCTAGTATTGGACTGATAATATAATACCTTTGTATTTATCTTCTATGAGGTTGTAAAAGGAGGTAAAAAGTTTTGTGTAGAGCTTTTTGCCTCTTTTTTGATTATGTATCCATTCAAAACAAATTACATAAAAGGGGAATTTTTCTTTTAACTAACTTCTCCATAAAGACCAAATTCTTGTGTATTACTTTGTGTATTGCTAACTTCACAAAATTCATCTGTATAAATCAAAAATCCCAATTGAATAGAAGAATTCTGTTTATATTTTTAATATTGTTGGTGTATTAGTACAGCGTTTCAAAGGTTTTACAATATTTTTTGTGCAACTCCTCAGAGTTGAACGAAACACTTCCTCAGAAGCATGATTCAAGCAAATAAATCAGTCCAAAATCTGATAAATCGTATTTTATGTTTACACTTTTCAATGATTTAGACTGTTTTGCATTTCTTCAACTAATTTATCTAAACACTCTTCAGCTTCTTCCAATGAAGAGAGTTTAATAACTGGAAGTTGCGAACGTTCTGTAATTCTATTTGCTTGTAGATTTGCAATGTCATTGATAGGCATAATTTCAGCTACTTTAAAAAGTCCATTATCAATTAAATATTTTTGAGTTTCTTCATGGAGTTTTTCCACACTAACTGCATGAGGTAACATAGTAAGAGTATCTGAAATAATTGTAAAATTAGGCTGTAAATAAGAAATAGCTTCTTTCCAATCTAACAGATAATTTGTTAGAAGAGTATTTTTGTCCCAATGCCCACGGATACAAAAATAAACTCTATTTTTTGCAATATCAATTTCCAAAGAATAAGCATCTGTATTAACTATCTGTTTGCGTTCTTGTTTCATTTTATGTGTTGTAATAATTCCTCTTTATAATATAGAAACACTAAATCTATTGGCTTGTCTTAAACAAAAATACATAAGAATAAGCTATCCATCATCATATTGTTTAATAATTTTAACAAAAAAATACACAAATTAAGCACTAAAACTAAACATCTATCTTTTTATAAAAAAAGAAACCTGATTGTTCAAGTTTCTTTTTTTTAAGTAAGAAATATTAAATCTTAAAATTCCATTTTATCAGCAGCTTTCATAATTAAAAGAGGACTTTCTGCATGGTGTGCCATTTTTTTGGTAACACTATGACCAAAAATACGCTGTACAAAATCACGCTCACGACGAAGCATTACCAATAGAGTAAGAGGATTTTCTTCTATATAGTCTAATAACGTATTTTCTACTCTATCTTTATCGCTTTTAGAAACAACTTTAAATTCTACTTGCTGATTTTCTGTACTTTCATTTTTATATTCTTGTGCAAAACTTTCGAACTTTGAGTTTGTTTCACCATCTTTTTCTATATGGATACATTGTAGTTTTGCTTTGAAATCTGTAGCTAATCCTTTCAAATAATTTAAAACTCCTCTATCATCTGCAATAAGAGAAGTGGCATAAACTATTCTTTCGTATGTTCCTTTTTGACTTTCTTCTGGAACAATAACTACAGGACAAGACGCATCATTAATAATTTTACCAGCAACACTACCCAAAAACACTTCATTTAATCCACTAGCACCTTTTGTTCCCATAACAATCAAATCAGATTCATATTTTTCTGAATAGAAAAGAATACGCTGCATAGGGTCACCATCAACCACCAAATGTTCGAAATCTAAATTAGGTTCATTTTCTTTTATGCGCATCACTACTTTATACATATTATCTTCAGCTTCTTGTTTTCCAAGAGTAACCAATTTTTTTCTACCTGTAAAACTTCCACCACCCATTTGAGGAGGTTGATAAGAGTGAAAAACAATAATTTGTGATTCTGATGTTTTGGCTAGTTCGATAGCATGACGAAGAGCCTGTAATGAGTTTTCTGAAAAGTCTAAGGGAACAAATATAGTTTGCATGAAATAAAATTAGAGTTTGAAAGGTAGATGATAGAACTTATCAAAAATCTACACTTTTGCTGATAAGGTTATAAAAAATATAACACAAAGTTACTAATAATATCACTTTTTTAACTGTAAAAATTTATATTCAGAAGCATTTTCTATAAGAAGATTTTTTTCTCCATTTTCAAGGTTTATCTTTGCTCTTCATTTTTGAAATTTATATTATATCAAAAAACAAAATTTGCTTTGGAACAACTCCTAGAATCTTTTCTGACCTATTTTTTTTCTCACAAACTAGAGCTTTTTGCTTCTCTTACAGGGCTTGTCTGTGTTTGGCTCAATACTAGAAATAATCATTGGGGTTGGTTTTTTGGTATTCTGAGTGTTGTTCCGTATATCTATATTTTTCTTGAGGCTGGTTTGTATGGAGATTCTATTTTAAGTGCCTTTTATTTTGTAGTTAGCATTTGGGGTTGGTATCATTGGCTTTTTGGTGGAAAAGAGAAAGTAAAAAAGTCTACTAATTTATCCTCAGAATCTTCAATTTTAGATAAAGATGTTGTAACAGAAGAACTAAATGCTAAAAACTTCTATGATACACAAAGAAAAGAAGAAAGTAGAGAGCTTCCCATTACTTATATGCCTATCAAATTTTGGATAATTAGTATGATAGTTGGTATTGCAGGAGTTTTTGGTTTTGGAGCTTGGTTTTCAACTTTACCCAATGCTTCTGTGCCTTACCTAGATGCTTTTACTACTTCTTTTAGTGTAGTAGCACAATTTCATCTTGCCAAACGTTGGATAGAAAACTGGATTTTTTGGTTTGTTATTGATGCCTTTTGTGTAGGGATTTATTATTACAAAGGACTTTATTTTACAACAGGATTATATGCTGTATTTTTAATTTTGGCTACTTTAGGATATTTTGAATGGAAAAAACAAATGACTAAATAATTTGCAAAGTATTCTTAGGAATATAAAATGAATAAATTTACACTTTGAAAAATTCACGCATTAATAAACAGGGTTAAAAATGTAAATATTTTTTTTTAGTCTTCTTTAAAAGAAAAATCTATAACTATAAAAATGATTCTTATTTTAAGAATTTGGTTTTGATTATCTAGTATCAAATTTACTTTTTTATTACAAAATGAAATAAATATAGTAATTTAGTTTTTAAGTAATTTTGAAATTAGATTAACATTCATCTTAAATCTATCCCAAAACAATGAATACAGTTTTTAGTCTTACAAACAATTCTTCCATTGCTCATTATTTTATGAGTAATTTGAGAGATACAAACCTGCAAGCTCACAAAGGAAACTTTCGTCAAAACCTAAAAAAAATAGGTTATTTACTTGCTTACGAAATTTCAAAAAAACTTTCTTATCAAGAGATAAATTTAAAAACAGGATTAGGCGAAAAACAAACTAAAAAACTAACAGAGTTTCCTGTCTTGATTCCAATTTTACGTGCTGGTTTGCCTCTTTATGAAGGTTTTGCAGAATTTTTTGAGCAATCTGATAGTGGTTTTGTAGGAGCTTATAGAGGAGAGTATAAACAAGATTTGCAAAACAAACTCAATCAATACGATTTTGATATAGACTTGCTCTATACAGCTTGTCCTAATTTGGAAAACAAAACAGTTATTCTGATTGATCCAATGCTTGCCACAGGAAAATCTCTAATCAAAACCTATCAAGAGCTTTCTAAGCAAAAAGGAATGCCAAAGCAATTGCATATTGCTTCTGTTATTGCAAGCGAAGAAGGTATAAAAAATGTAAAAACAGAATTACCAAAAGCTAACTTATGGATAGGAGATATTGATGAAAAACTAGACAAAAAATCCTACATCATACCAGGTTTGGGAGATGCAGGAGATTTATCTTTTGGAGAGAAGGTATAACTATTTTTACTTAATCTATTATTCCTTCATAACGAACAGCAACCAAAACATTTTGCTCAAAAGTGAAAAAATAATAATTTGTTTCGTCTTCATCCATCACCACAACAACAACATCTTGTTTCATTCCTTCTTCTGTTTCTGAAAAACAACGCATAAAATCGCCTTTGTTCATTCCCATAGAAAGACCTTTTCCGATGGACAAAGGTTCAAAACTTACTTTTGCCTCTAGCAAAAGGTCTTTTTGGTCTGCACGATAAAAACGTAAATGTGTTTTTTCTGTCTTAACTTCAATTACTGTATCTGTTTTTGAAGTATTATGAACGTTTTCAATAGGTGTGCGCTCAATTTTGGCATCTGGATAGTAAGTCAGCCATTCGTCAGCAGTACGTTGATGAAAGACCCAACTTGGAGAAATTAGCTCATCTATAAGTGCAACAGTATCAATAGAAACAGGAGGAGGTGTATTTTCTTGTGTACTTTGTTTGTTGGTAGAAGTAAACTCAGTAGAGTTTTGATTATTTTCATCAAAATTCATCTGTAAAACACGAGCCTGCACAGAAGTAACTGTTGCGTAGGCAAACAGCACAAAAAAAAGTCTGACAGTCAGTAGATTAGACATAATAAAATTATAAGAGTAGAATAGGTTTGTTTTAAAATTAATACGTTAAAAACTTACAAAACGTTGCCTATTTCTACATTAGTTCGAAAATATTATTTTCATTCTGACTGTGATTCCGTTTTAGTTTTTACTAGAAATTGCTTTTTTTAAATCTTCTGGTGTATCAATTCCTATACTTTCAAAAGGCGTAATAGCTACTTGAATAGAAAAATTATTTTCTATCCATCTCAATTGTTCTAAAGACTCTGCTAGTTCTAACTTTGAGGGTTGTAGCTTTGTAATTTGTTGTAAAACTTCTTTTTGATAAGCATACATTCCTATATGACGATAAAATGTGTGTGCTGAAAGCCAAGCATCTTTTTGTTTTTTGTCTTCATTTCTTACAAAAGGAATAGGATTTCTACTAAAATAGATAGCTTTATGATTTACATCAAAAATTGCCTTCACTACATTTGTATCAAAAAGCGTTTCAGAGTCTTTTATTTGACTTACTAAAGTTGCCAATTGTACAGCATTATTTTCTATCAAAATTTCAGCTAAACTATCTATTTGTTTTGGTTGAATGAAAGGCTCATCACCTTGAATATTAATGATAAAATCAAACTCTACTTTGTTTTTTTCTAAAAGAAGTGCAGCTTCTGCAATTCTGTCTGTTCCTGAAATATGACTTGAATCTGTCATCAAAACATTTTGAGTAAACTCTTTCACTTTATCAAAAACAAGTTGATTATCAGTAGCAATAAAAACATCATTGAGTTTTGTAGCCTTTTTAGCTTGATTAAAAACACGTTCAATCATTGTTTTTCCATTGATATCAGCCAAAACTTTAGCAGGAAAACGACTAGAAGCATAACGAGCAGGAATAATAGCAATAATTTTCATAGCAATAATTTATTTTTGAAGTTTATAAAATTATTGTAAAATTATTAATTTTGTTTCAAACTGTTGCCTACTTTTTAAAATAGATGATTGTCTACAAGTGATTAGCTTTAGTTTTTTTTAAATATTCAATTATTGATAAACAGATTCCAATTATTAAAGGTTATCAAGATTATTTTTGTATAACAGTCTTCCAGACTGTTGAATTTAATAAGGTTTATTTAGCTATTCTCTCAATAATAATTTAAATCTCTAATAAGAAAACTAAAATTTTAAAGCTATTTTTGCAAATAATTAAAAGACTACACTAGGAAAAGGCAAGCCATTTTAGCTTCGCTGACTTAAAAATTCCCTACAAACATATTTAACTTCTTACTAGTAATTTGCTGGTAACTGGTCACTGATAACTGATAACTGCAATGCTTTCGACTCCCGACGCTCCCAAAAAATTATTTCTCTTAGATGCAATGGCTCTCATTTATAGAGCGCATTTTGCCTTTAGTAAAAATCCTAGAATGACTTCTACAGGAATTGATACAGGCGCAATTTTAGGATTTACAAATTCTATTTGGGATATTCTTCAAAATGAAAAACCTACTCATATTGGCATTGCTTTCGATACTTCGAAGCCTACTTTTCGCCACGAACAGTTTGAAGCCTACAAAGCACACCGAGAAAAACAACCAGAAGCCATTACACTTTCTAAGCCTTTTATTAATCGTTTGTTGGAAGGTTTGAATATTCCTATTTTAAAAATGGATGGGTTTGAAGCTGATGATATTGTCGGAACGCTTGCAAAAAAAGCAGCTAGAGAAGGCTTTGAAGTATATATGGTTACGATTGATAAAGATTATGCACAGCTTGTTGAGGAAAAAATATTCTTCTATAAAGTAGCTTATGCTGGTCGTAATCCTGCCGAAATTTGGGGAATAAAAGAAGTTTGTGACCGTTGGGAATTAGAAAACCCAATGCAACTGACAGATATTTTGGGATTACAAGGAGATGCTTCTGATAATATTCCAGGGATTCCAGGGATTGGAGAAAAAACGGCTATCAAACTTTTGAAATTATACAATAGTGTAGAAGGAATTATCGAAAATGTAGATAAGCTAAAAGGAAAACAAAAAGAAAATGTTATTAATTTTGCTCAGCAAGGTATTTTATCAAAAGAATTAGCGACAATAAAAATTGATGTTCCGATAGAGTTTGATGCAAAGGCATTGGAATATGACGACGTAAAAGATATTACAGAAAAAAACAAAGGACTTTTATCAGCTCTTTTTGATGAATTAGAATTCAGAACATTGAAACGAAAAATTCTGAATGAAGAATCTGCAAAATCATTTTCTCCAAAAACAGGTGCAAAAGTAGGTTCATCTTCACTCAGCAAGACAATAAGCGAAAACAAAAAAGCAGCAACTGACCAAATGGATTTGTTTGGAAGTCCAAAAAATAATGAGCAACCAGTTCAAAAAGTTGCAAAAAAATCAAATCTAACTCCAGAAGAAGCAAAAGCTGCTTTAGAACAATTGCCTTTTATTTTTACAGAAAAAGAATTAGATAAAGCAGAAAATACAACTGCAAAACCGTCTCAAATTGCTCAAGAATTAGAAATTCAAGAAGCTACTTCTATAAAATTAGATACACTCTTTACAGTCAAACACGATTATCACTTAATTGATACTAAAGAAAAACGAGAACATTTAATCGAATTTCTTTTACTTCAAGATGAAATTTCTGTCGATACAGAAACTGATAATTTGGATGTCATTGAAGCAAATATTGTTGGTTTTTCAGTGGCTTATAAAGCATTTGAAGCCTTTTATATTCCTGTTTTGGGAAGTGATGAAGAACGAAAAGAAATTTTGAATGAATTTAGAAGCATTTTAGAAAATCCTAAAATCATAAAAATAGGACAAAATATAAAGTATGATTATCAGATTTTTTATAAATATGGAATTAAGCTAAAAGGGCAATTTTTTGACACCATGTTGGCGCATTATTTATTAGAGCCTGAACTTCGTCATAATATGGATTATTTGGCGCAAACTATCCTTAATTACAAAACTATTTCTTATGATGAAATTGTAGGAACTGGCAAAAAAGCCAAAACAATGGCAGAATTTGAGCCAAAAGAAATTCTGAATTATGCAGCCGAGGATGCAGATATTACACTCAGACTTAAAGAAAAACTACATTTCGAACTAGAAAAAGAAGAAAATAAAGGTCTAAAATCTGTTTTTTACGATATAGAAACTCCATTAATTTCTGTTTTGGCAAAAATTGAAATGAACGGAATGAACATTGATACAGAAGCATTAAGTGAGTTTTCAACAGAGCTAGGAAAAGAAGTTGAGGTTTTAGAAAAAGAAATCTATGCAATAGCAGGGGAAGAGTTTAATATTGCATCTCCAAAACAGTTAGGAGAAATTTTATTTGATGAAGAAAAATTAAATCTTACTCCAAAACCAAAACTAACAGCAAAAAGCAAACAGTACAAAACAGACGAAAGTATTTTGGTAAAACTTGCCGAAAAGTATCCTATTGCTGCCAAAATTGTAGATTATCGCCAACTTCAAAAACTCAAATCTACTTACGTTGATGCTTTGCCTTTGCTGCTTTCTCCAAAAGATAATAAAGTTCATACTTCATTTAATCAAGCTGTTACAGTTACAGGAAGACTTAGTTCGACAAATCCAAACCTTCAAAATATTCCTATTCGTACAGAAAGAGGACGAGAAGTAAGGAAAGCATTTGTTGCTTCTGATGAAAACCATGTTCTTTTAGCTATTGATTATTCTCAAATCGAACTTAGATTAATGGCTTCTTTTGCAGAAGACCCAACAATGATTGAGGCTTTTAGAAATCAAAGAGATATTCATACAGCCACAGCAGCCAAAATTTTTAAAGTGGGAATAGATGAAGTAACTTCCGAAATGCGTCGTTCTGCCAAAACTGCCAATTTTGGAATTATTTATGGAGTTTCAGCAATGGGATTAGGTCAGCGTTTGAATATCAAAACCACAGAAGCAAAGAAACTAATTGATTCTTATTTTGCAGAATTTTCTTCTATCAAAAACTATATGGATAAAATTATCAATGAAGCTAGAGATAATGAATCTGTACAGACACTTTTAGGTAGAAAACGTCCACTTCGTGATATAAATTCAAGAAATATGACACAGCGAGGTTTTGCAGAACGAAATGCTGTAAATATGCCAATACAAGGAACAGCAGCCGATATTATCAAATTAGCTATGGTAAAAGTACAGGAATATTTGGAAGAAAATAACCTTCAAACAAAGATGATTTTGCAAGTGCATGACGAACTTGTTTTTGATGTTCCAAAGTCAGAATTAGAAACTGTCAAGCCAAAAATTATGGAAATAATGAGCAAAACCTATCAAATTGATGTTCCTTTGGATGTAGAAGCTGGAATTGGTCAGAATTGGCTGGAAGCGCATTAAAGTAAGAATCTTTACTTTTATTTTTGTTGATAGTCAATGAAGAGTTCCTTCAATTCTTCATTGATTTTGGTTGTCAGTTTTATAAAAAAACTAGTATAAGTAACTGAACAAAATATATCTAAGAAAAGAGTTAGAAAGTGGAAGTTTAAACTGTCAAGACATCTTTGAGGTGTCAGACAGATTCCATTTGCATATAAATAATTTTGATTAGTTACTTAAAAATAGGTATTTTGTTTTAGCAATCTCAAGACTTGTTTTTGCCAAAATTCAAAACTCTTTAGTAGTTTTGTGTAAAATAGTGTATGCGCTTTAGCGTGTAAAAACGTATTGCCTTTTTAGGTGCGAAAAAAATAGAAATGCTAAAAAAAATAGTTGTACAACCCACAGGAGGACTTTGTAATCGCCTTCGTGCCATAGAATCAGTTCTAGATTTATTAAAAACAACAGATAAAACAGATTATATTACAGTTGTTTGGGAAAATAATCACGAGTTAGGGACAAGATATAAAAGCCTGTTTCAATCAAATGATAAAATAAAAGTTATCGAAACCTTGCCTTTTACTGGAAAAAGTGTATTTAATCCTGTTAAAATGGCAAAAGTGTGGAATGTAATTGCACCTACAGAAAAAAACTATCAAAAATCACATAAACTTCGTCAGCTTTTGGGAAAAGAAAAAAGCTTCGATAAAATTATCTATCAAGATGAAATGTTTGACTTAGTAAAAAATAAGTTTGATTTTAATACATTAAAAGAACATAACTCTTTATATATCGCTTCTTGTTTTGATTTTAAAATTGATTTCAATGATAAAAATAAAGAACCTGATTTACCTTTTTCTGATTTTGTAGTTCATACTTCTGTTAAAGATAAAATTAATCAGATTACAAAAGATTATTCAACTTCTTCAATTGGTTTGCATATTCGTAGAACTGACCATGCAGGAGCAATAGAAAACAGTCCGTTGTCACTTTTTATAGAAAAAATGAATGAAGAAATAGCTTTAAATGATAAAACTGATTTTTTCTTGGCAACTGACGACAAAGAAACTGAAAAAGAACTAATCAAACTATTCTCAAAAAGAATAATAATAAATCAAAATAAAGCATTTGACAGAGATTCAGAAAAAGGCGTTCAAGATGCTTATATCGATGTAGCTTGTCTAGCTAAAACTTCAAAAATATATGGTTCTCATGCGAGTTCTTTTTCAGAAACGGCTGCAAAAATGGGAGGAATTGAACTTATCATTTGTGAAAGATAGAGGTTATTCTGTCTTGTTGTAAACACAAAACATGTATACTCAAACTTATTGAGATTTAGAATTGATAAATCAGCAAATCCAAAATTAAACTTATCAGTGCTCAGATAACTAGGATAAGTTACTTGAAATCAAATAAAAAAACCTATTCTCTTTTTATAGAGAATAGGTTTTTTGGGTTTCAATCCAAAAGTCTTTATCAATATGGCTTTTTATTAAATTGTAGAGTTTAAAATTGCCGTATTTTGCTGAATATCAACTCTGTACGGCAATTATATTTTGCAAAAGTCCTATATTTGTTTTTACCACAAAATAAATAATTAGATTTTGTAAAATACACTACAATGATAAAAAAAAATAGCCACAAAAATAGTTTCTTTGACAAAAAAATATTTTGAACAGGAATTTTCAGCTACTTCTACTCTTTTTCAGAACTCTTTTTCAGAATTAGATATTTCTAATGTAGATGAATCTGATACATTACTTTTTGAAAAAATGCAAACTGTATTTTTTCTAGGTCAGTTACTAGGTTTGCCTACCTTGAAAAGTATTTTAGTCAAATTTGGTATCACAAGTAGTCAAGTATCCATCAATTACAAAAAGTTGTATAAAAAACTGACAATCAACAAAATACGTGTACTTTATGAATATGTATTTAAAACTCAAGTGGTTCATTTATTGAAAGAAATGGCTTCAAAAGATAGTAGTATTTGGTCAAAAAAAAGAGTTACGGCAGTTTTAGATGACAGTATTTTTCGTCAATGGCTCTCTGAGTTAGGTAGAGAAAATGATTATTTTGGAAGTTTCTTTAGTGGACAGTATCGTGCTACTACTCTAGGCTTTAAAGTGGTTTGTTTCGGATTATATATTGAAGATGTTTTTTATCCTTTATTTTTTGATTTTGTTAGAAAAAAAGGAAAAGCTGATAAAAAAGAACCTATTCAAATAGCTAAAAAATTAGTGAATCGTTGGGGAAAGTTACAAGAAAAATTAGCTAAAGAAAATAGTGTATTACCTTCTATTCATTTTAGTTGTGATAGTGGCTATAGTGATGTTTCATTGAGTGAAGAATGTACCAACCAATCAACAAGTTTGATTTATATTAGTGTACCTAAAAAAAATCATATTATTATAGTAAATAATAAAAAAACAAACTCAAAAGAATATATAGATCGTGTTTTTTTAGAAAAAGAAAAAAAACATCAAGAAGCGCAAAGACATCTCAAGGAAGAAGAAAAAACACCTTTTACTTTACGTCTAAAAGCGTTCTATCAATGCCAAAAAAGAGAAGTTGTTTTATTATTTTTTAGGTTAAATGGCTCAAAAAAAGTAAGTGTTATATATACCCCAAATTTGACCGTTTTTGCAAAAACATTACGAAGACATTGGTTCAATAGAACCTATATAGAACAGTTTTTCAAAACACTCAAACATGTATTAAAAATTAGTGAACCTAGAACAAAAAATAAAGAAGAATTTGAAAATAAACTTTTAAAATTTGCATTTTTGGCGATTGAAGTTCAAAAAATAGTCCGATTTATTAGAAGAAAATGTAAACAATTTAAACAAAAAGGATTTATTTCTTTACAAAGGATACTCTGCTCTAACAAAGAAATACTAGACCTTTTGCAAAAGCAAATCAATATAAAAACTTGATAATCAAAATAGTAAACTAAAATCAAACTCTACAATTTAAAAAACAATATTTTTTAATCAATTGCAATAATTTTATTTATACTATAGTTAAGTTATAAATTTGTAATTTATAACACAAATTTCTATGTTAAATCAAATAAATGCACATCCTAACACTTATTTTTGATAAAAATGAACACATTTAGTAAAAACATAACAATTTATATTCTTGTAATTACAACAGGAGTAGTTTTTATCTCTTCTTTGATAGATACTATTGAAGAAAGTATATTCAAGATGGAGTACTTTACTAACATGGAGGAAGGAATATACGGGAAACTAGATTCTTTAAATCTTAAACAAGAAAAATTAGTAAAAATAGGTCAAGAACTTTTTGAAGAAAACTGTCTTCGATGTCACTCTGTCAATGAAAAGGTTATAGGGTCTGCACTTGTTGGAGTAGAAAATCGTTGGGAAAGTAAGAAACAATTAATACAGTTCATTAAAAATTCTAAAGACATGATTAAGAAAAATTCACACACTCCACACGTATACAAAGAGTATGGACAAGTAATGCCAAATTATGATTTTTTGGATGATGAGCAAGTTAAAGCAATTTTGTTCTATATAAAATATCAGTCTGGAGAAAAAGTATATATCAAATTATAGATATACTTAAATCAAATTAGAGTATTGGACATTGGATATTTTTTTCCATCTGCTCGGTCGGACTCCTCAAAGGTGTCAAGACAGTTAAATATACGAATTGTCTGACACTTTAAAAGTGTACTGACAGATTCATGTCCAGTACTCTAAAATCAAATACTTTATGTGAGTAAATATTGATGCTCTTTACGTAAATAGTAGAATATCCCGTTTAATCAACATTAAGATTTGTCGAGCCACTATTAATGACTCTGTCAGGTTCTTCCATTAGGTCAATTCTTTTAGTTTCATCAGGTTCTAATATATAAGAAGCACCTGTAACACTAAACGATCCATTTTTTGTGTTAGATAAATTAGTTACAGTAATGGTAGCTGTAGAAACTTCGTAAGATTCTCCTGGTTTTAATATCATAGTTCAGTATATTTAGAAAATTAATTCCTACTCTATTAAGGCTTTTCAGAATACGCCTATCAAAAGGTTGATAATTCAAAGTTAAGGACTTGTTCACCCAATAACATCCGTAAAAATGCTCTTTTTAAAAAAACAGTAAAAACACTTAGTGGAAGCTATATTAAATAGAAGTTTTTTTTCAAAAGATTAGGTACTAAGGTAGTAGCTAACCTTTTTAACCAAAGTTTTATATTTCAAGTGTGTAAGAATAACAATTGAATTTCAAATTTATCATCCATTCAATAACCTCAATAAACTATAAAAAAATGTACTCATTTCCTTTTTAGTAAGTCACATTATACCAAAAACCTCATTTAAAGCCAAAAAAAGGCATATACTGTTGTATATGCCTTTAGTCTTGTGGAGCTGGTGGGAGTCGAACCCACGTCCAGATACGGCGTTCGTCGTGGTTTCTACATGTTTAGTTATCCTATTAATTGTCGGGAAAGAACTAGGCGATAACGTCCAAGGTTTTTCCTTATCAACTAAGTTTTCGTCGCAGATGCCGTTGCACTCATCATTGCTTAACTCTTACGGGGGTTGATGTCTATGTGTTTACGTGGTAAACGGATGTTAGTGTCGGAAGAGTAAAGACACTAAGCAAAGACAATGGTTACTTAACTCCTAGAGTTAGGCAGCCATGGCGTAATTAGATTCGCCGATTGTTGTTTTGAGAAATCGATATAAGGCTAGTTTTCTCATTAGCCTACATGCTTATACACGCAAAGACTCGTCCTGTCGAAACCAGTCAGCCCCATATAGTTTGTTTTAACTAATTCATCGTCACTTTTGAAAATGAATTGGGATGCAAATATACAACTACAACTGAGAAGAACAAAGAAAAGTTCAAAATAAAAAAAGTTTGATGTTGTTGGTGTAGTTATATAAAAACACCAACAACGATTTATAACTTTACAATTATTTAGTCATTCTTATCTATCATGCTTTTATAGAGCTTATCTTCAATATCTTTGAGTTCATTTCTAACTTTTCCAATGACTGTAAGAAGTTGTTTTCTTTCTTTTACTTTTTCATCCCATTCTGGCATATCTAAAAAGTCTTTTAATTTATCTTCATTGAAAAACATGGCACAAAGATGTAAAAATGACATTTTATTCTGAATTTTTGGATGTGAAATGGTTTCGTGAGTAGCATTTCTCATCAAATCATTTACTCGCATTCCCAAAAAATCAAATTCATAATCTAACTTTTTGTCTATTTTTTTAGCCAATTTTTCACGTTTTTTCTCTAGTTTTTTTTGCTTATTTTTTTTCATCGTATTTTTGGGGTAAAAAGTGGATTCAATAATGACAAATTAATTCCAAGCAATTAGGTCTTGCTTAAACTCTATTTTTGCTAAATAAGTTCGTTTTATATGTTATCATAAAATAAATAACCAATCTTTATGGTGTATTTTTTATAAATTTGACTGCAAAATTACTCAAAAATTAGTCATAAACTATGCTTTCTCTCAATCAATCTCCTTCCAAACTCAAATGGATTGTTATTCTTTTTGCCTCTCTTATTGGTTTGGCTTCTCTTTATTATACTAATGAACTTGTAGATAGTTTGGCTCAGCGTGAACAAGAACAGATTGATTTGGTAGCAAAAGCACAGGAGCTAGTAGTGCAAGTGGAAGACAGTCTAATGCTTAACTTTCTAGTAACCAGTATTTTACAAGGCAATCAATCTATTCCTATGATTATTGCAGATGGGGAAGGCAATCCAAGTGAATCAAGAAATATTGATTTTAAGAAAAATGCTACAGAAGAAGAAAAAAATAAAATTTTAAGACTACATTTGACTTCCATGAAAGAATCTCATCCCCCTATCGAAGTAAAAGTTTCGGAAGAGTGGAAATATTATATCTTCTATGAAAATTCAACCCTTCTGACTCAGCTCAAATATTTTCCATACGCTCAACTTTCCCTTATTACAGCTTTTTTGATTTTTGCCTATTTTTTATTTAGCTCTTCTAGACGAGCTGAGCAAAATCGGGTTTGGGTAGGTCTTGCCAAAGAAACTGCACACCAGCTTGGCACTCCACTTTCTGCACTCATGGCGTGGGTAGAATATTTTAGAGCAGACCAAAGTGTAGAAGAAGATATTTTACAGGAAATAGAAAAAGATATTGCAAGACTTACTATGATAACAGGGCGTTTTTCAAGTATTGGTTCTATACCAGATTTAAGCTCTGAAAATGTATTAGAAGTAGTTGAAGGAGTGACTGAATATCTCAAAAAAAGAATATCTAACAAAGTAAAGCTAACAATCAGAGCCAACAAAGATGCAAAACTATACGCTCAAATCAATAAACCTCTTTTTGAATGGGTCATTGAAAATATTTGTAAAAATGCTGTGGATGCTATGACTGAAAAAGGAGGAAAAGGAAGCATCACTTTATTTTTCTCTTCAAACAGAAGCCAAAAGCAACTTATTTTAGATATAACAGATACAGGAAAAGGAATTCCACAAAGTCAAATCAAAACAGTTTTTAGACCTGGATTTACTACCAAAAAAAGAGGTTGGGGTTTAGGACTTACATTAGCACGAAGAATTGTAGAACAATATCATAACGGAAAAATAAGCGTCTTAAAGTCAGAAGTGGGGAAAGGAACAACTTTCAGGATTATTTTAAGAACAAGTGATTAAATATACCTTCAAAAATTTGCAATTTGCTAATAAAATGGTAAATTACAGACGTTTGTCAAAAATAGACAAAAAAAATAAGTCAGCAATAAATTTGCTGACTTATTTCAATCAATCCTATCCTAAAAACTAAGCATCTTTTTAAGAAATTTTGAACTAAAAAACTGATTTCTGAAAAGGTGCTTTTGTGATTTACATCTTAAAAGTCTTTTCTTATCAATTTAGTTTCAATGTCTTTCTTAGAATTTCCTCAAAGTTTTTATAATTAAGTCAAATCTTTCAAATCAAATTTGGTTTCTTTGTCTTAATCGTTACGCTAATATACGGTAAGAATTGATACAAGATTTGTTTCTTCGATATAAACAAATAAGAGGTCGGTTAAAAGCTAAATTTGTTCGGTAAAAAATAAAGTCTGATTTTAAGCTATTTCAATTTAGGCGTGAATCTCTCTCAAAGCATCTTCATTTGCTTCAATAATTCTATTTACATCTTCATCAGAAAGAGCATTTGATAAAAACCAACTCTCAAACTGAGCAGGCGCAATATAAACCCCACGATTGAGCATAGCATGAAAGTATTTTCCAAAAAGAGCAGTATCACAAGTAAGCGCATCTTCAAAATTCTCTACTTTTTTATCTGTAAAGAAAATATTTGTCATTGAGCCAATTTGATTTACTGTATAATTCAAACCTTGCTCTTTGATAGATTTACGCATTGCCTGAGCTATTTTTGCTGTCTTTTGCTCCAAATTCTGATAAATTTGAGGATTATTGTTTAAGATATTTAGAAGTGCCAAACCTGCTGCCATTGCCACAGGATTTCCAGAAAGCGTTCCTGCTTGATAGACTTTACCAAGAGGTGAAACACAATCCATAATTTCTTTTTTTCCTCCATATGCTCCCACAGGCATTCCACCACCAATAATTTTTCCTAAAGTAGTCATATCAGGTGTAACTCCATATACTTCTTGCGCTCCACCTTTTGCAAGCCTAAAACCTGTCATTACTTCGTCAAAAATGAGTACAATTCCATTTTTATCACAGATTTTTCGTAGCCCTTGCAAGTAACCTTCTTTTGGCAACACACAACCCATATTTCCAGCTACAGGTTCAATAATAATAGCTGCAATTTCATTTGGATTTGCATCTACTAAATATTGAATAGCATCTAAGTCATTGTGAGGAGCTAATAATGTATCTTTTGCAGTTCCCTTTGTTACCCCAGGGCTGTTTGGCGTTCCCATTGTTGCTGCTCCACTTCCTGCTGCAATCAAAAATGAATCGCCATGACCGTGATAACAACCAATTGTTTTTATGAATTTTTCTCTCCCTGTATAACCACGAGCCACACGAACAGCAGACATAGTGGCTTCTGTTCCAGAGTTTACCATTCTTACTTTTTCTATCGATGGAACCATCTGACAAATTAGTTCTGCAATTGTTACTTCTCTGCGTGTTGGTGCACCAAAAGAAGATGAGCCATGAACAGCCTCAATAATTGCTTGTGTAACTTCTTCATGTCCATGTCCTAAAATCATTGGTCCCCAAGAGCCAATTAAATCAATATATTTATTGCTATCTTCATCAAAAAGATAAGCTCCTTTTGCCGATTTCATAAAAACAGGAGTTCCCCCAACAGCTTGAAAGGCACGAACAGGAGAATTTACACCTCCTGGTATATGATGTTGAGCCTCTGAAAAAAGAGATTGACTATTTGTTAGTGTTACTGGATGCATCATTTTTTAGTATTGAATGAATTAAGGTAATTTTTGATAATTACAAAAATAGGAATTTAATTGTTTTCATGTTAATTATGTATCGTTGGTGAGACACTGACAACAGCAAAAAAGAATCTTTCAATACTGAGTTTACAATTAAAATGCTCTCTTTTAATCAAATAGAATTTGAACCCATTGATAGATTCTTAAACAACTTCATAACAAACTTTAGGTAGTAAGAATAATAAAACAATTTTTGTTAAATTACACTTATGATTTTGATAATCTCTATAAATTGTTCTGAGTCAGAATATAAATCTAGAATAACTTTACTTAAAACTTAATATAATAATGAAAAAAATACTTTATTTCTTTGAAAAAAATGCTTTTGGCGTTTGTGCCAAAATAGGTGAACGTTTAGGAATTTCTTCTGAAAGTATTCGTCTCTCTTTTATATATGTTTCATTTATTACTTTTGGCTCTCCCATTTTTCTTTATTTAGTGCTTGCTTTTTGGATGAAAATGAAAGCCCATTTAAGAAGATACAGACAAATTATTAGAGGATTATAAAATATAACAATTATTTTTTTGCCTTTAATTTTAAATCAAAAATGTTGTGAATCCAGTGTTTTTGATGTTAATTATGAAAAGCACAAAAATGCAAGTTGTTTTAACAAGTTGGACAGTATTAACATTTTTTACTGAAAATAGGATTTTTTAAAGGGTTAAAAAGAGCATATTGCATGAAAAAATATTTTATTTTTTTTGATTAAAAACAAAAAACAGTGTTTAAATCTTTTTTAAGCACTATTTTTTTGATCAAAAACAAAAGTAGTTAACTAGATTAACAAAAAAAGTGTTTCATTTTTCTAATCTCAAATCTATTAGAAAATTTTTTTTATTTTTTTTTAGGATTATTTATCAAATCTTGAAATTCCGATATTTTTCATTTTTTTTATTTAAAATTCTGCAATCACAAATCAATTCAGAATAAAAAACTATAAATGCACAATAATTCAAAATTTTATATTATAAAGACATAACTTCTAATTGTATTTTTTATTGTTAGAATAATGCAATAGTTAGAAAAACATTATGTAATATTTGGAATTGTCCAACAGAATTATCTACTTGCAAATGTTTTAGACGCAAAACATAACACAAGTCTAATCCCCTTTACAACTAATATTATTATGTCAAAATTTAATTTGTCAAGCAAATTTATCCTCGGCTTAGGCCTTGCAGGTTCATTAACGTTTTTTGGATGTGAAACAGCCGAAAAACAAGCGATTGTAGAATTAGAACAAACAACAGATAAAGTAAGCTCAGAAGAGTTTATTAAACATCAGTTTATTGTAGTTCTTAAAGACGGTACTTTCGGACAAAAGTTAGGAAAAGTAGCTGTTGCTCCAGTATCAAGTAGAGAAACAAATCTCAAAAACTTTGAAGCAAAACAAGAAGCTCTTACAGCATCTGTAAACGAAATGGTAGCTCAATTTGGTGTAGAGCCAGAAGCTATTGAGTTTGTATATGGTGACGCTCTTTTAGGCTTCGCAGGTACATTTACAGATGATCAAATTAAAGCTATTGGAAATGATTCTCGTGTAGAATATGTAGAGCAAGATCAAGTAATGCGTATTTCAGACGGATTTGCAGATGATGGCAAAAGTGGAACAAATACAGTTTCAAGAACAGAAGCACAATCTACTCCTTGGGGAATCTCTCGTGTAGGATACGGAAACTATGCAGGTGGTGCTCGTTGGGCGTGGGTTATCGATTCTGGAATTGATGGTTCTCACCCTGATTTGACAGTTGATACACAGTTCAGTCGTTCTTTTGTAAGTGGATACTCTGGTACTCAAGATGGAAATGGACACGGAACACACGTAGGTGGTACAATTGCAGCTAAAAATAATTCTATCGGAGTTGTTGGTGTAGCAGCAGGTGCAACACTTGTTTCTTGTCGTGTATTTGCTGGAAATAGTGGATCTAACTCAGCAGTTATTTCAGCAGTAAATTATGTAAAAGCAAATGCTTATGCTGATGATGTTGCAAATATGAGTCTTGGTGGTGGTCGTTCTACTACATTAGATAACGCTATATCAAGTGCAGCTAATGCAGGTGTTTATTTTGCTTTAGCAGCAGGTAACGAAGCTCAAAATGCTAATAACGTTTCTCCTGCTCGTGTTAATGGTAATCGTATCTTAACTGTTTCTGCAATGGACATTAATAGTCGTTATGCTAGTTTCTCTAACTATGCTAATCCTCCAATTGATGTTTGTGCTCCAGGTGTAAGTATCAACTCTACTTGGACTGGTGGAGGATACCGTTCAATCAGTGGTACTTCAATGGCAACTCCTCACGTAGCTGGTATCTTACTTATCAATGGTGGTACAGTTAATACACAAGGAAATGTTCAGAATGACCCAGACGGAAATGCTGATCCAATTGCTAAAAAGTAATTAAAAAGCAAAAGAAGTCAAGTAAAATATCTTGATTGAATAGATAGAAGATTAAAAAACCTATTTCTTAATTGAAATAGGTTTTTTTTGTACTACTAATTTTTTCTATAAAAATAAAAAACCTCTTCCACGAATACCAACTAGCCAAACTGATGAGGAAATAGGTCTTGGACTAGATAAGTCATCAAAGAAATATTCTCTTGCTACAAAAAACTCAGCCTTTCCTTTAAGTCCTCTAAAATCAAATCCTGATTCTATTCTATAATTAAATTTGAAGTTTTCTCCTCCTTTTTCTTTTACTTTGTTAGAGAAAATGGCTGTATTGACCCAAGAACGATTATAAAAACCCCAAGCATTTTTTTCTTTTTTACTGAGCTTAATATCAATTCTGCCACCCAATAGAACCATTCCACTCATATAATCCCAACTTTGTTGTTCTGTAAAACGAGGAAACCGAGAATCTTCTGAAACAGTGTAATATTCTGCTCGTCCCCAAATATTTGTTGTGATTTTAGGAGAAAGGTTTATTTTATCGCTTGTAGCTTCTACGTGTAAGCCATTCAAAATAGCTACCCTTGAGGTAGGTTGATAACCAATTCTTGAAGTAGTATCATTGGGAGGCGAGTCACTATCTATTTCGTGTCTTGATTTGTGAGTAAAGCCAATATTCCAAGTAAAATTTTTCTTTTTATTGAAATAAGCAAAACTTTCTTGTAAAATAATTCCACGAGGGTTAAAAGCAATATTATTGTAAATATTTGCATTTACTTCAATGGAGGATAAAAAAACAATTGAATGCAAACCAACATCATTCTTTTTAGATTTCCAACGCACAATATCCAACAGTCCACAAACCTGAGCATTCCAACCTTGAGAGTTTTCAGTAGAACTAAAACCCCGAGAATTATGTCCTGCAAAATTAGTAACTGCAAAATATGTTTTTTCAGTAGAATGAGTTGCTGTTGTATCTAGAAAGGGTAAAGCCTGAAAGTTTCGCATTACATGAGCTTGTGAAAATGCAAAAAATGGCAACAGAATAAAATAGAAAAGGAAAAGATATTTTTTCATAGTTGTTGAAATAGAAAACCCTAAGAATCTTAAAGACTCTTAGGATTTAGACTAAAGTTTGAATAAAAATCAAATTATTAATACGCTCTAGCAAACAAAACACGTTCTTTTGAAGGTTTTCCAGTCAAAATACATGTTCCATCTTCTTGTGGATTGTTTAAAGGAATGCAACGAATGGTTGCCTTTGTTTTGTCTTTAATTTGTTCTTCTGTTTCAGCAGTTCCGTCCCAGTGTGCAGAAACAAAACCACCAGCATCAAGAGCTTTTTCAAATTCTTCCCAAGTATTTACATAGGTTGTATTTGAAGTTCTGAACATTAAAGCTTTGTCATGAATATTTTGCTGAATGTCTTTCAAAAGTTGTTCTATTTTTTCGCCTACATTCTCTAGCTCCCAAGACATTTTTTCTTTTGTATCTCTACGAGCAACTTCTATTGTACCATTTTCTACATCACGCATTCCAATCGCCAAACGAACAGGCACACCTTTCAATTCCCATTCTGCAAACTTAAATCCTGGACGGAAAGAATCTCTATCATCCAACTTTAAAGAAATATTTGCAGCTTTTAGGTCGTGCATAAGAGGAATTAAAGCTCTTTTTATTTCCTTTAAATCATCTTCATTTTTATAAATAGGAACAATAACAACCTGAATAGGAGCTAATTTTGGAGGTAGAACCAAACCTTCATCATCGGAGTGAGCCATAATAAGCGCACCCATAAGACGAGTAGAAACTCCCCAAGAAGTTCCCCAAACATAATCTAATTTATTGTCTTTTGCAGCAAATTTCACATCAAATGCTTTTGCAAAATTTTGTCCCAAAAAGTGAGACGTTCCTGCTTGAAGTGCCTTTCCATCTTGCATCAAGGCTTCAATACAATAAGTTTCTTCTGCACCTGCAAAACGTTCTGATTCTGTTTTTAAACCTTTAACAACAGGCATTGCCATATAATTCTCTGCAAAGTCAGCATATACATTTACCATTTGCTCTGTTTCTTCGATAGCTTCTTGACGGGTAGCATGTGCCGTGTGTCCTTCTTGCCACAAAAATTCGGCAGTACGCAAAAACAAGCGAGTACGCATTTCCCAACGTACAACGTTTGCCCATTGATTAATCAAAAGAGGTAAATCTCTATAAGACTGAATCCATCCTTTATAAGTATTCCAAATAACAGCTTCACTTGTCGGACGAACGATGAGTTCTTCTTCTAACTTTGCATCTGGGTCTACCATTAATTTTCCTGCTTTGTCAGGGTCATTTTTTAGACGATAATGCGTAACGATAGCACATTCTTTGGCAAAACCTTCAGCATTTTTTTCTTCGGCTTCAAACAAACTTTTGGGAACAAAAAGAGGAAAGTATGCATTGCTATGTCCTGTTTCTTTAAATTTATCATCTAAAATACGTTGCATTTTTTCCCAAATAGCAAAACCATAGGGTTTGATAACCATACAACCACGAACGGCTGAATGTTCTGCTAAATCTGCTTGTTTTACGAGTTCGTTGTACCACGCTGAATAATCTTCTTTACGTGTAGGAAGTCCTTTTGCCATAAGAAAAAGTAATAAATAGTTATCTTAATTGGTTTAATTTCTGTTTAATTCACAAAGGTAAAATTTTTGAGCATAAAATAATACTTGAATAGCTATTCATAAGAATATAAATCTTATTATTTTTTTTGAGACAAAATTGACACTCTATTAATGTGATTCTAGAAAATTAAAATTATTAATATAATAAACCTTATCACAATTTGTATTAAAGTAGTTTATACTTCTAGTTTGAACATCAAAAACAGTATTTTATTAAATTCAACAGTCTGGAAGACTGTTATACAAAAATAAACGTGATAATCTTTAATATAGACTCAGATATATCTTCAGTAAAATATCGACAACGATAAAAACGATAAAAGAAATAGAGAATAATAGTAAAAATAGGGTCAGATAAAAACAACTTCATTTTTGATAAAAATTATACCCTTTCAATTTCCAATTTTTCAAGATGAAAATTCCTGTTTCCTTCAACGATAAGTCTTTGAATATGTGATGTCATACTTCTAGATTTACTTTTGACATGGATAGGAAGCTGAGTCGAACCAGTTGCTAATTTTAATGAATCAACAAGTGAAGTCAGATTTTGAAAAATTTCTTGTGGAAAACTAAAGTGTAGTTTTCTTTCTTTTTCTTCTACTTTATAATAAATTGAGCAGGATATAAATTCCATATTCCCCCATTCATTTAAGTCAATTCTATTTATATTTTCTAGTGGTAATGTATAATAATTTGTTCCATAGCTTTCCGAAAAGCCAACTGACTTATTAGTAATATAAAATGTATTACTTTTAAAATATTTATAAACAGATTTTGAACGTTTTCCAAAATACCAATTATGCAGCATTTCAAAAATTTGTAAAACGAAAGTAAATAAAAACGCAAAAATTACTAGAGGAGATTGATACATAAAAAAGAAAATTATTCCGATTGTCCAAGCCATTACTTTAAGAGAAGTAACCAAAGGATGATGAAAGAAATTTTGAATCTTTGATATTTCATTTTGCTTATGAACCCAAGGCTTTTCCTTTACATATTTAGGAATTCTGGACTGACTTTCAGGAGAATGTGGAAGAGCCTGATAAAACAAAATATGCTCTTCTGCTTTCAAATTCATAACAGATGAAGAAGGAAATTTTTCTAATGTTTCAGACTGTTCACAATGTTTACCCTCTAAATAAAGCCATGTATCAACTAAGAAAACAGATTTACAACTTACACAAAAAACAACCTCATCATTTTCTCTAATCAAATCTCCTGTAATTGGGTCTTTTCTATTTTGAGATAAAAACTCTTTGTGTTTATCTTCTATTTTATGAATGTGCATACCGTGCTTTTAGGATATAAGTATAAAATTTGCTTTTCGTTTCTCTATCATTTCTTTTGCTTGATTTATATGTTTTTGTTTGTATAATTTTAATTCTATTGGTTTGGAAAGATGAAAAGCTAAATATTGAAAGGCATCAAGGAAATTTAACCTGTTATGAAAAACAGAAGATAAAGCTACAGATATTTCTCGTTTTTGATTTTCTTTTGAATAAAAAATAGAGATAGAATCTTTTGCTAAGAAGTGAGGAGCTTCTCTAAAAATAATTTTATCTATATTTTTGTAAGGAAAAGTATATTCTACTGTACCATATTTTTCACTAAAACCGATTGTTTGATGAGTAATAAAAAAAGTCTCTCTTTTGAAAAATTTATGAGCTGTTTTTAATCTTTTTCCATAATAATTGTCACGTAAATAAGGCATCGAAACACTCAAAAAAACACTCAAAAGACTTATAAGTGCAATAATGATATAACCATTAAAAGCAGAAGCTACCATCAAACCGAAAAAAAACAGTTGTAAAATTAATATGACTAAACTAAACTTTTCTGAATGAAAAGAAGATAATTTTCTTGATTTATACTTCCATTGTAAAGTTACTTGTAGAGGGATTTTTGGAGTAGGATTTGATTTTATTAATGAATCAGAATTTTCTAAGAAATTATAAAACAAAATCTCATCTCTTAAAATTAGAGTAGATGAAGAAGGAAATTTTTCTAATGTTTCAAACTGCTCACAATGTTTACCCTCTAAATAAAGCCATGTATCAACTAAGAAAACAGATTTACAACTTACACAAAAAACAACCTCATCGTTTTCTCTAATCAAATCTCCTGTAATTGGGTCTTTTCTTTCTTCTGATAAAAACTCTTTGTGTTTATTGCTTTCTATTTTATGAATGTGCATAGGATATTTTTATTGATTTTTCATAATTAGAACGAAAAATAGTAACAAAGAGTTAAAAAAAATTCCTTATCCAAAATGAATTGAATAAGGAACTTTTGAAATACTATATTTTACAAATACAACGAAGGCTAAAGCCTGCACTACATTTAGTTTACACGCTCAAAAATACCTGCAATACCTTGTCCACCACCAATACAAGCAGTAACCATTCCGTATTTTTTGTCTTGTGCTTCCATCTCGTTCATAAGTTGGATAGTAAGTTTTGCTCCAGTACAACCGAGTGGGTGTCCTAATGCAATTGCTCCACCATTTGGATTTACTTTAGACTCATCTAGCTTCAAATCACGAATTACAGCTAAAGATTGTGCTGCAAATGCTTCATTAAGTTCGATTACATCAATATCTTCCAATTTCAAACCTGCTTGTTTTAATGCTTTTGGCACAGCAGCTACAGGACCAATTCCCATAATACGTGGATCAACACCAGCAGAAGTATAAGCCAACATTTTCAAACGAGGTTTCAAACCTAATTCTTCAATCATTTTCTCAGACATAACGATTACAAAAGCTGCACCGTCTGAAGTTTGAGAAGAATTACCAGCCGTAACCGTTCCATCGCTTGCAAAAGCAGGACGAAGACCACCCAAACCTTCCATAGAAGTGTCTGCACGAGGTCCTTCATCTGTATCAACTGTAAATTTACGAGTTTTTTTCTGTCCGTCTTCGTAATAATTTTCTTCTACTTCAACAGGAACAATTTGACTTTTGAATTTTCCTTCTGCAATTGCTTTCAATGCTTTTTTGTGAGAATTTACAGAAAAAGCATCTTGGTCTTCACGAGTGATTTTGTAATCACGAACAATTTCCTCTGCTGTAAGTCCCATAGAAAGCATGTATTCTGGGTGTTCACTTACGATATTCCAGTTTAGAGCTGGTTTGTAACCCATCATTGGAAGAGCAGACATAGATTCTGTTCCACCTGCAATGATACAATCTGCTGTTCCTGCCTGAATACGTGCAGAAGCGAGTCCAATTGCTTCCAAACCTGAACCACAATAACGGTTCAGTACCATTCCTGGCACATTAATCGGTAAAGAAAGAAGAGAAATAAGTCTTCCCATTTGCATTCCTTGCTCTCCCTCTGGTATTGCATTACCAACAATAACATCATCGATGCGTGTTGGGTCAAGATTAGGAATAGATTTTACAAGATGTTTAATTACATCAGCTGCCAAATCATCTGAACGATAGTTTTTAAAACCACCTTTTTTAGCTTTGCCTACTGCGCTGCGAAAGCCTGTTACTATATATGCTGTATTCATGTCAGTTATCAGTAAATAGTTACCAGTAATCAGTTAAAACCAAATAGCTAACAGTTTTCAACTGTTAAAATAAATTACTGGTAACTTATGTTATTTTATATTTTATTAAAAAAAATGTCAATGATTGAAATATAAAATTAGAGTTATAAAAAAAATAGTATTTCATAATTCGTAATTTTTAATTCGTAATTCGTAATTGAATTATTAGTTTCTAAGTGGTTTGCCTTTGAATAAAATGCTATTGATTCTATCCAATGTTTTTTGCTCACCACAAAGAGATAAAAATGCTTCTCTTTCTAAGTCTAAAAGATACTGTTCAGAAACTTGTGCTGCACCTGAAAGATCACCACCAGCAATCACATACGCTAATTTTTTAGCAATTTTGATGTCGTGAGGAGTTGCATAATGTCCGTAAAGCATACCAACTGCACCAGCTGTAAAGGTTGCTAAAGCAGTTTTTCCTTCTACATCAATATTTTGTTGTTGAACAGGTTGAGTATATCCAGAAGCTACCATTTCCATTGCTTTGCGTTTTGCATCAGCTAATAAACGAGAACGATTTAATGTATAATCATCATGCCCACGTAAGAATCCCATTTCTAATGCTTCTTGTGCTGAAGTAGCCACTTTTGCAGTCGCAATATTTAAGAATACATCTTGTAAACGGTTTACTCTAGGGTCGCCAGTTGTGAATGTATTTGCAGTACGACGAATCATTTCTTTCGTTCCTCCCCCAGCAGGGATAAGACCAACACCTACTTCTACAAGTCCCATATAGGTTTCTGTATGTGCCTGAACGTGGTCAGCGTGTAAACAAAGTTCGCAACCACCACCTAAAGCTAATCCAGAAGTTGCAGCAACAACAGGAATAGCCGAATATTTAACACGCATCATTGTGTTTTGGAACTGACGAATCATCATTTCTACTTCGTCAAATTCTTGCTCTAATGAATACATATAAAGCATTGCTAAGTTTGCACCTGCAGAGAAGTTTGGCGCATCATTACCAATTACTAAACTTGTATATTCTTTTTCTGCCAAAGAAATAGCTGTATTGATTCCTTCAATGATTTCGCTACCAATAGCATTCATTTTAGTATGGAATTCTAAACCTAAAACGCCATTTCCTAAATCAAAAATTGTTGTTCCATCGTTACCCCAAACTTTGTTTGTTCCACGAATAGCATCTAAAACAATAAATTCTTCCGTTCCTGGAATTACTTTATAAGATTTTGATTCGATATCAAAATACAATTTTTGACCGTTTTCAGTTTTGAAGAATGAATCTACATTTTTAACCCAGTCAGCTACTTTGTAGCCAGCTTCTTCCATTTTAGCAATAGTTTCTTTTACACCAAGGGCATCCCAAGTAGCAAAAGGACCCATTTCCCAACCAAAACCAGCAGAAACAGCATTATCGACTTGGTAAGTGTGGTCTGCAATTTCAGGAATACGGTTAGAAACATAAGCGAATACATCATAGAATGTAGTACGGAAAAATTCGCCATATTTAGAATCATCATTTAAGAAGATAGCAAAACGTTTGCTCAAATCATCTTCGTCTTTTGCTTTGCCATATACTTTAATGTCTGGCTTTTCAGTAGGCTTATATTCGTAATCATTTAGGTCTAATTCAAGAATAACAGTTTTGCCTTTTTCGTCTTTAGTTTTCTTGAAATATCCTTGTTTGGTTTTGTCTCCGTACCATTTGCGTTTATCCAATTCTTTTACAATGTTTGGCAATTCAAACATTTCTTTACGCTCATCATTTGGTACGTTTTGAGCTACACCATTTGCTACTTTGATAGTTGTATCTAATCCAACTACATCAAGAGTACGGAAAGTTGCTGATTTTGCACGTCCGATGATTGGACCTGTAAGTCTATCTACTTCACCAACAGTAAGACCATATTTTTCTACTGCGTGAAGTCCTGACATAATTGCAAAAACACCAACACGGTTAGCAATAAATGCAGGAGTATCTTTACAAAGAACTGTTTCTTTACCTAAATAAAGGTCGCCATATTGTAAAAGAAAATCTACAATTTCTTGTTTTGTGTCTTTACAAGGAATGATTTCCAAAAGACGCATATAACGTGGAGGATTGAAAAAGTGCATTCCACAGAAATTTTCTTTAAAACCTTGGCTTCTTCCTTCAATAAGCATGTGCATTGGAATACCTGATGTATTTGATGCAATAATTGCATCTTCTCTACGGTATTTTTCTACTCTTTCAAAAAGTTGTTGCTTAATATCAAGTCTTTCAATAACAGCTTCTAAAATCAAGTCACAATCAGCAATCCAATCAAGGTTATCAGTAAGGTTTCCTGTTTTGATACGGCTTGCAAAACTATTGCTATAAAAAGGAGCTGGTTTTGATTTAGTAGCTTCTACTAAAAATTTGTTTACCAAACTATTTCTCCAAAGAAGACTCTTTTCTTGTTTTTCGTCTTTTGGAGCTTCTAAAGGAACGATGTCTAATAAGACAACTTCACAACCGATATTAGCAAAATGGGCAGCAATACGAGAACCCATTACACCAGAACCTAAAATTGCCACTTTGCGAATGTGGCGTTCTGCTGTTTTTTTTGCGCTTTTGCTTTGTTGAGCAGGAGCTTGAGCAACTTGAGTCATAAAATATATAGTTTTGGAGTTAATATAAAATCAATTTCTCTGTTTAAGCAAGTTATACAATTATTTATTGACTAAAAATTTATTATCAAAAAAATAATCTTTTGCATAGCTTACCAAAAACCAAAGATAATAAAAAAAGGTATGCGTGCATAATTTTTTTAAAAAAATTAACTAGCTATTTTATTCTTGTCCTGTCCTCTTTAAACTCTCTATAACTTTGAGAAACAAAACTCTAAAGAGTATTTTTATTTTCTAAGGAATGATAATAAAAGAAAACTGTTAAAAGTAGGCTAAAAGACAATTGAAAAAGGGATTCGTAAATTGAAAGACCTTGAGTTTTATGCTCAAATCCCTATTTTCTGATTATAAACTTGTAAAAGAACTTATAAAAAAAACATCTACCGATTCTGGACTAGAAGTAATGGTCAGATTAAATCTATAAAGAATATCAAACAGGAATTTGTAGTGATAAAAACAAATTGACCAAAAAGGTATTCTAAAACCTCGTAGCATTCCTGAATTATCTTATAGAATGAGAGCATAAAAAATAGTAGCTTATTTTAAAAATTTATCATTCAAAAGGAATCAAATCTACTTCGATATTGACACCCTTAAATTTTTTTTGACCAAGTAAATTATACGAATACTCTGGAACAGCTTTATAAATAATTTCACTTTTGGCTACTACAGTAAGAAAATGGTCGTAGGCTTGAATATCAAAAGAATCTCCTAAAATATTATTAAAAACATTCGAACTACTCAAAACACCAGCTTCAATATGATTTTCTTGTGAATAATCATACAAATCCATTGAAGTAAGAATAGATTCTTTTTCATTGGCGTAATATTTTGCGTGTAATTTGGATTCAATCCGAAGTTCAATGTTAGTAAACTGCTTAAAAAACTCTACATCTTTTACAGCAATATTTTTTATAGGATTTGCTCCACTTTTGGCAAAAAGAACAATTATTTCAAGATTTGGATTAATTAGTTTTACTTGCAAAAGTTTTTTGTAATAAGAATGCAAACGAATATAAGGCGAAATTAGAATTAATCTCTTTTCAGCTTTTTCGATAATTTCTCCTACCTTATGATTGAGGGCATTCCCTGTTAAGAATTTTGGCATACTTCAAAAGTACAAATTTTTATAAACTATGAACCGTTTTTTTAGTTGAATAAGTATAGAAATTTTGCCTAAACATAAACTTTAAATTTCTTTATTTTTTAACCTTCTTTTTTCTTCATTATATGACTGATTTCTTACTCTCATTATTAAAATGGTTTCTGATTACTCCTGTACTTTTTTGTATAGTTGGAACGGTTTGTAGTTTTATTAAATATGAGGCTTGGTGGGTACGTGGTTTTGACTTTCCTCGTATTCAAATGCTTGTTCTCATCCTCTTTTCAGCTTGCTTAGTATATTTTTTTAATGAATATCCAATTGTTCGTTACGTTTTGTGGGCAAGTCTTTTTATTGCTCTTTGTTTTCATTGCTGGGTAATATTTCCTTATTCTCCAATAGCTTCAAAAAACGTAAAAAATGCAGAAAATGTAACAGAAAAAACACTCAAAGTAAGTATTTTGGTTTCCAATGTATTGATGTATAATAGAGAAACAAACAAACTAAAAGTTCTTATAGAAAGAGAAAATCCAGATATTGTTTTTATGGTAGAAACTGACCATTGGTGGGCAGACCAAATGGAATATTTGAAAAAAAAATATCCTTATCATCTCTTAAAACCTATTGATAATACCTATGGACTTTTATTTTATTCTAAAAAAGAACCTACCAAATTAAATTTTAATTATTATGTTCAAGATGATGTCCCTTCTATTGTGGCGACTTTTAAATTAGATAAAAACAGCGAAGAAACTTTTGATTTTTATGGAATTCATCCACGTCCTCCAGCACCAAAAGAAGCAAAGACATCTATTCCTCGTGATGCAGAACTAGTTATGGTAGGAAAAGAAATTGAGAAAAAAGACAACCCTACCATTGTAGCAGGAGATTTTAATGATGTAGCTTGGTCGCATACCTCACGTCTTTTTAGAAGATTAGGAAATTTACTTGACCCACGAATTGGAAGAGGAATGTATAGCACTTTTCATGCTGATTACGCTATCTTGCGTTGGCCTCTTGACCATGTTTTTCATTCTGATGAGTTTCAAATTATTGAAATAAAAAAACTAGAACATGTTGGTTCTGATCATTTTCCTATTTTTATAAATCTAGCCTACATTCCACAAGAAAAACATACCCAAGAAGAACCAGAAGTAGAAAAAGACGATGAAGAAGAAGCAAAAAAAAAGCTCGAAAAGGCGCATTTAGATGATACAAGTTCTTTATAAACTTAATTATTTAATTCTCAATTTCTTTTACTTCACAAATACATCTAAAACCTAACCAAGAAGTAGGATAACGATAACGAATGCGCTCATTAATTGTACTTTGAAGAGGCACATGAATCCAAGAACCACCTTTTGCAATACCTTCTTCTTCTATCATTTCAGCTACATTTCCAATCGTGTGATGAAGCCCTAGAAGTGTCGTAGGTTCTGCATAAGCATAAGCAGTTGGAGGAATTTGAGTAGAATCTCCTCTTTTTTTATTGAGAACTTGACTCAAATTGAAGATAGAAGGAGAAATAATGGAAGTATCAAATCCATATTTCAAATTTTCTTGATTCAATGTATCAATAAAAGATAAAGCAGATTTTTCCCATTCTTTTTCAGTAGGCAAACGGTATTCAAAACGATATTTTTTTTCTCTTGTACTCACAAAATTCTGTGTTGCTATTTCACTTCTCCACTTACAATAATTTTTAGCTTGCTGATGCGAAACTCCCACAACAGGCAAAAAACGATACCCTTCATATTCAAGATAACCCAGTGAAAGCGAAAGTTTGACAGAGTCTAAAAAAGGAACTTCTTTATCCATCCAAACGCCATTAGTAGGAATCTGGTTTTGATAATATTGATAGGAAGAATCCTCTCCCATATAATGCAAGTATTCCAAATAAGACAGATTTACAACTTCCGTTTTGTCCATAAACAAATTATCAATTATCCAAACTGTGTTGGGAGGAGTGGGAAGACTTGGCTTTTCAGCAAGATGACTTTTGACTTTTTGATTCACTTGCTTTTGCCAAGCTCTATAAGGAGAAGAACAAGCAAAAACAGAAAACAGAAAAATGAATAAAGCTAGTTTTTTGATAGACATGAGTCGTTTTTTATAATTTTTATAGGCTAATAAGAAATAAGAACGAAATAAAGCGTTTATAATTATCTTATTCTTGCTGTAACCAATTAAATTTTTCGTCTTTCCAAAAAATCAATTCTGTCAAATTATCACAGTAGGTGTTTCTGCATTAATTATTTCTCCATTACTCAATTCTAGCTCTATGCGAAACTTGACTCCTCTGTACCACTTTTGTAAAGTAAATTTTATGTTAAACTCTAACTCCAAAGGAAAATTATTATCGATAAACCTTTCTCTAGTAACTTCTGATTGCACAAACTCTGTTTTATCCTCATCTTGAGTACGAAAAGGTAAGTCAAAATATGAATTAACTAAACTACCTGCTTCAGTATCTCTATGTAGATCATATACAGTATATATTTTAATTGATTTTGGATAAACCTCTCTTAAATATAAAGTAGACTCACTACAATCTAAAGCGTATCCATATGAGAAAAGTGAAAATGATTTATTTCTGTTTTGATAATAAGCTATTTTACGAGTTTGAAATTTTATAGTAAAACCTTTGTACTTTGTAGTTTCAATTCTAATACTATCCATAAGTTCTTTATCAAATGGAGCTTCGCTATTTCTTGCTATATGTTTTACCTCTAAAACATCAACAATAGCTACTGGACTATTTGTAGTTGGCTCACAAGTACCATAACTTATAGAACAGCTATATAAACTGAATAAAATTCCGATAAAAAAAAGCAAAAGCACTTTTGTAAAGATTCTCATTTTTTAGGTCTAATAAATTCAAAGAAAAATATAATTTTTCATAATACGGAGAAAGATTAACAAATGCGACATGTTTTTTATGATTTTTTCAAAAAAAGTAATTTTAATCTAAAAAATAATTCTTTAAACAATCTTAAAATAAAGCTCTTACTCAATCGTCTTTCTTCAAAACTCGCTTTATTTGTATAATTGTCTAAAAATAAAATTCAACTTTTTTTAAACGTATGTCAAAAATTACTTTTTATACAGCTTTTATAGCTCTGTTTTTTATATTCCACTTTTCCAATTCTATTTTTGCTCAAATAAATCCTCTTTCAGCAGGCGAAGCACTTCAAAAAATAGAACACCTTCAAACAACTGGTAGCATTCTCTACATTGCAGCCCATCCAGATGATGAAAATACACGACTTATAACTCATTTTGCACAGGAAAAAGGCTATCGAACAGCTTATCTTTCTCTCACTCGTGGTGATGGTGGACAAAATTTGATTGGCGAACAAGTAAGAGAAGGACTTGGAATTATTCGTACAAACGAGCTTTTAGCAGCCCGAAATACAGATGGAGGAACACAATTTTTTTCTCGTGCAAATGATTTTGGTTATTCCAAAACACCTGAAGAAACGTTCAATATTTGGGATAAAAAACAAGTGTTAGCAGATGCTGTTTGGGCAATTCGAAAATTTAGACCTGATATTCTCATTACTCGTTTTTCGCCTACTTTAGGGGGAACACACGGACATCATACAGCTTCGGCACAGATTGCAATGGAGGCTTATGATGCAGCAGCAGACCCAAAACAATTTCCAGAACAGTTGAAATATGTAGAGGTTTGGCAAGCAAAACGCATTTTTTGGAATACTTCTTCTTGGTTTTTTAGTAGAAATGGAATGGAAATGAGCAAAGATAGCACAATGACTATCGAAATTGGTGGCTATGATGCTGTTTTAGGAAAATCATATAATGAAATTGCAGCGCAGAGTCGTTCACAACACAAAAGTCAAGGTTTTGGAAGTGCTGGTTTTAGAGGTCAGCAAACTGAATATTTACAGATTTTGAAGGGTGATTTACCAGAAAAAAATGCTTTTAAAGGAGTTACAACAGATTGGAGTAGAATCAAAGGAAGTGAGAAATTTGTGACTTTAATTCAAAAGTTAAAAAAAGAATACAATCCAGCAAAACCACAAAATTCATTCAATTTGGTTATCGAAGCCTATAAAGAAGTAAATAAATTAGAAAAAAATCCGATTACAGAAAATGCAAAGAAAATTCTTACAGAGCTTATTTTCACAACAGGGGGACTTTTTGCAGAAGCTATTACAGATAATTCGCAAGTAGCAAATGGAGATTCTTTGAAAATGGAATTGAATTTTATTAAACGTTTTGATGTCCCTATTGAAGTTACGACAGTAATGTTACTTACTGAAAATCTACAAGGAAAAACTGATTTACAGCCATTTCATTTTAATGCCTATAATACGTCTATCAAAACGAATGAACTCAATACTTTTTCTAAAACAATTCAAGTAGAAAATATAAAAAATTCGAATCCATATTGGCTCAATGAAAATCAAACAACAGGAATGTATTCAGTTGATAATCAAGAGTTAAGAGGTTTACCAAGCAACCCTGCAAATCTTAAATTAAGTGTTACTTTAAAAGTAGAAAATCAAGAATTGAGTTTTGATTTGCCTATTCAACATAAATATACTGACCCAGTAAAAGGAGAAAAATATGCACCTTTGTTAGTTGTACCAAAAGTTACAGCTCGTTTTTTAGATGATGTGATAATTTTTGCAGACAATAAACCTAAAAAAGTGAAGCTAGAATTACTTTCAAATACTGATAACTCTGTTTTTGGAAAAATAAATATCGTTTCAGAAAAACAAAGTCCACAAGCAGTAGAAGCAAAGCAAATTTATTTTACGCCTTCCCCTTCAAATGCAGATTTTTCTTTTACCAAAAAAGGAGAAACTAAAATCATAGAAATTGAAATTACTCCTCCTACAACAAATCAAAATAATGCGTTTTTAGTAGAATTAAATTATAATGAGGAAGAAGGAAAAATAAGTAAAACCGAATTTGCTAAATCAATGGAAAAAATTGATTATGACCATATTCCCTATCAAGCGATGTTTCCGAATGCAAAAGTTCGTTTGATGCGTGCCGAATTAGAGAAAAAAGGAGAACGAATAGGTTATATTTTAGGTGCTGGTGATTATGTACCAAAGGCATTAGAACAAATTGGTTATCAAGTAGATATTATTGAAGCCAAAAATTTGGGAACAACCGATTTATCCGTCTATGATGCTGTCTTGACAGGAATTCGTGCTTTTAATATTCAAGAAGAATTAGCTATTTATCTTCCAAAACTACACAAATATGTAGAAGACGGAGGAAACTTGATTGTTCAATACAATACATCTCACAGATTGGTAAGCAACGAAATTGGAGTTTATCCGTTTCATATTTCTAGAGAGCGAGTAACTCAAGAAGATGCTCCAGTAGTTTTCGAACTTCCTAACCATCCCGTTTTGAATACTCCAAACAAGATTACTCCTTTAGACTTTGAAGGCTGGACACAAGAACGAGGACTTTATTTTGCTGATACGTGGGACGAACATTTTGAAGCTCCAATTAGTAGTTTTGATACAGGAGAAGAAGCTCAAAAAGGAAGTATTTTGATTGCTAAATACGGAAAAGGAAATTTTGCTTATACAGGAATTTCTTGGTTTAGACAACTTCCAGAAGGTGTAACAGGTGCTTATCGTTTACTTGTTAATCTAATTTCTTTAGAAGAAAATAAGTAATTATTGATAGTTTCTGTTGCTTCCTGCTAAGAAAAATAGTATTTTTATCAAGCATTTATCAAAAAAAATTATTTTATTGGTGGTGTCGCTATGCTAAAACAGCAACAATGGCAGTCATCACCCATAATTTTTAATTCGTAATTCGTAATTCTTCCTATGCGTTTATTTCTCAAAATATTTATTGCTGTTATTATTGTTCATCTTGTATGGAATTTTCGTTCTTGTTCGTATAGCGCACTCAAGCCTATTTTTTCAGAACGTGCCAAAATGAATGCAGTTATGAAAGTAGAACGGAATTATGGAGCAGAAATAGAACGTATTTGTGAAGAATTGGAAGCTCCTTCTGAATATTTTAAGGCATTGGTTTTACTAGAATGCTCAGCCCAAAATCCTCCTCAAAGTCGTTATGAACCCAATGTTTTTGAAAAATTGAAAGCTGTAAAGGAAGGAAGAAGAAAAAAGTACGGAAATTTGACTCAACAAGATTTAGAACGTTATTCTACTCAAGAACTAACTATGTTGGCTACTTCTTGGGGAGCTTTGCAAATTATGGGATACCATGTGGTAAAAGAAGGTTTGACTATTGATGATTTGAATGGAGAAAAAGGACTTCAAATTGCTATTCAATGGTGTATCGCCAATTATGGAAAATATCTTGAAAAAGGAGATTACAAAAATGCCTTTCATATTCATAACACAGGAAAAGAACATCCTATTTTTTGGCAAGCTACCACGTATGACCCACTTTATGTAGATAAAGGACTAATTTATATCGCTTCATTGGAATAAAGATATAAAAAACTAGCTCAAGCGTCGACACTTGAGCTAGTTTTTTATAATCTTATTTCTTCTCATACAAAACGAAACTATAATCATAATCGTTTTTTTCTCCTGCTGTAAAATCATCTTTTCTGATGATATTCCATTCTGATTCATCAAACTCTGGAAAAAAAGTATCTCCTTCTATAACTGCATCAATTTCAGTTATGTACATGTGGGTAACAAGATTTTTATCTAATGCTTGTTTATAGATTTCCCCTCCTCCGATAATAAAAAGCTCTGTTTCATTTTTCTCTTTAGCTTTCTTGATTCCTTCTTCCAATGTATTTATAGTTTGGTCTTCTTCGTATTTTGGCTCATAGTCAGACTTTCTTGTCAAGATAAGAGAGGGACGATCTACAAGCTGAATAGTAAAACTTTCATACGTTTTTCTTCCTACCAAGACATGATGAAAAATCGTACTTTGTTTAAAAAACCGCATATCAGAAGGCATTTTCCAAGGAAGTGAACTATTTGAACCGATGACACCATTTTTTGAGCGTGCTGTGATAATACTAATTTTCATGTGACTATTTTTACTTCTATTTTATAGATTTATTTTATCCAAAATTACTATAAAATTGAGAATTTGTTTGTCTTTTAAATCATTTCCACAAAAAAACCTTATTTGAAATCAATCAAATAAGGTTTTTTAGAGTTTTATAAAAATGAATTCAATTATTAGAATCCAGAATTTTCATTGCGAAGAACGCTGCTAGAGCCTTCTACTACTGTTCCTGTAAGTTTGATAGTAGTTGTTCCTTGTGCACGGCTGTTTGTATAGATTACGATATCGTCTTCAAAAGCTCCCGTTTGTGTTGGAGTAATCACGATTTCTAATTCTTGTGTTTCACCTGCATTTGCAGTAGCTCTTCCTGCTAATTTTACACAGTTACATTTGCTAGTTAGGTTATGAACTTGAAGTTGTTTTTTTCCATCATTTTTGAAAGAAATTTTATAAGTAACAGCTTCTCCTTTTTTGATTTTACCCAAAGCTACTGTAGTACGTTCTACTGTCATTTTTGGATCATTTGCTGGGTCACTTACTACATTTCCACGAATAGTCAAAACTTTTGTAGCTTCAGTTGCATTCGAAGTAATTGTAATTGTTTTATTGAAAGCACCTGGGCGACCTGCACTATTGTAGCTTACATCAATTTTACCAGTCTGACCTGGCATAACTGGCTCACGAGTCCAGTTAGGAGTAGTACAACCACAAGAAGCACGTACATTGCTCAAAATAATTGGTTGATTTCCTGTATTTTTGAAAGTAAATGTTTTTTCAGCTTTGTCTCCTTCTTCTACTGTTGAGAAATCAAAAGATTCTACATCAAATTGAAAAACGCCTTGCGCCATTGCGCCTGCTGATAAAAATAAGAATAAACAAAAGCTAAAAGCTAAAGATGCAAAAGAGTATTTTGTGATTTTCATTGCTAATACGGTTTTTTTAATGATGAAAATTATGTTAATATAATTCTGATGAAAATTCTGATAATGGCAAATTTACAAAATTAGTAAATCAAAACAGATATTTTCTTCAAATTTAAGTGTTAATGAGATGTTAAACTACAATTTAATTATTGTAGCACTTTATAAAGAATGAAAATTTCGTGCCTATTTTTAAATTTAGCTTTAGAATCTATATTGATATGTAATTGTATTTACCCACTCTCTTGAAAGTCCATCAGGATTTGTATAACGTTTTTGCAATTGTTTTCCTAAAAGAAGTTTCAGACTTGAGCGAACTGAAAAATTATATGTTCCTCCAATAAGTCCACTCACAGCAACTCCTTTGCTATCCTCTACTTCTACTCTCTCTCCTGTTGCTGGTGATGTAATTATGTCAGGTGTAAAACGATAAATTGGCAGAATACCAACATTCATACTCCACTTTGAGAAACGAAGATTATATTCTGCTCTAAGCATAGCATCTGTTCCTCTATCTAAAAACTGTGCAACAGGATAATGATTGGCTTTTTCAGACAGTGGATGTTCTTGCCAAATGCCCCATTTAAAGCCATTATCTATTTGATTAAAAGGATGTTGAATACCTGCTGCAAATAAAAAATTTTTATTTATAAATGCAATTCCTGCAATTACATCATAAGTACCTAAGCTAGTCTGATAATACATAGGTAAAGATAAACCTGTATCATTTTTGAAATTTGCATCGTTTGTAGGTATTTTTGCACCCAAAGTAGCGTTTAATTGCCATTCTTTTTTCTGAATAAGTGTTCTTGTCAAACTCAAAGAAATATCTCCAACTCCTTGTGTGTTTGCCAAAGGACCTTGTACAAAAGTATAAGGAAGTTTAATTTGTGCTTGCCATCTGTCAGAAATTCCTACATTTGCCTCTGCAACATAAGAAAGAATTTTGTCATCAAATTTAGTAAGTCCGATATATTGTGTCAAACTAACAGAACGAAGACGAATATTGATTTTTTTGCTAAAAGGCTGGTCAGGGCGCATAGCTCCCATCGTACAAAAACCTGCATCACTACAACCTTGAGCAAAAACAGAAGTTGTTTGTAGAGAAAGCAGAAAACTTAAAACAAGAAGGCTAAATAATAAATTAGACGTACATATTTTTTTCATAATTCTTTTTAGATAACTAAGAGGTACTTTTCAAAAATTCAGATACAACTAAAATGAAACAAGAGATTCAAAAAAGGCGATTTACAACATTTTTTTTACTAATAATTGGTAGTATTTTTTTAATACATATTCCTACAAATAGCTTTGCTAATAATGTAAAAGTAGAAAATTTATACATAACAGAAAATAACTTTTTAGAGTGTACGATAAAATGGGAAAACAGTTGGTTTTTTAACAAAGAACTTACCACAGCTTCAGAAAATTCTTCTTCTACGCAAAAAAATGACTTCATTTTTAAAGATGGAGTTTGGTGTTTTTTAAAGATACGTACAAATGATTATATTTGGAAGCATATATATCTATCAGAAAATGATATTTTTATCAATCAGAATACAACTCAAGTTTCAGATACAGAATTAGAAACAGTAGAGGATAAAGGAGGCTTTTTTCTGAGTTCGATTATACAAGAAGAAAAAAACGGAGTTTCTCAAACTTCTATTTCCATAAAATTACCTGATGAAATAAAAAATCAATTTGGGGTTTATGATATTGCACTTTATGCCGTTGAAATGGTTTGGGTAGATGAGGGAAGTTTTTTTGTAGGAGATGGTGTGAGTTCTCAAAATGCCCTTCGAAAAGCCACACAGACAAATGATAGCACAGATATAAAACCATTTTTGATACACTCTGAAAATGAAATTTTGGTAGGAACAGATCAGGGCAATTTATATGGAAATAATGGAAAAGAAGAATTTGCTAACTCCACAATTCCCACTACTTTTCCAAAGGGTTATGATGGTTTTTGGATTATGAAATATGAAATTAATCAAAATCAATATACAGACTTTCTCAATACTTTGACTTTCAAACAGCAATTAAACAGAACTGCAAACTCTCCAGAAAGTGATGTTGCTACTTCTGCTTTAATAACTTCTTCAAATGCTCTTCGTAATTCTATTTTTATAAAAGAAAAAGGCAACGAAAACTTAAATATTCCTGCAATTTATGAAGTCAGAGAGGGAAAATATAGAGCTTGTAACTGGCTCAATGCAGAAGATGTAGCTGCTTTTTTAGATTGGGCAGCCTTACGACCAATTACAGAATTAGAATTTGAGAAAGCTGCACGAGGAGTAACAAATCCGATAAAAGGAGAGTTTTCTTGGGGAACACCTTATATTGTAGATGCAAATACAATTCAAAATGACGGAACAGAAAGCGAAACCGTTTCGGAACTAGCAAACGTTACAGATTCGGCAGGACTAGCAACTTACAATTCTGGAATAGAAGTCAATCAATTGAATGGAGTTTTGAGAAATGGTTTTAGTGCAAAAGGTTCTGATTTTTCTACTTCTAATTTTGAGTTACGTTTACAAGCAGGTGCAAGTTTTTGGGGAGTAATGGAACTTAGTGGAAATGTTTGGGAATACTGCGTAAAAATAAATCATGCAAACTCATTAAACTTTCAAAGAAACCAAGTAGGAAATGGTTTTTTAGATGAAAATGGAAATGCTGACTTTCTTTCTTTCAATGTAATAGACGGTTTTATTGTGCGTGGTGGTGCTTGGGATAGTGTAACCTATGCAGTGGGAGATTTTAGAGATTTATCGGTTTCGGCTCGTTATTATGCTACACTCAAAAATCAAAACAGACGTGGAACTACTGGAGGAAGAGGAGGAAGATAATAAGTTATCAGTTATCAAAAAAATGATTTTTGAGTTGAGGGTTTAAAAACATTTTATTTCTCTTGTCAGTGTTTCACCCATGAGATGATTGAAGTTTTTGTGGTTTAGCTTGATAAACTTATTTCATACTAAATATTTTACGTACTTTTGAATTCATTTTAATTTCCTAATTATACTAAAAATTAAAAATTATGAACGGTTCTATTCGCTATCTTCAAACTCGTAAAGACAAAAGTGCTATTTTCTTTAAATGTTTGCCTGAAAAAGTAGCTACAATTATAATTAATATAAAAGCAGAAGCAAACTTTGATTTTTCTGAATCATTGCTTTCAGAAGGACTTTCAACAGAACAAACTCCTTTTATTTTGGCAAAAAAACAAGATTTACCTTATACAGGAGAGCGAAACAAAATTATAGAAACGCTTATTCAAGATGGATTTTCCGAATCATCTGCTCAAGATTTCGAACGTGCAGAAGCAATTTATCAACAAGCTAATACAAAGTAACCAGTTATCAGTTATCAGTTATCAGTTATCAGTTATCAGTTAGAGGAAGTTTCTTTCTGTTTTAATTGTTTCAAATTTCTTTTCTTAGTGTTTCTTGCCAACTTAGTGTTAAAATTACTTGTATTCGCCTTTAATTCTACATTCTGATTTCTAAATTCTATCTTTATTAAATGCGCATTTCTATCATTACTCCCTCTTACAATCAAGCTGCTTATCTTGAAAAAACTATTCAATCTATTATTTCGCAAGGATATGATAATTTAGAATATATTTTGATTGATGGAGGAAGTAATGATGGTTCTTTGGAGATTATCAAAAAATATGACGCTCATTTTTCTTTTTGGATAAGTGAAAAAGACGAAGGGCAAAGCCACGCCATTAATAAAGGCTTTGAAAAAGCAACGGGCGACATAATTACGTGGATTAATTCGGACGACCAACTTATGCCCAATGCACTACATACTATTGCAGCCGAATTTGAGAAAGATATAAATAAAGAGATTTTTGTGGTGCATGGAAAGACAATTCTTTTCGGCGAAAATATGCTTGATAAAGAATTTGGAGCTTCTTCAACTGATTTTTTAGAACGTTCTTTGGCTGGTCTTCCTTTTCCTCAACCTTCTTCATTTTTTAGAAAAGAATTAATTGAAAAGTATGGAAACCTAAAAAAAGAATTTCATTTTGGAATGGATTATGAATTTTTTGTACCTGTCTTTCTAAATGAAAAAAGTGTTTATATAGATAGTATTTTTTCAAAATATCTCTATCATACAGAAAGTAAGAGTTTGACGCAACAAAGTGGTTTTGCTAGGGATTATGCAAAAGTTTTTAGTAAAATTTTATCCTCTTTTCAAAATAGCCAAAATACTAAAAATCAAGAAATTGTAAAAAATATACTTTCAAAATTTAAAGAATTAGGTTTTTATACAGAAAATCAAAGTTCTGATGATATTTTTGAGATAACTAATTCTTTTACAGAAACTCAACTTCATTTGGCTTTTTGTTATAATCTTCTGAATCAACTTATTTTTTATTATGAAGCCATCGAAACAAAAGACAAAAAAGAACAGGCTCAAAGTTGGAAACAAGTAAAGAAAATAACTTCTTATTTAGTCAAAAATGAACCTGATTTTGTCGCTAAAAACCCAGAAATAAAACAAGTTTATCAGCGAAGTAAATTTTTAAATCCTACACTTATGGGATTATTAAGGAAAATGAAGAAGGTAATTTGATTATTTTAATCAAATTCGTTCAAGATAATTTCACTTATATCAAAACGAGGAAAATCACCTGTGTTATTGAGTAAAATAATTGTAATATCAGATTCAGGTTGCTTCAAAAACATAGTATAAAATCCAAAATCAGTTCCAGGATGATAAATTATTTTTCGGTCTTTGGAAGTCAGGAAATAATACTTATCAATCATAAAACCATATCCATAATAGGCTTCCCAATCTATATATTCAGCCTGTGGAACAAATAACTTTTCAATCTGAGATAAAGACATAAAGTTTTCGTTTTTACCATCCAATGCTTTACTCCATTTCAATAAATCTTCTGTTGTCGAAGTAATTCCACCTGCTCCAATACTATTTTGAATAAAATAAAATGGCTCTACTTTTCCGTATAAAAAGGCTTTTGATAGATTAGAATTTTCAGTTTTGTCTTCTCCAAAAAAAGTATCATTCATTTCTAAAGGTTCAAAAATTCGCTCTTTTAAAACAATTCCGAAATCTTGATTTGTTATTTTTTCAATGATTCTAGCCAAAATAACATAATTAGAATTTGAATAAGCAAACTTTTTACTCGGCTCAAACTCCAAACTATCACTACAAAAACGATAGACTAATTCTTTTGGTGAAAATGCCTTTGTCATTATTTGAGTAACATATTCATTCTTTTTCAGATAATCTGGAATTCCACTTTGATGGCTCAAAAGCTCTGAAATTTTGATTTGTTTGTGTCTATAACTTGGTAAAAACTTACCTACTGAATCTTCAAAACTAATCTTTCCTTTATTTTCTAATTGCAAGATCAACATAGCTGTAAAAGTCTTACTCAAAGAACCAATCCGAAACTGTGAGTTTTGAGTATTTTGAGTTAATTCATTATTATAGCTTTTCTGTAAAATTGTTTTCCCATCATCAACAATAAGTGCATTTCCATTAAACAAACCTTCATTATTATAGAAAGTAAGTAGGGAGTCCATTCGAACCTTTTTATCTTTTGAAAACTTGTGTAGCTTTTCCTCTATCTGAGTTTTTAGGTCGTTTGCTTTGTTGTTGGCTTCCAAAACTTTCGCAATTTCTACAAAATCATTTGAAGGCAAAACAATTGTATACTCTTTCCAAAAATCTTTATCATAAATAGAATTTTGATGTTCGATGAGCTTTCCTTTTCCTAAAATCTCCTCTTCTTCAAAAGGTGTTTTATTAGTCGTGTCAATTTCCGTAGTGAGATAATCAACTTGTGTGTCCAAATCAAAATTGAAATTCTGACGAGTAGAACTAAAATTAAGTAGCGTATTATCTGAAACATTATTCAAATAGTATGTATCTCCAACTTTTTTATATTGAATTTGATAGTGATTATCTACGACTTCGATATGAACATCAAGCAAATTCATCAATACTCTTGTTGCTGCATCGCCAAATTTGTTATATTTGATTCCTTTTTCACTCAATTTAAAATCAAAATAAAGAAAAGCAAATGTTTCTTTATCGATAAGAATATAGCCCTTGTAGCCCGATTTTTTCTCCTCTTTTTGGTCAAAAGTAATTTTGAAAGCTGCTTTTCCATCGACCATTTTATACTCTTCTAGCTCAAAAGTATGTAGTTTTAACCCTTTTTTGGTAAGTAAATCAATTCCGTTTTTATAATTTACAATATCCATTTCAAAAATTGCTTTTGGTTTTAGTCCCAAATCAATTCCTTTTGAAGCCTTTTCATCTTTTATAGCTCTCATTTTTTCTAGCTTAAACTGCTGATTTGGATTATCTGTTTTGGAAAGATGAAGGTCAAAAACGGCTTCTGACAAATGCACATAGTTTTTTCCTTGTTGAGCATCTTTTTGGGAAACAACTCTATAAAAACTTTTTGTTTTATGAGATTCGTTATAATAGTTTTTAGGAATATTCTCTATTGCTTTTTGGATAATAAAATCGGCTGTATAATCTTGAACAACGATTTCATTGAGCTTGGTTTGGTCAGTTTCTAAGAAAATGACAGTTTTCTTTTGAAAAATTAAATCAGAAACAGCTATTTTTTTGGTTTTATAACCGATATAAGAAATAAAAAGTGTGTCGTTTTTCTGCTTTTTAGGAATGAGAAGTCTAAATTTTCCTTCTGAATTACTGACAGTTCCTAGTTGTGTCTTTTTGAGATAGACATTACAAAAAGGTAAAATTTCTTTGGTTTCTTTGTCTTGTAAAATACCTTCTACTACGCTATTTTGAGCAAATAAAGAAGAATTTGACAGAAAAAATAAAGACAATAAAAAAAAGGAAAAACAAGATTTTTTTGAGATAAAAGACATTTTGAAGTGAGTTAGGTGGCTTTTAGTAAAATACTATTTTTAAGATTCTAACTCACTACGGTAGAAATTGGGGTTTTGTTGAAAGATTTATAAACTTTGACAGTTTTTTCATAAGACTGTCAATAGTTAGTTCGCAACTATTGTCAGAGTTATTTTGGATTACCAAAAAAACTACTGACAAAGTTTTAATAAACAGAAAAATCACTAAACCTTTGTCAAACCCAACTTCTTGCCTTCTTTCAGCATAAAATTAAATGCTTCTTCGTATTCGTTTCTAATTTCTCCTTCCAAAATGGCTTCTCGGATAGCAATTTTTATTTTTCCTACTTCTGCTGAAGGTTTGAGTCCAAACGTTTTCATAATTATTTCGCCATCAATAACAGGTTGAAAAGTACGCAATTGGTCTTTTTCTTCTACTTCTGACATTCGTTTTTCTACCTTATCAAAATTTTGTAGATAACGCTGCACTCGGCTATGGTCTTTTGAGGTAATATCAGCACGACAAAGCATCATAAGTGCATCTACATCTTCACCAGCTTCAAAAAGCACACGACGAATAGCCGAATCGGTAATTGTCTTTTTAACAAGAGCAATAGGACGCAAATGAAGCCTAACTAATTTTTGCACAAAACGCATATTAGAGTCTAAAGGAAGACGTAGTTTTTTGAAAATATATGGAGTCATTCGTGCGCCTTTGTCTTCATGTCCGTGGAAAGTCCATCCTACACGCTTATCAAAACGTTTTGTTGCTGGCTTTGCAATATCGTGCATAATAGCTGCCCAACGCAACCACAAATCATCAGAAACTTTGGCTACATTGTCCAAAACCTGTAATGTATGATAAAAATTATCTTTGTGTCCTTTTCCATCAATATATTCTACGCCATGCAAATCTGTCATTTCAGAGAAAATAAGCTCCAAAAGTCCACATTGAAACAACAACTTAAAACCATACGAAGGAGGATTCGAAAGTATAATTTTATTGAGTTCTGTTGTGATGCGTTCTTGCGAAATAATCTTTATTCTTTCTTTTTGAGTAGAAAGAGCCTCAAAGGTATTTACTTCAATATCAAAGCCGAGTTGAGAAGCAAAACGCACAGCACGAAGCATACGCAAAGGATCGTCAGAAAATGTCTTTTCAGGAGCTAAAGGAGTACGAATTATTTTTTTACGCAAGTCTTTCAATCCATCAAAAGGATCTAAAAACTTTCCATACGTTTCTGCATTCAGACTAACAGCAAGCGCATTGATTGTAAAATCTCTACGTTTTTGGTCATCTTCTAGTGTTCCTTCTTCTACAGTTGGTTTTCTTGAATCAAAATCATACGATTCTTTTCTTGCGCCTACAAACTCCACTTCTATTTTTTGCTTAGTTTGCTCATCTTCTAGCGTAATCATTGCCGTTCCGAAACGCTTAAAAATAGAAACGTTTACAAAAACATTATTTGCTTGTCCATACGATTTAGCCACATGTTTGGCAAGTGTAATTCCACTTCCAATACAGACAATATCAATATCTTTGGTTTCTTTTTTTCTCTTTAATAAGAAATCTCGTACAAATCCACCTATTACAAAAGTTTGTAAATTTAGCGCATCAGCACTATTTTTTATCCACTCAAAAATAGATGTTTCGTTTAATAATTCTGTAAGTTCTGCTGGTTGTTTTGTTTCAGTTGTCTTCATGACACAAAAGTAAGGTATTTTTATCAATCATCAATGAAAATAGAAGAGTTGTGTTGCTTCTTTCCGAAAGCTAAAGCATTCGATACTTTTTTCTCACGCTAAAGCGTAAGCTACTTTAAAAATTCTTTCAAAATTTTGAATTCTTCGTCGGTATGTTGTGGAAAGTTAGCAATTCTGAATGTATTTTGTTTCCATTTTCCATATCCATTTCCTAAAATAATATTCGATTGATTGGCTTTTTGTTTTAAAAAACTAAGTTTTGGTTCATTTAGTTCTATTGCTAAGACAGTTTGAGAACGAACAGATTTATTTTCTATCAATATTTTATATCTATTTTCTTCTAAAAAATCATATAAATCAGTTGCTCTTTTTTCTAGTTTTTGAGAAGTAACAGAAATAGTGGGAATAAAACTAGTCACTTTGGAAAGCAAATATATTCCAAAAACATTGGGTGTATAAGTCGTTTGAAAGTCTTTTGCTTTTTCTAGTAAAAATGAAAGTTGATTGTATTTTTTTGGTTTGTGTTTGTCGTTGGTCGGGACACCAACAACAGCAGAAGGTTTATCATTGGTAAGAGCAATAGCAGAGTTATTTTTTGAATTTTGAATTTCATTTTGATAAAAATCAATTAAGTTAGGCGAAAGAGCCATAATTCCAAGACCAGCAGGAAGCCCAAAACATTTTTGAACAGACACAAACCACGCATCAGCATCAGAGAAGTTTAGATTTTGTCCTCCCCAAGAAGAAGTAGCATCTACAAAAATGAAATCGTTTTGTCTATTCTGTCTAATTTCTGAGAGTATTTGTTGAGAAATTTGAGTTGCATTTGATGTCTCATTCTGACACAGACAAATTATATTAGGTAAATAATCATTTTGTGGGATTTGTTGAAAAAACACATCTTCTAGTTGCTCATTAAGACCAAACTCAATTCCAAAACTCGTCTTTGGATAATTTACTTTTCTGTACTCAAACCATTTTTTACCAAAAGCACCATTGTAAAAATGATAGGTATTCAATTCTGAAAAAGAATCATTGCCAAATGTATCGTTTAAAATATGCCAACATTCTGTAGCCGAAGAAGTAAAAACGATTGTATAGTCTTTGGGGATATTGTGTTTGTCTTGTAGATTTTTGACAATATTTTCATATATCTGCATAAATTTTTGGCTACGATGTTGAATGCTTAAAATGCCATCATCATAAGCCTCTTTGAGCCAATCTTTTATTTGTGGATATACTTTTGAAGGTCCTGGGTAGAAATTCATTTATTTTTTTTATTAATTATGACTTTAATCAAATTTTATAAGAAAAAACGATAAAAGAAAGTTTTGAATGACTTATATTTTTGTAATTTGGCTTTAGCTTTGTATTTTTGCTTGCTTAAAATCAATAGTAGTTATGAATTACTTTTAGCTTTATCGATATAAAATCTATTGTAAAGATGAATATTTTGATAAAACTGTTTACTGATTATAAAGAAAAAATTTTTACTTCATTTTCCTAAATTTATACGAATGGCTTATTTGTTCACTTCTGAATCTGTATCTGAAGGACATCCAGATAAAATCTCTGACCAAATCTCTGACGCTGTATTAGATGCAATGCTTTCTCAAGATCCAAAATCAAGAGTAGCTTGTGAAACACTTGTAACAACAGGACTTGTAGTAGTAGCTGGAGAAGTTACTACACAGGCGTATGTTGATATTGCAGAGGTAGCTCGCAAGACAATTAAACATATTGGTTATAACAGTGATGAATATCGTTTTGATGCAGAATCTTGTGGTGTTATTGTTACTCTTCATAGTCAATCTCCTGATATTGCTCAAGGCGTAGATAGAGAAAATGAAGAACAAGGTGCAGGTGACCAAGGAATGATGTTTGGTTATGCAACTAAAGAAACTCCTGAATATATGCCAATGGCTCTTGCTTTTTCTCACCGAATTGTGAAAGAACTTGCCAAAATCCGTAAAGAAGAATCGCATTTAATGCCTTATTTACGTCCTGATGCAAAAGCACAAGTTACTATTCAGTATGATGATAATAACCAGCCTATTCATGTTCATACAGTTGTAGTTTCTACTCAACATGATGATTTTGATTCGGAAGCTGCTATGCTTGCAAAAATCAACGAAGATGTTAAGAAAATTGTCATTCCTCGTGTTATTACTGATAAATTAATTACAAAAGATACTGTTTTCCATATCAATCCTACTGGAAAATTTGTAATTGGAGGTCCTCATGGTGATGCTGGTCTTACAGGTCGTAAGATTATTGTTGATACATACGGTGGAAAAGGCGCACACGGTGGTGGAGCATTTTCTGGAAAAGATTCTTCCAAAGTAGATAGAAGTGCAGCGTATGCAACTCGTCATATTGCCAAAAATTTGGTAGCTGCTGGAATTGCTGATGAAGCTCTTGTTCAGGTTGCTTATGCAATTGGTGTAGCAAAGCCTGTTTCTCTTTCTGTAGATACTTATGGTACTTCTAAAGTAGATTTGACAGACGGACAGATTGCAGAAAAATTAAATGAAATCTTCGATATGCGTCCTTCAGCTATTATTAGTCGTTTAGGACTTACAAATCCTATTTTCTCTCCAACGGCTGCTTACGGACATATGGGACGTGAAACATATACAGACAAAGTAAGTTTTTCTACTATCAAATCTGAACAAAAAGGGAATGTTACTAGCCAAACTACGACAGTAGAAGAGCGTGAAGTAGAATTCTTTACTTGGGAAAAATTGGATTATGTAGATAAAATTAAAGCTGCATTTAAACATGCTTCAAAGACAGTAGAAGCATAATTAACTTAAAACAATTAGCTAAAATAAAAAGCCTTTCAAATCTATTATTTATAGAATTGAAAGGCTTTTTTATTTATTCATCAAGAAGAATAATTATTCTGTATCAGCTATATTTTTAACTGTAAGCACTTTGAGCATGCGCTCTAGTTCTGCTAGACGTTTTTCGGTATCTGATTGTTGATTATTCTGTGTAGCTTCATTCTTAGCATTTAATTTTTCAGAATCTATCAATTTGTTTTCAAGTTCTTCCAAACGAGTTTCTAATTCTTGAAGTTTTGTTTCTTTCTGTTCAATTATTTCTTGTTGTTCTTTAGTAGCTTGTAACAAAACGGGAACAAGACCTATATAATTTACAGATTTAAAACCATTTTCATCTGTAACTACCAAATTAGGAAATACTTCTTCTACTTCTTGAGCAATTACTCCAAATTGAAATCTATTATTCATGGCAACTGTATCCTTCCAGTAATAAGTAGTTCCACGTAAAGACAAAATATCATTGAGTGAATTATTCATTGTTTGAATATTTCTCTTATAACGAATATCACTAGGATTTGTAAAATTTCCATCCACTCTCAAATCTCCTTCTATTCTTACATCATCTTTAAAGTTTGAGTTTTCTTTTACATTGATACCCTTATCAAATTTGGCTTCTGTATCATTTACGTGAAAATGGTCTCCATAATGATCAAATTCACCATACATGTCAAATCTATCATCCAGATTACTTGCATCACCAAAAATAACATCATTACCTCCACCTACTAAGAAATCTCCATTTACAGTTAAATCTCCTGACGTAGCAGGTAAAGAACTAGCAAAAGAAGATTGATCTTCCCAATATACTGTACCACTAGCACTAGTCAAAAGCACTTTGTCATTTCCTCCACTTTGAATTTTGTTAGCACTCACTGCATTATTTGTAATTTTACTATTAGTTATAGCATTATTTGCAATTTTGTTACTTGTAACAGCATTATTTTGAATTTTTAGCTCTGAAACTGCTCCATTCAATAATTTTGTATCCGTTATAGAACCATTTTGAATTTTTTGGGAAGTTATAGTTCCATCTTGAATTTTTTGAGAATTAACAGAGTTATCAGCAAGTTCATTTGTAGTGACAACATTAGCATTTAATTGTAAATTAGGATACGTACCGTTTAAATCGCCACTAGCAGCTCCTAAAGAACCCGAAGTAAAGGTACTTCTATCTTCCCAAGTTACACTTCCTGAACCGTCCGTTATCATAACTGTATTAGCTGTCCCACCTTGAATTTTTTGAGAAGTTACAGCATAATCAGCAAGTTCAATTGAAGTAACAGCATTAGGATTAATTTCTAAATTGGGATACGTACCATTTAAATCGCCACTAGCTGCTCCTAAAGAACCTGAAGTAAAGGTACTTCTATCTTCCCAAGTTACATTGCCACTGCCATCAGTGACCATCACTGTATTGGCTGAACCTTTTTTGATTTTTGATTCTGTGATAGCTTCATTAGTAATATTAATCGTCTCAACAGCATTATCAGATAATTCAAAACTTGAAACTACGTTTTCTTTTAGTTGAAGAGCATCATAAGTGCCTTCAATGTCACCATCTGCTGAACCTAAACTAGTTGGAGTGACATCAAAATTACTGCGATTTTCCCAACTTACATTGCCACTGCCATCAGTGACCATCACTGTATTAGCTGAACCTTTTTTGATTTTATCCTCTGTGATAGCTTCATTAGTAATATTAATCGTTTCTACTGCATTATCAGATAATTCAAAACTTGAAACTACGTTTTCTTTTAGTTGAAGAGCATCATAAGTGCCTTCAATATCGCCATCTGCCGAACCTAAACTAGTTGGAGTGACATCAAAATTACTGCGATTTTCCCAACTTACATTGCCACTGCCATCAGTGACCATCACTGTATTGGCTGAACCTTTTTTGATTTTTGATTCTGTTACAGCTTCATTTTCTATATTATTCGTTTCTACTGCATTATCAGATAACTCAAAACTTGAAACTACATTTTCTTTTAGTTGAAGGGCATCATAAGTGCCTTCAATATCACCATCGGCTGAACCTAAACTAGTTGGAGTAACATCAAAATTACTTCTGTCTTCCCAAGTTACGTTTCCTGAACCATCCGTTACCATAACTGTATTGGCTGAACCTTTTTTGATTTTTGATTCTGTGATAGCTTCATTAGTAATATTGATCGTCTCAACTGCATTATCAGATAATTCAAAACTTGAAACTACGTTTTCTTTCAGTTGAAGAGCATCATAAGTGCCTTCAATATCACCATCGGCTGAACCTAAACTAGTTGGAGTGACATCAAAATTACTGCGATTTTCCCAACTTACGTTTCCACTGCCATCAGTGACCATCACTGTATTGGCTGAACCTTTTTTGATTTTTGATTCTGTGATAGCTTCATTAGTAATATTAATCGTCTCAACTGCATTATCAGATAACTCAAAACTTGAAACTACGTTTTCTTTTAGCTCTAAAGCTGAGTAATCACCACTTAAATCACCTCCTGCATTTCCAAGTGAACCTGAAGTAAAGGTACTTCTGTCTACCCAAATAACTTCTCCTGTTCCTGTTGTTGTAAGAACTTTATTATTTCCTCCTCCTTGAATTTTAGTTTCTGTAATTGCACCTTCTTGAATTTTATCTGTAGTTATAGCATTAGTATTAATATCTTCTGTCTCAATAGTGTTATCTGCAATTTTATTAGTGGTTATTACTCCATCATTGATTTGAAGGTTTGTATAATTGCCACTTATATCTCCACCTGCATTACCCAAAGAATTTGGATTGCTTTGTAAATCTGTTTTGTTAAGCCAAACAACTTCTCCTATCGAATTAGTAGTAAGAATTTTATTATTTCCTCCTCCCTCAATACTAGAGGGCTTGACAGAGCCAGTAGCTACACTTTTAGCCATATAGGCATAAGGTACAGAATTTAGTGAAGTAGCTATCATAGGAGCAGTATCGCCTATTTTTATTCTCAATCTCAAGTTAGGATTTTCGCTAAAAAGTGTATTTTCAATAGGATTGTTACTGCCCAAAACAACTGAATAAAGCCCTCTTTGAATAACAACTTGTTGTGTTTCAGACCATTTTACTTGGTCATTTTCAGAAATAAATTCAAATAAAATAGTCTCATTTCCTTCATAAAGTTGTCCATTTTGCATTAGCTTTCCTTGATAAGAAATACCTGATGAATAAGAGAAAATATTAGTTTGAGCGTATAGATAAAAAGGCATACAGATAAAGCATACCAATAAAAGTAAAAATGATTTCATAGCTGGGAAAAGTAAAAATGCAGATAAAAAAGAATGTTATCAACTAAAACTTTAACTAAAAATTAGATAGAGAAAATAAAAATGCTCTAACTCAATAAAGAAGTTGAATACAAAAATTTTGGAATTAAAAAATAATAACATCATCAAACCAATAAAATAAAATATTGGTGTTATATAATGTGATTGGTTTTATAACGCAAATTCTTAAATTATGTTTGTTTTTTTTTACTTTTGTTTAGGATTTATCAGTAATACTCTAAGTATAAAAGAGTTAAAGTAAACAAGTCAGGTCGTTTTTAATTAAACATTATAGTCATTTTAAAATATTTTGATGCTATTTTTTGTTGTAGTATTTAATTTAAAGTTATTATTTATTCTTAATCCGTTTACTTGATTTTCTCCAATAATTCCTACCCAAACTATATTAGTTTTGGATAACAAAACATAAACAAAATTTCTTTGATAAATCGAAATTTTGAGGTCAGTTAGAAAATCTCCTACATTCTTTTTATTTTTCATTCCTAATGGAATAAATTTATCTCCATCTTTCCATTTTCTCAATTTCAAAGGAAATTCTAATTTATCTAAATCTAAATACATAGCTTTTCCTTTGAAATTAGCATCTTTTGGGTTACATTTTTCTAAAGTTAAATTAATTTCATCTGTATTACTTTTAATAATAAAATTATCTGACTCATTAGAATTGAATAGAATTAAAAATTCTTTATCTTCCTCATCAATTTGATTTTGGTTTTGATTGACTAAAATCCATTCCTTTTTATTTGTATAGAGAATATGTGATTTTGAGATAAAAGTTTTAGTTTCTTGTTCAGAGTTCTCTAGCTGTTCTACAATTTGTTTGGCTTGTTTGTATGAAAATCCTTGTTTTTTGAGAAATTCAGAAATAATAAGTAAAGGTTCTATTAATTTCTTCAGCTCAGAAACGTATATTAAGCTACTTTTATCCTTATCTATTGAAATTGTCTTTTCAAATTCTTTTACGTGAAATTGAAGTAAGTTTTCCATACTTCGTAACCTCTCAGAAGTATTTAGAAATGTTTTTTCTATATCTGAATTTATTTCTGTGAGACGAGGAATAATTTGATGTCGTATAAAATTACGTTTGTATTTTTCAGTCTGATTGCTGGCATCTTCTCGCCACTTTAAATTATTTTCTTTGGCATAATTCAAAATTTCCTCTTTGGTAAGACAAAGCAAAGGACGAATAATTTGAGTTTGTTCTTTGGTAATTTTTCGTTTTGGCAAAATTCCTCTCAAACCTGAAATACCTGTTCCTTTACTCAAATGATAAATAGAGGTTTCTAAAGAGTCCGATAAATGATGTGCTGTCGCAACAAAATCATAATTTTCTGTTTGACTAATTTTTTCAAAAAAATTATATCTCAATTCTCTAGCTATAAGTTGAATAGATTTTTGCTGCTCTTTCGCAACCTTTTTTGTATCAAATCTTATAGCATGAAAAGGAAGGTTGTTTTTTATAGCATATTCTTTTATCAGCATTTCATCTTGATCGGACTCTTTACCTCTCAAACTAAAATTACAATGAGCAATTCCGATTTTACTTATTTTTTTATCACAATTAGAGTTTATTTTCAACAAAATATCAATTAAAACCATTGAATCTACGCCACCACTAGCAGCCACAAGAATGGATTTATTTTCTAAGTCAAAATTATTTTTAGTACAAAAAAAATCAATTGTTTTTAAAATTGTCATTAGTTTCTTCTTTAAAATGAAGTGGTTTATAGGGTATTTTCATTTTTGGGGATCAGAAAAACGTTGTGTTCTTTAAAATTTGAGGTTATTTATTGGATGTGCATAGTTAAGTTTTATAAATTGTAATATTATAATGTCTTTCTTTTACTATACGTTCTAGATGATAGAAAAAATTAGAATAATTATCATCTTTCAAGTACAATGAAACTATACAATTTTCACTTAGTGTATTCAGTACTTTGAGGGTATTTTCCTTATCATTTATCAAAAGATAACTAGTTGGGAATTGTAAAGTCTTGCCTTCTATATCTTCAATAATAAATATGTCATTTGGGTAGAAATGAATATTTAAAGAACGAATATTAGTAGAAGGCAGAAAAAATTCTTGTATTCCAAATTTTTTACTAAAACCCACACCTCCTTTATACATGTAGAAAGCATCTTCTAAGAATTTTTTATGAATAGTTTTCAAGTTTGTTCCCTTTAAATGATGTTCTATTTCACTAACAAAAAAAATAAGAAGCGAAAAAAGCAATGCTCCTACAAAAGGAAAAGGATTTTCTATAAAAAAAGAGCAACTCAAACCAATTAAAAGCATTAAAATAAGTAAAATATAAAGTAGAGATTTTTTGTATAAAATATAATTTTGTTGAGCCATTTCTCCCTGCTTTTCTTGCCACGTATTTCTATTTATTTTACTTGAAAAATAATTTATAATATCTTTTCCTTGTGGTAAAAAACATAGAAAATAGTCTTTCCTTTAAATGTAAAATTTGTTTTAGACAATTTTTCAGGAAATTCCACCAATGTTTCAGACTGCTCACAATGCTGTTTTCCCAAATATTCCCACGTATCACTCAAAAAAACCGATTTGCAAACAGCACAAAAAACGACTCTATCGCCTTGCAAAATAGTATCTCCTGTTATAGGGTCTTTTCGGTTTTGTGCTAGGAAATTTTGGTGTTCTTTAAAATTTGAGGTTATTTTGTGGATGTGCATTTATAATGTGTTGGTTTAGATAACGTTCTTATTCTCTTGATCAATTTCTTTTGAGCATAGTTAAACTGTATTTTTAATTTGTAAGTGAGAAGTTGATTTTAGATTGTTCCATCTTTATGAAAGTCTCTATATTTTGCTTATTTTTTCTACTATTAGTTCTGATATTTATTTCAATGCCATATTTTTTATTTAGAAAGTTTAGTGTTTTCAACAAGCTATCATTTTCTAATATTTCAAAATAATTGAGACGAAATTTTACTTGTCCTCTATTTCTATCTTCAATAATACAATCGCCAAAAGCAGAAGAAAAACTAATAAACTGTGAAAAATCTAATGATATTGACTGAATGTCAGTAAAATCTGAAGCATAATCTTCAGTTCCAACAGAGGTGCTAAAGCCTATTTTTTTGTCTGAAATATAAAAAACAGTATCATTAAATTCTTTATGAAATGTGGTTATGTTATTAGCTTTGTTACTTGGTAAATTTTCTTTTAGAATGAAAAAAAATACAAAAATTAAAAGTAGAAGCAAAATAAATAAAGCATTTTTAGTGATTAAAATGGCAGCAAAAATCCCCAATATTCCTATAAACCCTGCTATATTCAATATATCTTTAAACTCTCCATGAGTCTGAGTAAACTGTCCTCTAAATTTCCAAATGCTTCTGTCAATTCTAGGAATAGTATCGGTAAATCCATTGCTTGAAGCAAGATAACTATAAAATAAAAGCTGTTCAGATGCCTTAAGAAGAATTGGAGCATAATTTAAAGGAAATTCAACCAATGTTTCAGACTGCTCACAATGCTGTTTTCCCAAATATTCCCACGTATCACTCAAAAAAACCGATTTGCAAATGGCACAAAAAACGACTCTATCACCTTGCAAAATAGTATCTCCTGTTATAGGATCCTTTCGGTTTTGAGCTAGGAGATTTTGATGTTCTTTAAAATTTGAGCTTATTTTGTGGATTTGCATTCAATAACAAACATTAAATGTATAATGAATTATAAATTGAACAGGGTTTTGACCCTGTTTTATCAGCTTTCAAATTCAAATAACAGGGTTAAAACCCTGTCTAATTGAAGAATGAATGAAATCAAATTTTATCTGTATTGATACAATAGTACTATTTACATTTTATTCAAACAACGCTTTAAAGCATCTCTCCAATGAGGAATTTCGATATCAAAATTCTGTTTGATTTTAGACTTATCTAATACACTATACGAAGGACGCTCTGCTGGCGTTGGAAATTGCACTGAACGAACAGGTTGTAAATTTATTTTTTTATCTTTTGTTTGTTTTGACAATTCAAAAATCGCTTGAGCAAAATCATACCAACTCGCTACACCTTCATTTGAATAATGATATGTTCCCCACAAATGAGGCTCAACAAATTTCTTATCTTCTAAATTGAGAATAATTTGAAGAATTGTATCTGCCAAATCTCGTGCATAAGTCGGACTTCCTAGTTGGTCATATACTACATTCAAAGGATTTTTATCAGCAAGTGAAAGCATTGTTTTGACAAAATTTTTACCAAAAGAAGAATACAGCCAAGCTGTTCTCAAAATAATAGTGTGTGGATTATACAATAACACATTTTTTTCGCCTTGCCATTTTGAAGTTCCATATACGCCCTTTGGATTAGGCGTATCATTTTCTGTATAAGGCGTATTTTTTTTACCATCAAAAACAAAATCTGTCGAAATATGAATCAAACGCACACCGTGTTTTTCACATGCTTTTGCAAGATTTGTTGTTCCCACTACATTGACTTCATAAGCTGCCAATTTATCATTTTCAGAGTTATCAACGGCTGTATAAGCTGCTGCATTGATACAATAATCAAAATGTTGAAGTTCAAATAATTCATTTACACGCTTTGGATGTGTAATGTCTAGCTTTTCAAAATCAGTAAAATGAAAATCAAAAGGATAGGCTTTTTTTAAGGCTTGAAGCTCTTGTCCTAGTTGTCCGTCTGCTCCTGTTACTAAAATCATAGGTTTATATTTATTAAGTAATAGCAAACAGTATTTGTATTTTTATCAATTGGACAGGGTTTTAGCCCTGTCCTTTAATTGTTTGCTATTGTTTTTTTAATGTTTAAAATGTCTAGTTCCTGTCAAGACCATTGCCATTCCATTTGCATCACATACATCAATCGAATCTTGGTCTTTTATCGAACCACCAGGTTGAATAACTGCGCTAATTCCTTCTTGTGCAGCAATTTCTACACAATCTGGAAAAGGAAAAAAGGCATCAGAAGCCATAACAGCTCCTTTTAAATCAAGACCAAAAACTTTAGCTTTTGCAATCGCTTGTTTGAGTGCATCGACACGAGAAGTTTGTCCAACACCACTTGCCAAAAGTTGTCCTTCTACAGCCAAAATAATTGTATTTGATTTGGTATGTTTGACAAGTTTATTTGCAAAAAGTAACGCTTCAACCTGCTCATTTGTTGGCTCTTTTTTGGTTACTGTTTTGAGGTCTTTTTTAGTTTCTCTTTTCTTATCAGCATCTTGCGAAATTACACCGTTTAATAATGTTTTGTAATGAACGTGTGGAAAATCGACCTCTTTGCGTTTTAATAGAATACGGTTTTTCTTTTGAGAAAGAATATCATACGCATCATCTGAAAAACTAGGTGCAATCAAAACTTCAAAAAACAAATCATTCATGGCTTCAGCAGCCTCTTTATCTACTTCACTATTTGTAATCAAAACACCTCCAAAAGCAGAAAGAGTATCGGCTGCAAAGGCTTTTTTATAGGCTTCGGCTACTGTTTTGGCAGTTGCCATTCCACAAGCGTTGGTATGTTTTAGGATAGCAAAGGCAGGAGTTTCATTTTTAGACTCTTCAAAGTCATCAATCAAAGCAACAGCAGCATCAACATCTACAAGATTATTGTAAGACAATTCTTTGCCATTTAACTGCTCAAAAAGTGCTTCCAAGTCTCCATAAAAATAGCCTCTCTGATGTGGATTTTCTCCATATCTCAAGGCTCTTCCTTCTTTAATACTTTGTTTGAAAACTAAATTCAAATCATCTCCTTGCGTATTGACTTGATTGAGGTGATTAAAAATAGCTGTGTCGTAATGCGAACTAGTATTGAATGCTTTTGTTGCAAAATTACGTCTAGTTTCTAAATTGGTACTTCCATTTTGGTCTCTCAAAATCTGATTTAGAAGTGGATAATCTTTTTTGTCAGAAATAATAACTACATCGTTGTAATTTTTGGCTGCTGCACGAATAAGAGCAATTCCACCAATATCAATTTTTTCTATAATTTCGTCTTCACTTGCTCCTGATTTTACAGTTTCCTCAAAGGGATATAAATCTACAATTACTAAGTCAATTTCAGGAATTTCATAATTTTCAGCTTCTTCTCTATCACTTTCAAGATTGCGACGATGCAAAATTCCTCCAAAAACTTTTGGGTGAAGTGTCTTTACTCGTCCTCCAAAAATGGAAGGATAAGAAGTAAGGTCTTCAACACGAGCCACAGAAATGCCTTGTTCTTCAATGAATTTTTGAGTTCCTCCTGTGGAATAAATCGTAACTCCCTGACTAGCTAGAGTTTGTAAAAGAGGTTCTAAACCATCTTTATAAAATACTGAAATAAGCGCAGATTTGATTTTCTTTTGCATAAAAAGTATGAAGTTTTGCTGTATGTTTGAATATTCTGGTTCTTGATTTATCAGAATATATTTTCGTACAATGTTTCTACAAAACTACATATAAATCTTAAAATTGAAAGAGAGAAATGTAAATCTATCCAAACTAAAATTTACATTGAGTATACCATCAATTATAAATCTTAGATGTATAACCATAAATAAACACCCAAAAATATAAAATTGCTCCTAAACTTGCCTTTTGTTTACTTTGACAAAAAATACAAGACTCTAAAATCTTAACAAAGACTGCCTGTGTGAAGTTAGTCAATACATAATTTACCTAGATAATTAAAGAATACCACTAAATTTACGATAGAAAATAAAACTGAATCAATAAAAAACCTTATCACGGTTTGTATTAAGGTAGTTCAGACATCTTGTCTGAACATAAAAAGCAGTATTTTATCCTATCCAACAGTCTGGAAGACTGTTATACAAAAATAATCGTGATAACCTTTAAAGAATAAAAGCAATGATACTAACAATAAAAAATCTAGGTGCACTCAAAGAAGCAGAAATAGACCTTAACAAAGATCTTATTTTACTCTGTGGACATAATAATACTGGCAAAACATATGTAGCTTATCTAATTTATGATATTTTACACCTAAGCTTAGGTCTTAAACTTTATATGAGTATACAAAATTTGTTGGGTACTTCACATGAAAGAAATAGTATCTCTTTGCCTTTAGTCAAAAGTGCAGAAGGCAAAGAAATTATTTTTTTTGCAAAACAACTTATAGAAAATAAAAAAATAGAAATTGATATTTCAAAATTTACAAAAAATTTAGTTTTCAATTTAAAAAATGAAATAGCTAAAAATATAATGAAGGAAATAAGCTCAGAGAATTCTTTAAATAATTTTTTTAGTAAAGAAATACTCGAAAAACTAAGCTTTGAACTTAATTATACAGAAGAATTTATTAAAAATAATTTAAGAAGTTCACCAGTCGATGAAATGATTTATTGGGATGGAGAAACAAGAAGAATAAAAGCAAAAAAAGAAAAAAACAGTTGCAAAGTGATATTTGAGCTTTTAGAAGACTTATCGTTAGACGAAGATTTATCGTTGGAATTTGTTACAATGCAAATTTATTTCTCTATACTACGTATTTGTTTAAATTTTTCTTTCAGAAGTTTTATTTTTACTTCTGAACGGGAAGCCATAGATATTTTTAGCGAAGAATTAGCACTAAACAATAATAATTTTTTTTATAAAATACTAGAAACTAATGGCGAAACCAAAACAAAATTATTAGAATTTGTAAGTAGCACTATAATAAACCGTTATCCAAAACCAATAGTAGATGGATTATTTACAGCACAAGATTTAATAAATCTGCAAAAGGAAAAAAGTGAATTTGAATTTCTAGCAATTGAGTTAGAAAAAACCATTTTAGAAGGAAAAATAAGTGTTGGGCAGAATGAAACGTTGCAATATCAACCTAATTTTTATACTGAAAATGGAGAAAATGTAGTTTTAGAAATCTATCAGACTTCTTCTCTTGTAAAATCTCTTGCTTCTCTTGTTTTTTATTTACGTCATTCAGCAAAGAAAAATGATTGTATCATTATTGAAGAACCAGAACTAAATTTATACCCAGATAATCAAATTTTGGTAGCTCGCTTTTTGGCTCGTTTGGTCAATGAAGGTTTTAAAGTAGTGGCGACTACACATAGTGATTATATTATTAAAGAATTGAGTACTTTATTATTACTTGCTGATTCTTTCAAAGATAAAGACAGGATAATGGAAAAATATGGATATACTCAAAATCAAATTCTGAATAAAGAAAATATTGGTATTTATTATTTTGAAAAAGGTAAAGAAACGGCAGTTAATGTTCCCATTACAGAACGTGGAATTGAAATAGAATCTATCGACCAAACCATTTCAGATTTGAATGAGCGTTTTAATACTATTTATTATACATTTTTAGAGTCAGACGAAAAAAAAGAGGAGAAAAGAACAGAGAAAAATCTAAAATCTAACTAATGAAAGATATTAAAAAAGCACCTTTAAGCTATTATAATTAGGGATTGTGTTATCTTGTTTCACAATCTTAGTATTTTATAATACACTCAAAACCCTGTTTAGATTATCTAAGCAGGGTTTTTTGTTATAAATTTGATTTTATGTTTATTTTATCTTTATATTATTTCCTCTTTTCCATATTCCCAATTTGAATATTGAGAGCTTTTACAGAAATTTGTATTTCAATCACTGACAGAGAAAGTGAAAGCATAAGTAAAACTAAACTTATTCCAAAAAGCCATTGTCCAACTTCCATTTGTTTCCAAAAAAGAGCAAACATAGAAATTACACACAAAAGCAGACTAGAAACTCCCAAAAATTGCATGTTGCGAATTAAATAAACTCTTCTTTTGAGATTCTTAATTTGTTGTATCAAAATTTTATTTGGTTCGTTTTCATATTTTTCATGTAAATTTCGAATAAGTGTAGCAATTGCCAAAAAACGATTGGTATAAGCTAACAAAAGCAACGAAATAGCAGGAAAAAGTAAGGCAGGGGTAGTGAGACTGATTTCCATAAAATAATTAATTGTGGTTGATTAGCTAAATTGATTTTTCAGTTACAAATAATTGCTAAAAAGTAACACAAAGAAAAGGGAATATTATTTGCTATTCTAAATTATATCTTATAAAAAATCAAAAAAATTATACTATTACATTTTGATTTTCATTTAAAAAAATATCTAATGCATATTACTGTAACAAAAAGTATTTTCAAAAACACCTTATTTATATTTTCTTTTTTAATAGGGTTATGTTGTATAAATCCCTCTCTTAATCTTGCACAAACTACAAATGAAGATGGATGGGAAACAGCCACAGAAGAAGATACTGCACCGAAAATAGATACCATTATTGTGGAAAGAAAAGCTCTTTTAGCCTATGGAGGAGACTCTATCAAAATTGCAAGTATTGAAGGAAAATTAGGTGTTCTCAATGATACAAATGCTACTATTGTTCCTTTCCAATATGAAAAAATAACTTTTTTTGAAGGTGAAGATTCTACTTGTACACGTTGGGAAGGAACATTATTAGTGCAAAGTAGAGGAAAATATGGAGTTTTAGATGCAACAGGAAAACCACTTACAGCACTTTACGAAAAAATAGAATTTATGCCTGAAACGTGTCAGAGTGCACGTGGAAAAACAAAGGTGATGTTATTTCATGATAAAGGAAAGGTAGGTTTAGCTGATGCTTATGGAAATGTAGTTATTCGTCCTTCGTATGATGAAATTGAATTCATAAAATATTATATCACACGTTATGGAGACACAGCCAGAATTGAAAGAGTATTAAAACCCGAACTCATTACAGCAAAAAAAGCAGGGAAATACGGACTTTTTGATCTTCATAATAATGTTCCTCTATTGCGTTCAGAGTATAATTCTATTGATTATCTACAAGATATAAAAGTAGAAGAAAAGAAAAAGACACATTCAACTCATATCTTAAAGATAAAACAAGGAACAAATTATGGTTTTATTTTACTACATAATCAAGCTATTTTAGCACCTCAATATCAATATTTAGGGGAGTTTTCTACTGAAAAAGGTAAAACAACAGGAGCAGCAGAAAACCTAATCGCTTTAGTACAAAAAGAAGGAAAATGGGGTTGGATAAATTTGGAAGGTAAAGAAGTCATAAAAGTAAATTATGATGCTGCCGAACCTTTCCGAAAAGATATTGCTTTTGTCAGAAAAGGTAGAAACTGGACAGCTATTGATAGAAATGGAAAAAAAGCTCTTGAAGATTCGTATGAAGAAATAAAATATCTTGCTTTAGAAAGCGAACAAAATGCCTTTTTCAAAACACTTATTATTGCAAAACAAAAAGGTAAATATGGGATTCTAGATATAGAAGGAAAAACACTACTCAATTTTGAATATGATAAACTTACCTTTGTTCCTGAAAAATTTGGCTTTAATGTGGAAATAAATGGAGAAGAAAAATTTGTCAATCTAAAAAGAAAATAGTGATTAGTCAGAAATTACTTTCTGAAATAATTGTTTCAGAGTTCTTATTATCAAAAAAATAAATTCGTAATTCGTAATTCGTAATTCGTAATTCTACAAATAAATTTTATGAAAAAAAAGGTTCTTAATCTTACTTATTATTTTTGGTTTTTCTTAGTTTTGTTTGCCATTCCTATTAGTTGCGCCTTATTTGCAGAAGGAATTTTAAAGCTATTTTTTCTAAAAAATCAATATCTACTTTCACTTTTTCAAAATGGAAAGTTAGATTATAGTGTGCCTTATTATATTTCTTTAGCTTTGAGTTTAGGAGCTACTATGTTAGTTGTTATTTTTTTAAAAAGGCGTTTTATGCTTTATGATTTAGAAAAAAACAATGTTGGAACACTCTTTTGGATAGTTAATATCTGCTACTTACTTACCCAACATATTCAGATGTATTTTTTTGAAAAATGGTGGAAATATGACAATTATACTCGTCTTAGAAGTCTTGATATTGATTTATTAGAAAATGCTCTTGCTGATTATAGCAATTTATATGTTTATATTTTACCTCATTTATTAAATGCTTTTTTTCTGTTTTTTGCTATTCAAACATTGATTTGGATATCAGATATTGAAGAAAATTTTAAAACTGTTCGTCTTATTTTGAGAAAAGTTTTTTTTACTAAAGAAGAACTAGAAAAAATAATTGATTACAAAACAGATGTGCCAGTAGATAAAGAAATTGAATTCAAACACGAAAAAGAAGTTTTTTTGAGTCAAAAAAAATATTTTACATATTCCGACTACAAGCATTTTATTAAAAAAGTGCAATTAGAAAATTAAATAAGACAAAACACCCCTATTTAACCTATAAATACCTAAAAAACAATCCTTTAAAGTCCTATTTTAGTATAAAAAAAATGCTTATATTGGCTATGTATTTGTGTTTTCCCTATCTATACAGATGCAAAACTCTACTTATTCCCTTTGATCTTATTTCATATTGACTTTTCAAATAAATAAGATAGTTATTCCATACGAAAATATATGCGTTATTTTAATACAATCAAATATGCCATTGGTGGACTAGTATTTGGTTTATTCTTTCCCTTATTTGCTTGGATTCTTGATGGCTTCTTTTTCAAACAACTTGCTTTCAATTGGGCAATGATTGTAAAGCTACACCAAGTTAATCCTATTCATTTTGTTATCGATGTTGCTCCTTTAATTTTAGGAGGTGCTTTTGCTTATATGGGTTCTTTGAGAGATAAATTGATTGCTAGTTATGAAAAGAAGGGGCTGAGTTCAAAACAGTATGCAAAAGAAAACAATGCAATTCTAAAAAAACTACGAATTGGAAATATAGCTGCTCCACTTGTTATTACAATTCTATTATTAGGAAGTTATCTAGTTGTTCAAAGTTTTATATCTGACCAGCAAAATGATGCACCTATAATCAATATATCAGGAAGGCAGCGCATGTTGAGCCAAAAAATAGCTAAAAGTTCTTTATACATAGCTACCACACCTTCGCAAAGCGAACAGCAAGTTCCTTATATAAATGCATTAGATTTAGATATTAAAGAATTCAAAACAGCACATTTAAATTTAATAGGCAAAGAAAATACATTAAATTTTAGTAACAATCATATTAACTCTGAAGAAGTAAAATCTTTATATGATTCAATTACTCCATATTACAACGGAATTTTGGCAGGTTTAGAGGAGCTTTTAGATGCTAATCAAATAACAGATTCAGAAAGCAGCAAAAGAAGCATGCGAGATGCAATTCAGAAAATAGAGCGCAATGAAAACTCTTTCCTTCCTATAATGAACAAAATTGTTGTTATGTATGAAGCAGAGGCAGAAGAAAAACTTGCTTACTTACAAATAGTACAACTTGGAGTAATTGGCTTTTTGCTTGTTTTTATTTGGACTATTGCATTCATTGTTTTAAAACCAATGGTTCACCAAGTAAAAATGGCTTTTACAGATGTAGAAATAGCTACGAAAACTTTAGAAGAAAACAATCAAGAATTACAAGCATCAGAAGAAGAGTTAAAGCAAAGTGCTGAACAAATGAAAATAGTAAATGATAACTTAATTAATTCACAAAGAGAACTAAAAACTTATGTTAATAGAGTTTCACAAGCCAAGAAAATGGCAAAATTAGCAGCCTATGACTTGAATATCAAAACAAATGAAGTTACACATACCGAACACTTAAATTATATATTAGGTCTTGATAAAGACGTAAAAATTGACACTACATTTTTAGAAAGTATTATTCACTCTGAAGATTATCAAATACTACTGTCAAATCAAAAAAAGGCTATAGAAAACGATGAAGACACTTTTTATCGTTTGCGTATCAAAACTGATTATTTCAAAGATTGGCATTGGTTTCAAGGAGCTACCCATTGCGTTTTTAATAAGAGAGGGAAACTAATTTATATCGTCAATAGCTTACAAGATATTACGGAAAGTGTAAAAAAAGAACAAGAAATAGAAAAACTTCTTCAACAAGGAAACTTGCAGAACCAAGAGTTACAAGCCTCAGAAGAAGAACTGCGTCAAAATACAGAGCAACTGCAAGTCATTAATGACAATCTCTTTGTAGCTCAACGAGAAGTAGAGGAAAGACAAAGGTTACTTTCTCGTGCCGAAAAAATTTCTCAAATTGGTAGTTTTGATATGGTTTTAGATAACCTATCTTTTTCCTATTCTGAAAATCTAGCTGAAATATATGGATTGGAAGCATCTGAAATGAAAGATATGAACACCCACGCAAAATATTATGACAAAGCAAGTAGAGAAAAAATTACAAATTACTTATCTGAATTATCAAAAGGAAAAATTGATACTTTTTCTATGATAGGAAATTTCAAAAATAACACTCAAAAAGAATGGAAAACATTAAAAATTGAAGCAAATTTATTAAAAGATAGCACAGGAAAACCAGAACGTGTATTGGGTGTAATTCAAGATATTACTCAAATCACTCTACAACAAGAAGCCCTAGAACATTCTCAAAGACAACTAGAGTCACTCAGTAATAATCTGCAAGGAATTATGTATCGTGCCTTGATAGATGAAGATTGGACAATGAAATTTATTTCTAAAGGAGTCGAAAGAATTACTGGTTATCCAATTTCTGATTTTATAAATAATAAAATGCGTTCTTTTGCTAGTATTATTCATGAAGATGACAATTTTATTGATGCAGAAATTAATCAAGCTATCGAAACAAAACTACCTTATAAAATAGAGTATCGTCTTATTCATAAAAATGGTTCTATCATTTGGGTAGAAGAATCTGGACAAGTAGTAGAAGACAAGATAAGCAAAGTAAATTATCTTGATGGTGTTTTGATGGACATTACACAAAGAAAACAAGCCGAACAAATCATCGAAACCCAAACAGAAAAACTTCTGATTTCTCAAAAAGAACTAGAACAACAACAACAAATGCTTACTGACGCCGAAAAAATGGCAAAAATGGGTAGTTATGTTTGGAATTTGCATACAAGACAAATCAAACACTCTGAAAATTTACCTAATATTTATGGATTAGAAAAAGATACACTCATCAATCAAATTATTTTTGATGCTATTATACATCCAGAAGAAAGAGAAGAACATCAACGAGCGATTGCAGAGGCTATGATGAGTGAAAAAAAAGAAGTATTTACTACCTATAGAGCAAAACCACCCCATTTATCAGAAGAGCATTGGAAATATTATCGTACTTATTCTATCATAAAATATAATGATGATGGAGAACCTATTACACTGATAGGCACAGCACAAGATATTAGTGAAGAAGTTGCACAACAAAAAATGCAGGAAGAACTACTAAACTATGTAAAAGAAAATAAAGAGAACCTTGAAGAATCGCAACGTCTTGCCCAAATTGTGAGTTATGATATGGATATTATTACAAAAAAAGTGAAATGGTCAGATAGTTTTGATAAAGTATTTAAAGTAGAAAATTATCAAATACCACAAGATACACAGATTTTTCAATCTTGGATAGAAGAAGAAGATTTACCTCAACTCAATGAAGCTTGGGCTATTGCTGTGACCCAAAATGAGGATTTTAATGCTATATATCGCATTACTACTCCAAGCAAAGAAACAATTTATGTAAGAGAAAAAGGCTATCCTGTTTTTAATGAAAAAGGGATTCTGATAAAAATGAAAGGAACACTTCAAGATGTTACAAAAGCCGAATTAGCTAAAAAGAAACTTCAAGAGACCTCTTCTGAAATAGAAAAACAAAACAAAAACCTTGTTTCTAGTATCAATTATGCTCAGCGCATTCAATCAGCTATGCTAGGAGGTACACAAGATTTAAAGCAAATTTTTAAAGATGCTTTTGTTTTTTTTGAACCTAAAGATGTAGTTTCAGGAGATTTTTATTGGTATAATGAAATAGGAACACGACAAATTGCTGTTGTAGGAGATTGTACAGGACATGGAGTACCAGGAGCATTTATGTCATTACTTGGAACAACTCTTCTTAATGATGTTATTCTTCAACAACAAATTACGACACCCAGTAAAATTCTTGATTTTATGCAATCTGAAATAAGAAGAATTTTGAAACAAGACACCACAGGAAATCGTGATGGAATGGATATGGCTGTTGTGGTTGTTGATAAATCTGTTGGAATGATGGAATTTGCAGGAGCAAAAAATCCTTTAGTTTATTTACATAAAAAACGCAAAAAAGGTGGTGCAGAAGTAAATCTAACTTTTATTAAAGGAGATGTTCATCCTATTGGAGGACGAACTGAAAAGTTTATGAATGAAGAATATACAAATCATATAATCGAATTAGAAGATGTAGAAGCGTTTTATATTTATTCTGATGGCTATCAAGACCAATTTGGAGGAGAAGAAGGACGAAAATTCATGTCCAATAAATTTAGACAACTTTTATATGATACTCATAGTACATCTATGCGTCATCAGCGTGTTTCTCTAAAAAGAAATCTAATGAACTGGATGGGAACAGATTATGAACAAGTTGATGATATTTGTGTAATGGGAATTAGTATATAAATTTATCAGTTATCAGTTATCAGTTATCAGTTATCAGTTATCAGTTATCAGTTATCACGAAATTACTTTTTGAATTTACTGTTTTGAAAAAAGCCATTATTCTTCTTTTTAGAAAAATAATGGCTTTTGTATTTTCAATTATTAACTCAACGACGACAAAGCCTCGTTAACGGTTAAAAGAATATTGCATTTATAAACAAACGATTTGTTCCATACCAAAATGCTCTAAAATTTGGATTATCAGCAAAAGCAACAAATTTCCCTCTTCCTATATTCTTTGAAATGATAGAAACACTGTTTTGCAACTTTTCTTTATTCAAATCTGATAAATAACCACTTACAATATTTGTTTTAGGATTTTGAGTATAAATAAGAGGCATTGTATATGGATTATCAGGATATTCTAAAAAAATACTATTGTCTTTAAAAATACGTATTGTTTCAGATTCGTAACCAAAAGCAATTGGATTGGAAAGGTCTAATTGGCCTTCTAAAATCAATCCCCCTACATAATTTGAACCTCTATTATTATCTCTAGTTGAGTACATTAAACGCTCTTTTTGTCCTGAATTATTCTGACTAGAAGATTGTTTTTGATTCAAATTGAAATAAGAACTTCCTTTCAAAAAATTAATCGAAGAACCAATAGCAATCAAAGTCCCTCCATTTTCTGTCCAACTAGAAAGTGCATTTGGATTCAAATTTTTAGGATATCCACTTGGCAAAACAATCGTTGTATAGTCGTGTAAGTCAATCAATGATAAATCACTGGCTTCAATCAAAGAAACTTTCATTCCATAACGAGCATCTAATAAATGCCAAATTTCGCCAGCCTCATACGAATCAACACCTTCTCCCACAACCACCAAAACTTTAGGTAATTTCAAGGTTTGAAAACTTGGGCTTCCCAAATCAACTCCATTATCAGTCAGTCCAGTTTCTAAAGAAGTAATTTGTATAGAATGTTCTTTGCTCATCTCTGAAAGTAATTGCACTACATTTTCAGCTTCATTTTTATTCTCAGGAGCTTTTACAAAAATAGTTCCTCTATCAAAATCGGTTTTCTTTTCATCCATTATATACGAAAACACTTCTTCACTAACTTTGACATTCAAATTAATTTCCAATAATTGATTTACTAATCTTGGTGCATAATAATTCTTCCAATCAATCAAATAGCCAATTTCACTTTTTTGCAAAGCTAAATTTTTCTTAGCAAATGAATCAGAAAAGTAAGAAGCATTTATTTTTTCTCCTTTCAGATTTGAAACTTCACTTTGAGAAAGTATTTTTTGTTCTAAGCCAAAAGAATAAGTAAAAGTCCAAGCCGAAACATCATAAAAAATACTGTCTTTAAAAGTTTTTGGCGTATCAAAGATAGCTTTTACTAATCTGCCTTGGGTCTGATTTACAGGAATGACAACCGAATTTTTATCAGAAAAAATAACTGAATTCTTTCCTTGATTTTCTTTCACTTCATTTTTAGAAGTATAAAATTCAATTTGATGGATTTCTAAAATTTTTAAAAGAGCCTCAAAACGTGGAATATCATTTTTTCCTCCAATCAAATATCCTTTTTCAGTAGAATTTTTGGCAAAATCGGCAGCCGTTTTATAGAAACTTTGTTGATAATCTAACAGTTCTTTTCTAAGATTTACAGCAGCTTCCAAGGTAGATAGCGAAGTAGTAAGTTGATTGCGAATAGCAAACTCAAAGGTAATAATTCCATTTTCGCTCTCTTGTGCATGTCCTCTTGCACTGGCTTGTTCAAAAAGAATTCCTACAGAACCATTTACATCTGGATACGTCGAACCTTTGCCATAATAAAAATCATCAAAACTTTGTTCGGTATAATACAATGAGCCAATATTATCTAAAAACTTTGCGTGAAATTTACCAATTTTAGCAGTCAGTTCTTGATTTTTTTGTGGCGTAATCGGATTTGTACGCTGTGGCACACCTGGTTGAAAAAAGAAACTACTATTTGTTCCCATTTCGTGATGGTCTGTCAGGATATTTGGTTTCCAGTCGTGAAAACGCTTTAAACGTGCCTTACTTTCAGGCTGTTGAACAGGCAACCAATCTCTGTTTAAGTCAAACCAATAATGATTGGTTCTTCCCATAGGAAAAGGTTCGTTGGTTTCTCTTCGATTTGGGTCACTTACTTGTGATTTGCTTTTGTGCATATTTACCCAACTTGCAAAACGATTCAGACCGTCAGGATTGAAACTTGGGTCAAGAATAATAACTGCATTTTTGAGTTTATTTTCAATTTCCCCTCCTTGAGCAGCAGCCAAATAATAAGCATATAAAAGAGCTGCATTACTTCCACTGGCTTCATTTCCATGAATACTATACCCTTGCCAAACCACAATAGGACTTTCAGGAGAAACAGTTGCCGAACTAGAATTTGTCAGTTCAATATGTTTTTTACGTATTTCCTCTAAATTTGATTGATTTGCAGGATTTGTTATAATAAGTTGAATAAGTGGACGCTGTTCGTGCGTAAATCCGATAGTGTCAATACTGATTCTATTAGATTGCTTTGCTAGAGTGTGTAAATAAAAGAGAAGTTTGTCGTGTGAAACGTGCCAGTCACCAATTTCAAAACCTAAAACTTGTTCAGGAGTCGAAATAGCTGGGTCAAAGGTTAATTTGTCACCTTTCTTTTCATACTGTTTTTGTAGAGTTTGAAAATAATAATCTTGAATTTTTGAAGATGTAGAATTTATTTTTTGTGCAAAAATGGGATTTATGAAAAACAGAAAAACAAAAAATACAATAGGCAATACTCTTAATTTCATTCGTTTGAGGGCTTTTTTTAATAATTGTAATAGTCTAAAAAGGAAAATTACTAAAAAAACAGTAACCAAACTTGAATTTATTAGATTGTTAAAAAAAACGCAAGTAAGTTTCTATCTAATAAATCTTATCACGATTTGTGCTAATGTAGTTTAGACTTCCAGTCTGAGCATCCAAAACAGTATTTTATCAAATTCAACAGTTTGGAAGACTGTTATACAACAATAACCATGATAACCTTTAATTTAAGTAATTTGACATAATTAAATATATCTAAAAAGAGCATTCAGAAAAGTTTATTTTTAGCTCTTTTCCTATAGCTTCACATATTCTATTTACAGCATAAAATAAATCAGCAGCAGTTGTATAATCAGATGGTTTTATCCAGCCTTCTTTTATTTCTTTCCAAAGTCTTTCAATAATATTTAAGTGTGGAGAGTAAGGTGGTAGATAAAAAGTATGCAATCCCTTTGTTGCCAAATTTTCAGTAATTTTTTAGAAGTGTGAATCCTTGCATTATCTAATACAACAACTGTAAATTTAGAAATTAAAAATGATAATTTATCTAAAAATTCAATCACAAAATCAAGGGTTTTCTTATAAAAAATAGATCTATCTAAGAAAGTTTAGTAAAGATTTAAAATCATCTTGAAATTTCTCAAGTTGTGCTACCATATTTTTGGGCTTTAACTTATTTAAAAGTGCTAAATTGAGTGTTCTGAGTCCTGCTAAGACTTTTGAAACAGTTTTTTCTTTCGTTTTGAGTTGATCTTCTTGAAAGGTAGTATCTCTGATATTATTATTGAGTTCTATTTGCCAATGTTTTCGTATATCTTCGAAAAGCTCTTCTCCAACTTTTGAATCTTCATTGGAGATATAAAATGAGGTTTCTTTAGTTTCTTCTTTGGTTTTAGTATTTATGCGTGTTCTTTCGACTTTAATTAAAGAACGAAAAGTTACATTTTTCCAACGTTGTTCAAAATATTCTTTGCTAATATCATATAATTCATAATGCCGATCTTCGATTCTTCCGTGTCCTTTTTCCCATTGGTCGCTTTGAGTTATCATTTTTGAAACTTGGCTACAAAATTTCATATCTTCTATCTAATAGTAGTGCTTGATTATTCTTTAAACCAATCAAAAAAACACCTCCTGCTTCTTGAATTAACTTGCAGGTAGCTGGACACAAATGAAGTGCGTCCAAACTAATTTTTTGTGTACTAACGTAGCTGCTTTCTAATAAATTCCGAATACAAGGTTTTTCACTTTCTTTGTTCCATTGTAATATGATTGCCCCAGAACGTGTCTATTTTCTTGATTTACTAATTGAACGAGAGCCTCACCACGTTTTTTACCTTTTTCTATACTACCTCGCAATTCCTTCCCATCGCCAGCAAACCATTTTTTTTGCTCTTCATTCAAATTTACACCATACATTTCAAATAAGAGTTTTTCAAAATGATAAAGAGATACTTTTTTTAAGCAAACTGGAAGATAGGAGCGTGATGTAACTTCAACATCAGTAGATAACCCTAAAAAAGCACAAAGTTCATCATGTTTATTTTGCATACTACGATGAAGACTTGACAAGTTACCATCACATTTTCGTAAAAGAGCTAAACTTAACTCAAGTAAAACCAATGCTAAATCATGAAATTTGCCACGAGAATCTCGTAAATCTAATGCTGATAAATTTTGCATTTTAGCATAAAAACTGGTTTCTTTGAGCATAAAAGAGTAAAATAGTATTAATGAAGTACTTGGAAATACAAAATTAATACGTTTTTACTCTTTTTATTTTTTTATAAAAAACCCTGTATTTCCCATTATAGTGTAACCACCCCAAGGAGAATATATAAAATCTCCTCCAAAAGAATCATCCTACTTCCTATGATAGGATTTCTTTCAGCAGCAGCCCACCACTCAGGAGAAACATAAGGGTCTGGTAGTGCTGGCCCTGGTGGACTAACACTACCTTCTCCTTCTACACCTTCTAAGCCACTAGGATCATTATAATAGATAGGATTGTTATACCCAAACTGATAGACATTTATTCCTACAAACAAATCAGCTAACGGCTCTACCTGCCAAAAACGCCCTATTTGTGGGTCATATCCTCGGTTTGCTGTTTCGTAAAGTTCCAAACCAAAGGCTTTTTCTCGCTCTATCATTCCGTTGAACTGATATGCCAAATCATTTTCCTTCTCCAAGCCCTTCATACCCATCCCAAAAGGATAGTAATGGTGTTCTTGGACTATAAGAGGACGAATGCGCTCGGTAATGTTTATTTCTAGCGCATCAAAATAAACAGCTTCTGTATCTTGGTTGTCAATGAAAACGGTTAGGTTTCCATCTTCTTTAGCTATGAAATTGGCTGTTAGTTTTTCCCAAGAAACAGTAGCAGAAATAGTTATTTTTTGCCTTTTTTCTACAATCAAACTATCTGTCGAATCTCTAAGCTGCAAGACTAATTCTCCTCTAGGAACATTATAACTATCAGGTTGTAAGCCTTTTGCTTGTTTTGCCCTGTGTAGCTTTCGCAAATTACGAACTACAGGGATAAAATAAAAAACAAAAAACACTCATGTTTTGAATAAGTACCAAAATTTCGATGTTTAATTTTCTTATCAGCTAGAATTTTTTGTTGATTTCGTCTTATGTTTTGCCAAAATTGACTTATATCACCTTGTGTAAGTGTTTGTCCTAGAGTAGAAATTTTAAAAAATGTAACTGGGTCTTTTAATTGTAGGAAATCAAAACTTTTTTTGAATGTCTTATGAGCATATTATCTTAATTCTATTTTTTGTTCAAGATTCAGATTTTCATTTTCTACAATAGAACGATAAAGACCTAAAGAATTGAAATCTGTATATTTTTTGTAATTATCAATATAAAATACGTATTCTTCGACAATCATTGTATTAAACTATCTATCTATTTTCATAATAAAATTTTAGTTTATAGTTAAATATTTAGAATACTTTGGCAAAAAACAATAAAAAAAGGTTAGAAAGTAAAAAATCCTTTCTAACCTCTGAAAAAATACTCATGAATGGGTTAGTTCATGGCAGCTTTAACAATGTCTATTACAATCGGTTTTAGACCACTTCTAAAAAACTCAATTGCTACTACCATTACTATAAGTCCCATCAATCGCATCAAAATCTTATTACCTGTTTCTCCTAGCATTTTAGAGATTTTTGAAGAAGCCCAAAGTGTGAAAAAGGTAATTAAGCAAATAATAAACATAACACCTATCAAAACGGCTTTTTTATCAAAAGTACTCGCATCTTGCATCATGACAATAGAATTTGTGATTGCACCAGGCCCACAAATCATCGGAATAGCTAATGGAGTAATAGAAATATCAGTTACATAACTTTTGACAGACTCTTCTTCCATTTTGGTACGAATAAGACGTGCTTGCAGCATATCATATCCCATCATAAAAAAAATGATTCCTCCTACTACCCGAAATGCATCAGCCGAAATACCAAAAAATTCAAAAAGTAATTGTCCTGAAAAAGCAAAAGCAATCATGGTAAAGAAAGCTGTAATGAGAGCTTTTCTAGCTGTTGCAGTACGGTCTTCATCACTAAGATCTGCTGTCATGGTCATAAATACAGGCATTACTCCCAATGGATTGATAATAGTAAAATAAGTAGTAAAACAAACCAGCCCAAACTTGATTAATTCGTCCATTTTTGGTTTTTCTTTTGAGTAAAAATAGTTTTTTGTTTGTGTCTTTTAAGGATGCAAAAGTACGAATAACAAACGAGAATTAGAATGGTTTGATAAAAACTTATCTTTAAATAAAAATTGAAGAGTTATTCTAAAAAATAGGATGTTTTTTGCTGTTATTAAAGATACCAACAACGGCTATTTTTTGTCATTGTTGATGTTTCCACTAGTAATGATTTAATTCAACAGAAAGAGTATAATGAAATATCCTACTTTGTAGAACACCATCAGAATTTAAACTTCTTATTTATATCTTCTTTAGATTGAATATTTTTAAGAAAAAACAGAAAGAGTATTTGTTTTCTGAATTATATATATTAAATTGTGGATAGCTTATAATAAAATATCACTTCAAGTTGTGTTAAATATACCATTGATTATTGCTGTAATTAGAGCAATTTTATTTTTACAACTTTATATAATTATACAAACAGTGTATATTTATTAGGCAAAAATAAGCCAAGCGAATACTCTTTTTATTCGTTGAAATTATTATTTAATTAATTCTCCTATATTTCGGCAGAATATGCACGACGATTTTCAGATTACTAAATATTACAACGAGTTTAATAAAAATGGTATTACTGCTATTTTTCAAGGTGCTTTGTCGCAATCTGTTTTATCAGAGATAGCAGAGAATCTGAAAGAAAAAATTTCGGATAGAGAAACTATAAAAAGTAAAATATTTGCTATTTTTATAGAGCTTGCCCAAAATATTTATCATCATTCAGCAGAGAAAAAACACTTCTACACGACTAATGCTCATATTGGAGTAGGAATAGTAGCTATTCGTGACTTGCCTGATTGTTACTCTTTAAGTGCTGGAAATATGGTCAGAAAACATCAACGAGAAGCCTTAGAAGAGCGTTGTGATTATATCAACGGGTTAGATAAAAAACATCTAACAGAGTATTATAGACAAGAGCGAAAAAATGCAAAAGGAAAAACAAGTACAGGCGCACATGTTGGTTTGATAGATATGGTTAGACGTTCTGGAAACCCTTTAGAGATAAATTTTGAAACTATTTCAGAAAAACTTAGCTTTTTTTCTATTACAGTAACTGTAGATAAAGATTGGCAGCCTATGAGTACAGAAGAAGAGAAAAAAGCCAAATTATAAAATTAAAGAAAATAGTAGTAAAACTATTTCCTTATTACTATTATTTCTAATAACTACTTAGAAAAGCATTAGCTATCAAAATTATAGCAAATAATTATGGAAAATTTTTTTTTAAAAGGTCAAAAATTTACCCCTACCATTGATTTTAATGGACATACAGGAGTTTTGAGCATAGAAGGACAGTCATATCCCGAACACGCAGAAGAAATATTTGCACCTGTTTTTGAGTGGTTGGATCGTTATTTAGAAACTCCAAACAGAACTATTTTACTTAACTTTCAACTTTCTTATTTTAATACAGCTACTTCAAGGCGTTTTCAAGATCTTTTAGAAACGTTGGAAATATATGAAAAAGAAAAAGGAGGAAATGTAACTATAAATTGGCATTATAGAGAAGATGATTACGATATGTTAGAAAATGGAGAAGATTATATTGAATCGATTGACCTGAACATTAATTTAGTTTCAGTAAAACATTCAGAAGAATAATTTGGATAAGATAATAAGACAAATAGTTGTTGCTAAAACAACAAAAAACTAAGTAAATTTCACTTTACTTAGTTTTTTTTATCATTTTTATTTCACATCTTGAATATCGATTACCGTATCTTCTTCGTGAAGAATAGAATCTAGCATCTTTTGCATTTGTAAAGATTCTTGAGCCAAAACATTGGAGTGAGGCATAGGTGGGTTTTGAGGAACAAGTAATATATACTCTTTTTTGTTTTTTAGGTCTTTTTTATCAAAGGTAAGTTTGTTCATTAAGAGCCAAGGATTATGGTACTTTAGTGTTTTATAACTCATTCCATATTTCACAGCTAGTGCTGAAATATCATTTATAGTAGTATCAAGAGGTATTTTTCGATATTTTACAGGTGGATAACGTAATTCTTTAGGAATAACAAAACCATATTTTTCAGGATGTTGCATAATTTCTTTAAATGCTAAAGCACGGTAGATATAACGAGCTGTCTCATTGTTTAGGGCAACATCATAATAAGAAATAGCATTTTGATTGCGTAATGCTGCATTCATTCCTCCCATTCCACGATTGTAGGAAGCTGCTACGAGTGTCCAATTTCCAAATTTTTTGTAAGAGCGTTTGAGGTATTTACAGGCTGCACGAGTAGATTTTTCGATATGAAAACGCTCATCTACCTCTTTAGAAATCTCTAAGTCAAACTCTTTTGCTGTTTCTTCCATAAATTGCCAATAACCATCTGCCCCAGCAAAAGAACGTACATTTTCAAGTCCACTTTCAATAACAGCAATGTACTTCATATCTTCAGGAACTTCTTCTTCTCTCAAAATTTGCTCAATTATTGGAAAAAATTTTTCAGAACGTTTAATAATCAAACTAGTAGAAGAATGGCGAAAAACATTGATATACAATTCTTTATCAAAACTCTCTTTTACTTCTTCATCGTAGAGAGGAACTTGTTCTCCACAAAACTCAAAAGTAGTTGGTACACGAATAAGTACATTATGATAACCATCTGGCAGAGTTGTGATTTCACTTTTTAAAGTTTGTGTAAACATTTGCACCAAAATACAACCTAATAAAAAAGCAATGGTGAGTAAAATTAAACCAGTTTTTAGACGGTTACTCATAAAGAAAAAGGGAGAAGAATAAGAAGAAAATAAAATTAGGCTGCGAAAATATATTTTAATTATACTAATTTAGCAGTCTTTATGTATCCAAAAGTAACAAACTAAAGGCAATACTAAAAGTAATCTGAGTAAAGTTTTTGTAATAAAATTAGCAAATAGCTCAAAAAAAAGGTTTAAAAGTGTATAGCAAAAAAATAACCTTTGAATTATTGTCACATAATTCAAAGGTTATTTAATTGAAAAAGATCGGGTGCATAACAAATTATCATACTACACAAATAAAAACAGGGTTAAAACCCTGTCCAATTTATAATTCAGATGATTTTTTTAATTGAACAGGGGTTATGCGACAATTTGTTATGCACCCAAGGAGTCTCACAAACTATCCATTTCTATATTTCTCTCTAGAAATTTTATTTTTGGCTTTTCTTTCTTTTGCTTCACGTTTTTTTCTAGCTTTTACTTTCCAAGGTGCATCAATTTGCCAATCGCCAGCCATAATACAACCATAGGGTAAAATTTTGTCTTCTACTTCACCAAGTCCAAATTCTTTCATTTGGTCTTTTACATTTTGAGCATTTTTGTAAGCCGATGGCAATTCTGAAATATCAATATGTCCAGAGAAAAAACGAACATCTAAACCTTCTGTTTCTTCTGCAAAGATTTGTTCTTTAGTCTTATCACCTTTGCTTTTCTTATGTTGAGTACGACTAACATCTCTACCTGCGCCATGTGGTGCAAAACCAAGGTTAGAATCAGTAGTTTCACCTTTTACAATCAAAATTGGTTCGCTCATATTTAGAGGAATCAAACGTAAACCATCTTTCGAATCTGGAACAAATTTATCATCTAAAGGAGTTGCTCCTTTTGCATGATAAAATAAATCATCTTCTTTGAAAACAAAATTATGTTCGTTCCAAAACTGGTCTAATGTTTCTACTTTAAGTCTTCTTTGTGTGGTATCATGAATCAATTTATGATTTAGTTTTGTCCACTCTCTAATAATTTGAAGAGCTTCCCAATATTGGTTTCCTTCTTCTGTGTCGTAAGGAATCCAAGCATTTTTGGCTAGTGTTTTAGGTGAAATTTCTTTTCTGAAAAATTCGGCTAATTTCATCCCTGTACTATATAAATTTGCTCCAAAACCACGACTTCCATGGTGTGTAACAAGCATTGTTTCACCTGTTTTTTCAGAACGTCCTACATATAAAAAGTGATTTCCATCTCCTTGCGTTCCTAAATGTGTACGAGCAAAACTCAAACTTCTCTCAGAGTTAAGAAAACGATTCGATTTAATTTTGTCTTCTAAATCTCTAGGTAAATCAAATATATCTTTTCTTCCTCCTCCTCCAAAATGAGTAAGTGAATGAGCTTTATCCAAAACTTTTTTAGGGTCAATTTGCCCCAAATTAGTCATCATAACTGAGCAGCAAATATCTGCGCTGTGCATAGCTGGATGAATAGCATTTTTGGCAACGGCAATTCCACCCACAGGGATTTGACCCGTTCCACCTGTTGGACAAGCATCTGGCATAACTGCACCATCTACTAAAGTAGGTGTTTTCATTAGCTCTGCCATTGTTTTATGGATTTGCTCTACATTAGAAATTTCTAAATCGGATTCTGCACGAATATTTTTATGATAATCAAGCGCAACAGAAAAAGGTTCGATAATAGTTGGGCGTATTGACTCCAAATAATTTAATAATTTATCGCCTTCCAAATTATATTTATTGGCATATTCAATAGCTTCTTTAAACCATTTGTTTGGCTTAAATCCTAAATCAATAAGTGTTTTTCCTGTAATCATTGTTTTTGTTGTTTTGTCTTGATTTTTACTTTCTAAAACTACAAACCACTAGAAAGGCTAAATTAGTTCATTAGCAAAATTTTATTTGTAATAAGCCAAAAAAAAATAGAGATTCTTTTTTGAAACTCTATTTTTATCTTTTATGAATAATTTACTTAAATTATATTACTTAAACTTTTTTGCCATTTCTCCAGCCATATCATCAGCATAAACACCATACGCATTTACTAAAACACCTTTCAAATTGTGTTTATCTGATTTGATAGCATATAAAATAGATGCATCAGAAGGGTTGGTTTCTCCTTCAAAACGAAATGTATCTTCAATTTCGAATTCACTTGGATAGACATGAATTTCTTTTCCGTCTTTCTCACACACTAAACAATCTTTTTTGAGATTAAAATCAGTTGAATAGCCTTTGTTTTTTAGTGCATTCATTGTTTCACTAAGTGTATCTAATGTATGCAGAGGAGAGTTAGGTGAAGGTGTTGTATTAGTATGTTGTAATTCTTCTAATACAATTCTGTCCTCTTTCTGTTGTTTTTGAGTTTCTTTTTTATTGTCCATAATAATGAGAGTTTTTTAAAAAATTAGAGTTGAAAAAATGATAATTCTTTACTTATTAAAATAGATTTTGAGGGTTTTTGTTTAATATAAAATTGATTCAGCTCTGCTTACTAAAAAAAATAAAATTTGATATTTAGAATAGAGAGATAATCAAATAACTCATTTTGAGAGAATTTCAAGATAAAAACAAGATTTTTGTAACTTTGCAGGAAAATAAAATCAAACTTGTATTAATCATTATTTATGAAACAACTTTCCCTAGACAATCTTAATAGAATTGGAATCGACGAATTTAAAGAACAAAAAAAGCAACCCATAGTTATTGTACTGGATAATGTTAGAAGCGCACATAATGTAGGTGCAGCTTTCAGAACATCTGATGCCTTTTCTATTGAAAAAATTGCTTTATGTGGAATTACTGCCAAACCTCCACACCGAGAAATTCAAAAAACAGCTTTAGGAGCAACCGAATCTGTAGACTGGGAATATTTTGATACGACAAATGAAGCTATTGATACTTTACGCAGCCAAGGATATTCTATTTTTGCTATAGAACAGACAACCGAAAGTCAGAAATTAAATACATTTTTCCCTAAAGAAGAAATAAAATATGCTTTTGTTTTTGGTAACGAAGCCTTTGGAGTAGATGAAGAAGTGTTGCAAAATTGTGATGCTGCGTTAGAAATTCCACAATTTGGAACAAAACATTCTCTCAATGTTTCGGTAAGTTTAGGGATAATTCTTTGGCATTGTACAGAAAAAATGAATATATTTAGTTAAAGTTTAATATATTATAATTATAAAATAATTTAAATACACCAAGTTACAGGAAACTTTTATAAAATGTCTGATACCTTTACTAATTCAAATCTGATTTCTGATACAGAAGCAATTGCAAAAACAAAGAAAATATCTTCTATTCTTTATGTAGATGATGAGGAGAGTAATTTGCGTATTTTTAAAAGCTCGTTTAGAAGACATTATACTATTTTTACGGCTATTTCTGGAAAAGAAGGATTGGAAGTTTTATCAACTAATGATATTCAACTTGTTATCTCTGACCAAAAAATGCCAGAAATGACAGGGGTAGAGTTTTTGGAACGAGTTGCTGAAAGTTTTCCAAATACAGTTCGTATTATCTTGACAGCGTATAGTGATACAGAAGACATTATGCGAGCTATCAATAAATGTGGAATTTTTAGGTATTTGGTAAAGCCTTGGAATAAAGATGAAATGCTTTTGACAATTGATAAAGCATTGGAAACTTATTCTTTGCGTACCGAAAATAGACAATTAGTAAATGCTCTTAAAAGTGCTAATGAAGATTTAGAAAGCAAAGTAAAGGAGCGTACTGCTGAGTTAATGGCAACCAATGAAGACCTAAAAAAGGCAAAAGAGCAAGCTGAAGCAGCTACAAAAACAAAAGAGCAGTTTCTCTCCACCATGAGTCATGAAATTAGAACTCCTCTAAATGCTATTATCGGAATGACACATCTTTTAAAAAATGATAGATTAGAAGGTGAAATGGCTGAAAATATAGAGATTTTGGAGTTTTCGGCTCAAAACTTACTTTCTCTTATTAATAGTGTTTTAGATATCTCAAAGATGGAAGCTGGTAAAATGGCTTTCGAACAAGCTGAATTTGATTTGCCTGCCTTGATTCAGAATACGGTGGAAATCTTTAAGGCTCGTGCTGATGAAAATAATATTCTTCTTCGTAGTAATGTAGATAAAAATATTCCCAAATCATTACTTGGAGATTCGACACGTCTGTCCCAAATATTGAACAATCTTATCGGAAATGCTATCAAATTTACTGATGAAGGAACAGTTACTATTACAGTTCGCCTTTTGCATCACAAAACCGAAAAAGTAGAATTATTATTTGCTGTTTCAGATACAGGAATTGGTATTTCACCTGAAAAAATAAATTCAATTTTTGATGACTTTTCACAAGCTGAAGAAGATACTTCTCGCAAATATGGAGGAACAGGTTTAGGACTTGCTATTACAAAACAACTTGTCGAACTTCAAGGAGGAACTATCAATGTGATGAGTACAATGATGGTAGGTTCTACTTTTAGTTTTCAACTTGGTTTTAAGATTGGAAAAATACAACCAATTACAGCAAACCTTCCTGATGCTACAAATATTAAAAATTTGAAAGGAGTAAATATTTTAATTGTAGAGGACAATAAAGTCAATCAAATTTTGGTAAGGAAATTTTTGAATAACTGGGGGGCAAATTACCAAATAGCTGAAAATGGACAAATTGCAGTAGATTTATTTAAGAAAAATAACTTTGATGTTATTTTAATGGATTTGCAAATGCCTGTTATGGATGGCTATGAATCGGCTCGTCAGATACGACTTTTAGAGGAAAATACAGATAAGTTTACTCCTATTATTGCTCTTACTGCATCTACTCTCTTAAATGAAAGAGAGCGAATTGTACAAGTAGGAATGAATGATTTTTTGAGTAAACCATTCAATCCAAACGAGTTATATCAAAAAATTGCACAACATAGTTATACACAACTTCAAAAACAAGTTCCTCAAGAAAATGAAATTAAAGGAGGATTGAATTACTCTTATTTCAAAAATCTTGCTGGGGCAGATAAAGAATTTTATACCGAACTTCTAGAACTTAGTGAAGCAGATTTGATAGAATTTAATCGAATATTAGCCTCTACTCATTTACCTGATTATGAAACTCAACTTGCTTTAGTTCACCATAAAATACGTGCTACACTGCGTCTTTTGGAAGTAAAAGAATTAGAAGTGCAGATAAATCAACTGCGAAGAATACTTTCACAAACCAACCAAATAAGTGAAGTAACAGACAGAATACAAGCTATCCAGAAAAGTATAGAAATGGCTATTTTACAGATTCACGAAGAAAGGAAATAATTTGGTTCTTCCGACTTTTTAGCGAAACATCGTGTGTTCAGTTTAGTTTTGCTGAGGACTACGTCGTTCTCAGAACTGAAAAAGAATGCTTCCTCAGATTGGTATTCCAATTTATTCCCTTTCAAGTCGCTCATTAAATACAAATATTTCTCTTTCTTATTATCCTCAAGGAAACAAAAAAGATAAAGCAAAGTCTTGGGCTGGATATGACTGGTCATTGCAGGCTGGTGGAAGGATTACTCGTTTTGTAAACGGATTACCTGATGAGACACCAAATGTAGGTTATTTTGCTTCTCTAAACAGAGGACTCATAACTCCTACTCAGACTGATTTGAGCCTTCTTCCTGCTATTGCTAAAGGAGAACTAGACACTGAAGCTGATGCTTACTATTATAATTTTCTCCTAAGGTACAACTTGAATATTCAGAAAAATGGTCAGATGGAGAGGCAAATAGTTTAGTTGGAGGTATTCGACTTAAAAAAACGACTGTACATGATGGCAATAATTCAGAAAAAGACATTATTACAAACTTTGAATACGAATTGGAAGATGGTATTTCAAGTGGAAAATTACTTACTTATCCTATTTATCATTATACTATATATGAACATATAGATTGTGCTACTTCGCCACAAGTAGTGAGCTATCTAACAGCTAGTAATGTAGATAGAACTCAAAAATTTGTTTCTAATGCTCTTTATTATACCAAGATTACAAAAAAGTTTGGTGAAGTAGCAGAAAATGGATATAGTGAAAATACGTATACATTTACACCTCAAGAAGGAGGAGTGCTATTTCCATTTGTACCTAGCAAAAGTTACGAGTTACAAAACGGACTTCCTTTAGAAAGTAAATTATATGATAAAGATGGAAATATTATTACCCATACCAAGAAGGAATACGAAGTGTCTTCATTTTCTCTCTACCCTAATCATTATCAATCTTTTCCTCGCCTGATTGCTTATTTAAAAGAATTTTCAAATTGTAGTTTGCCAGAGATTCAAACTCAAATAGCTCGTACCGTAGCTTATCAGTATTCTCCTATAGAATCTAAAGCTTTATTTTTGAAGAAAACAGAAGGTTATCAATACGACCAAAGCCATAGTGGAGAATCTATCTATACTACCTCTACTTATGGGTATAGCCCAAACCATTTGTATCCAGTAGAAGTACGAAGCAGTGGAAATAATGGAATAGAATATATCAGTAAATCCAAATACTTGTTAGACTATGATAATATACATAACGATAATCTATTCAGTTCGCCAGACATGCATGTACAGGCTATGAAACAGCTCAAAGACAAACATATTATTGCAAATGTAATTGAAGCTGCTAGTTTTAAGAAAGAACCAAATAAATTACCTTATTTACTTGGAGCTACTATAAATACGTTCCAAGAATATGAATATCAAGTTTTTTTAAATACTCAAGGTGGAGGTGGAATAGAAAGTCATACATTTTTAGCACCTCTTGCTAACTATGCTATCGAAAGCAATCAATTTATTACTGACTTTCAGTTCTCTTCTATACAACTACTTGCTCCAACTCAACTAGTATTTGATAACCGATATAAGAAACAAATTGATTTCTTGTCGTATGATAAATATGGAAATTTGACATCAGCAAATAAAGAAGATAATGTTCCTAGTGCTACCATTTATGGATACAATGGTGCTTATCCTGTTGCTAGTGTTCATGGAGCTTCTCATCGCCAAGTAGCTTATGATGGTTTTGAAAGATATGGTAACGAATATGTAGCTACAGGAATTACTACTCGTAAATCTTTCAGAGGAAATGCAAGTTATTATCCTGCACAAGCTGCCAATTACGAACCTGATGGAGTGCTTACCTTTCGTACTCTTATTCCTCATCGTGTAGACGAGCCTATTCCAGCAGGAACATATACTATTTCTTTTTGGTCTAAAGGAGAAGGTGGAGTAAATTTGAAATCAGGGTACTCTGATACATATACTTTTACTTTTTCAGGTTCTGATCAAGAGTGGACTTACCAAGAGTTTGATTTTGATATTAATTACAATCCTGCTCTCCATAGCAATAATTTTCATCACCTACTCTACCAAGTAGGGGCAATTACAAGTACACAAGATAATAATGTTATTTATATAGATGAACTACGTGTACATCCAAAGTCAGCACTAATGAATAATACGTTCTATCGCCCACTTATTGGAGCTACCCAGTCAGTCGATGCGAATCAACGCACCATGACTACGTATTATGATCCTTACAGAAGAGTTGAAGAAATAAGAGATCACAAGAATAATATTGTTACTTATCAAGAAAATGGATTTTTGCGTGATGGACAGATGCACTATACTTCTTCATTTGCAGGGCTTATGCGTGCTGATAAAACGGTTGCACGAAGAAACGAAACAATTATTTTTTCACTTCTAAGTCTGCAAGGACGCTGTTTTTCAGATGGTGGTTCTTATAATCATAGGTGGAGTTTTGGAGATGGTAGTGTTTCTCCAACTAGAAATGGAACGATTACTCCTGTTTCTCACTCTTACTCACAACTAGGCACATACATAACTACATTGCATATAGAAATAGTACAAGGCTATTGGGTAGAACTTCGTACAGCTGTACAAGTAAGAGGTCTAGTTGTTGATCCTACTCTCAATCTAAGAGTATCTTTAACAGGAGTAAACAACAACAATAATTGTTTTACATTTACCCCTACTGTAACAGGTGGAATGCCTCCTTATACCTACCAATGGTATTCTGGTGATGGTACATTTGACCCTAGCGAAACAAGTTCCACCTTTACTTATTGTTATACATCAATAGATAATTATACAGCACGAGTTATTGTAAAAGATGCTACTAATACAACAGCAGAAGCCACATATGATATTCTTACTGGTGGAGAGCTAAAAGCATCAATTTTGGGAAGTAATTTTCATTGTATTGGAACATGTAATGAATATACCCCTCACCTACGAGGTGGAGTAGCACCATTTACGTATGAATGGACTGTTGAGTATGAAGGAAGAGTAATACGCCAATCTACAGAAGAAAATTTTAGCTTTTCTATTCCACGTGAGCTACGTAGAGTTGGCAATATCAGAGGCAATTATATTGTAAGACTTACTGTAACAGATGCACAAGGAACAAGAGTAGATGCAGACCCACGAAAAATTGATGTTTCACAAAATTGTGGCACTAGTACACCTTATGACCCTGCTTATCTTTTTCTACTTGGTTCAGGAGCCATAGGTATACCTACACAAATACACAAACACGAAATATTAATAGATGATCAAGTTATGATCACTTTCAATAATTTCGTTCCTCTACAGCCTATGGGAAATGGAGAAAAGTTTGTATTTACCATTCTTTTAGATGGAATAGAAATAAATGAGTTTTCTAATAACTCACAACCTACATTTACTTATACTTTTAGTAATGCAGGCAGATACACAATTGTATTGCAAAAGCAATTACCACCTGAAATAGGTAATCCTGAGCCAGTTATTCTATTACTAAACACGCTAGACATAGACATTTGTCCTTCTATTCGTTAGTAGAAATAATATTGATTTTTAAAAAAATACATCTTGTATATCTTCATTTAGCTTAACTATGAGAACTTTAATTTTTGTGCTTTTATCTATCTGTACTACTTTTTTTGCAAAAGCACAGGTATCTAACTCCTCTTTTGACTCTTTATTACTTAATTCAGAAGTAGATAGTCTAACAGAAGAACAAATCAATCAAGAAGATGATCTGCCAAGTTCATATAATCTTCCTGATTATATGTTTCTACGTGTCTATACAGCTCGTAGTCCTATTCAGACGCAAAACGATATGCGTAATCAACCTGTCGAAAAGGTGGCAGTCGCTACAGCTTATTTCGATGGACTAGGACGAAATATACAAACCAATGTCAGAGAAGCATCTCCAACAAGAAAAGACCAAATCTCTTTTGCAGACTATGATAAGTTTGGAAGACAGACCAAACAATATCTCTCTTATACAAGTCAAAATCAGGGTAATTTTGATCAAAATCCTATAGCGAATCAGAAAGAGTTTTATCAGCAGCAAACTGGCATTGCAAATACCAATTATGCTTTGATAGAAGTAGATATAGAAGATGCACCCACAGCAAGAATAAAAGAAGTGGGAAACATTGGACAAAGCTGGCAACTTGGTAGTGCCACACGAAAAGGAACTACAAGAACAAATACGCTTCAAGATGATGTTAGAATGTGGGTAAGCGAATATGTTGATGCATGTCCTTTTGATTACAGTCAAAGCTATCCAGCAGGAGAACTCTATGTTTCGGAAGTAGAGGATGAGCATGGCGTTCGTATGAAAATATTTACAGATAAAACAGGAAAAACAATCCTCAAACGTATAGATGCAGGAAATAATGAGTGGGCGCAAACCTATTATGTATATAATGCTTTAGAACAGCTTAAACTTGTTATTCCCCCAAAACTTACAAAAAAATTACTCAATCAGACTACTCAAACTTTTAGTGGTTGTAATGGTAATGGTGCTTATAGTTATAACTATGATAAAAGAGGTAGATTGGTTAGAAAACATACTCCAGGACACTTAAAACATACAACAAGTGTTTATTATGATAAGTTAGATAGACCAATTTTAGTACAAACTCCAGAGCAATATACAAGAGGAGAGTTTACTTTTACTAAATATGACAATCTAGGAAGACCTATTCAAACGGGGTTATATGTCCATACAAGGAGTTACCTTCCTAGTAATGCAATTGAATTAGAAACGAACCTATTCGAAACAAGAAATGACGACCCAACAACGCATTATTATACCAACACTTCCTTTTCTTCATTAGGAGGACAGTTTATTGTACATACTGTAAATTATTATGATGACTATGGTTTTTTGGAAATAGATGAACTGTCTTTCAAAACTTCTCCTTTTGCCAACTCTCCTGAACAAGATACTCGTGTAAAAGGGATGCCAACAGGCTCAAAAGTAGCCATTTTGGACAGTCAAAACCCACATCAGCAACCGACTACTTTTCTAAAGTCAGTTGTTTATTACGATGATTATGGACGTGCTATTCAGGCACAAACTCAAAATCATAAAGAAGGAATAGATATTAGTTATACAGAATACGATTTTGAAGGAAAGGTGCTGCAAACACAAACCGAACACACTACCATAGTAACACAACAGCCTACAAATACAGGTCATCAAGTAAAGGTTAAGTATTCGTATGCCTATGACCATGTAGGCAGAACAAAAGAGGTGCGACAAAAAATAGATAATCAAGAAGAAGTGCTTCTTAGTCGTTATCAGTACAATGAGCTAGGGCAGACGAGCAAAAAACAAATTCATTCGGAAGACGGAATAGAATTTTTGCAAGATGTAGATTACCGTTACAATGAAAGAGGATGGCTTACGCATATCAATGATGCAGAACTAAGCAATGGCGATGATCTTTTTGGAATGGAAATTATGTACCAAAATGGCTATGGAGGTAGAGAATATTTGGATGGAAAAATATCTACCATACGTTGGAAAAGTGCTTCTGATAATGTGCAAAGACAATATGCCTTTGATTACGATAAGATGGGAAGGCTAACAGATGCTTTTTTTGCTGCTAAAAATGAAAGTTCCAATCTATTTACAGAAGAAGTAGGTAACTATAATGTACAAGGAATAGAATATGACTTAGATGGAAATATCCTGCACATGAAAAGACACGGCGTTATTCAGTTGGACAGAGCAGGAGGAGCGCATACCTATGGACTTATAGATGATATAGAATATACTTATGAATGGTCTGGAAGAGGTTTAACACTCACTAATATCAATGATGTAGCAAGTACAAATGATTCGGATGACTTCGAAAATGGCTCTCATTCTAGTTCTACTGACTTTGAGTACAATTGGAGTGGCAGCCTTACTAAAAACAATGAAAAAGGCGTAGAATTCACTTATAATCATTTCGAATTACCTACTCAAATCAATAGAATAGGTAATTCACTTGATAAAATAATTTATACCTACAATGGCGCAGGTTCGAAACTCCAAAAAGTAGTTTCAGAAGATGGAGAAAAGAAAAAAATAGATTATGTAAATGGTTTTCAGTACAAAGATGATATACTAGACTTTTTCCCAATGCCAGAGGGAAGGATGGTTTATAGACAAGGAAGTTATGTACGAGAATACCACTACAAAGACCATTTGGGCAACTTACGCCTTGCTTTTGAGAAAGAAGAACAACGTACAGGGCGTTATACCCTAACGATGGAACTAGATAGTGCAAAGAGTGAAGAAGAAGCCTTTGCCAATGTAAAAGAAGCAAGAACAGACCTCAAAGAACAACAAGGTAGTTATTCGGCACGTCTTACCAATGCTGATAAACCGATTTCTAAAACTATAAAAGTAGAAAAAGGAGACAAAATTAGTGCCTTCGTTTTTGCTACCAATGACCCAGAAATAGCCCAACACGACCCTACTAAAGGAATTAAGGAAGCTAAAAAAGATGTTTTGTTGTCTTTGGGAAGTGCAGCAGCAGGAACAATAAACACCTATCCAATACAACAAGAAATAGAAATTGAAGGCGTTCCAGAAGTAAGTCCGTCCACAACTCAAACTATACAAAGTCCAAAAGTACAATTCAATTTATTGGATTTTATACCAGTAGTTCGTAATTTGCGAGAGCTAAACCGAGCCAAAAGGGCGAAAAGTTTAGAACCTGATAGCTATAATGTTCCTAGAGGAGAATTAGTCTTGCAGCTTAGAGATTCGACAGATAGTTTAATCCTAGAAAAAAGACAAAAAATAACTATTTCTGCTACTGTTTCGTGGGAAAAACTGACTAGTGAACTAAAAGTAGAACAGGATGGCAATCTTACTGTTTTCATAGACAACCAAGACACAGAAGCTGTTTATTTTGACGAGCTAGAGATAAATATAACTGAACGCATCCGTCCTCTCATTGTCCAAGAACATCATTACTATCCTTTCGGAATGGGTATGAAGGGATTAGAGAAGGAAAACGACCTCGCTTATCAGTTCAACGGCATGATAGAAAGGGAAAAAGCCTTTGGTTTGGAGCTTTACGAAACAGCAAACCGAGGATATGACCCACAAATCGGACGTTTTTGGCAGGTAGAGCCTTTGGCAGATTTGTTTGTAGGAATAAATGTCTATCAGTTTGGGTATAATAATCCTGTTTCTTATAATGATCCTAGTGGATTGTCTTCTGATGAGAAAAAGAAAGATGAGGGAGATACTAGTGTTGGTTTGAGTAAAAATACTCTTACTCTTCCTTCTCTTCCTTCTCCTATGATGCGCCCGTCTGCTCCTCCTTTTATGCCTACGATTCCTTTGCCTTCACTAAGCATTTCTCCTTCTTTATTACAACAAGGAGCAACCTATATCAATGGAAATTATTTTCCATCTAGTACAGGTTTAGACTTTGGTATGTCGGTAGGTGATAGAGGTAGAGCTGCTATGGACGACAATATGCGAGCTTTAGGAGGTTCTACCAGAAAACCTATAGCAGATAGAATGACTCTTGTTTCTTCTCGTAATCAACGTCCTCAGAATGTGGTGAGTAGTGTGGGGGAGGGTGACAGTGATACTTTTGTGAGAAATATTTATAAAAAAATAAACTATACTCTTGAACAAGAAGTAGGAGATATAATAAGGGTTAAAAGGGTTATATACGCAGGTGTTATTCGTATAAAATTTGCTCAATTTGCAGGAGCAGACAATAAAGCCGATACACAAGATGATTATTATCAAGTAACTAATGATCCTATTCACTATCCAAAGAAAAAATATCCATCTAACGTATTATTCGATATAAGGTTACAGTTTGACCCTTTGAGACCATATCCCCCTAATAGTAAATTTCAAGAATTTGATTTGATATATACAATTACTCAAACTCAAGTTACTCGCACTATAGGAGCTACTTTTGGTGTATCAGGATACGGAGTTTCAGGTGGAGTTTCAGTTACTCAATCGACTGTAGTACCTGCTGGTTCAGCAGTAGGATCTGCAACTTATAGAGTAAGAAGAGCTAATGGATTATTGTATATTAATCAACTATTTGAAGTTGATGTTCCCGAAGCTACAAAAAAGGGTATGTATGATTTTTATTTAGATCGTCCTTCATTCAAAAGACAAACATTGTATAGAATGATTATAAATAATGTAGAACTATCAGATTTCTAATACAAAAATAAGCTTGGCTAACTATTTTAAAAAAAATCAAAATTTTATGTGCCTTAGTACATTGTAAATATTATACAAAATTCTATGAATAATTTTTTTTTACTTTTGAGTATCATTGTTATATCAACTTTTAGTTCAAAATGTGTCAAGGCACAAGATGAAATATCTGATCCTATTACAGCTCTCATGGAGATAGGTAGCAAAATACAAAGGTTTAATAATGATTCTGAAGTACACGATATAATTAAAAATATTTCTAAAGTGGTTTCAGATACTGCAATTTTAAATCCTATAAGACGAGGAGATGAAATAATACTTTTAGAAATAGAACTATTCTCCTATTCAGATTCTCTAAAACATATAATAGAAGTGAAAAACACTAATAAATATGTTTTTACTCACTATGATGAAGTTTCAGAAGAGAAACATCTACAAATGAATATTGATAAAATAACCTCGGTTTGGAATCGTAGTGGGAGTTTAAAGATAAATGATGTTTTTTATTCTGTTGTGCAAATGAATACTCAAATATATCATTTAGAAAATGGTTATATAATAATTAATACAGCTTTTAAATTAGAGTAAGGGTAGAATTGTACTTCTGACTATTTTTCATATACAGATTCTTTAAAACCATTTTGTTGGTAAGTTGTTAAGCATTGTCTGCGACTACGATTTATCAGTTATCTACCTCCTTTATCATTGTCTATTACTCCTCCTTTACAACAAGGCGCAACCTATATCAATGGAAATTATTTTCCCTCTAGTACAGGTTTAGACTTTGGAATGTCAGTAGGTGATAGAGGTAGAGCTGCGATGTATGCTACTAGTGGTGGTGGTTTCTCAAGAAAACCTACGGCTGATAGAATGACCCTTGTTTCTTCTCGTAATCAACGAGCGCAGAATGTGGTGAGTAGTGTGGGGGAGGGTGACGGTATGGCTATTTTAATAGCCTTCCCAGACCAAAACCCTGCCATACCTTCTAATCAAGGAACTGCTAAATTAGTAGAAAAAACATTTGGAGATGGTGATGGAAAATTTAAAGTAGGGCATGCGGGGATTGTTATAATTGATAGTAAAGGCAAAACAAGTTATTTTGATTTTGGAAGATATACTCGTCCTGACATCAAAAGAAAAAGAGGAACTGATGAAGGTGCTGTACGTTCTAGTAAAAATTTTAGTCAATTACGTATTCCTGATTGGAATTTTAGTAAAACTGAGGAAGAAAATGTTACGGCTATTCTTACTTCTTTGCATTATTCCACTATATTTAAAGGCTATGGTACTATTATGGGAGCCTTAGCAAAAGGATTAAATTATCAACCAATGCTCAATTATGCGAGGAAAGCTGAAAGTATGGGGTATCTTCCTTTTGGAGGGTATTCTTGTGGCTATAATCTATTATCTTGTGGTTCTTACTGTGCGAAATTTGCACGAGGGGTTGGCGATGCAGGAGGGATTGATTGGGATTGGGATACCTTTACAGGAGAAGCAAATATTGAAGATATAGCTGATGATTATGATTTTAAAATTATAACCTTACCCAATAAATGAAAAAAATAATATTACCTTACTTGTTATTAATAATAAGTTTAATTGTTTATGGATGTAGCAAACCTATAAAAAAAGATTTAAATACTTCAAGTTCATCTAGTGATGCAATTATAGTTCGCCCCACAAATGTTCCACAAGAAGCATCTTTACTAAATATTGGATTTGAGGATATGCCTGTTTATCAGTGGAGTATATTCTCAAATTATCTTAAGAAAGAGAATAAAATATATCATCATATTTATGGTTTTGATTTTTATGATATAGACGGAAAAAAACAATCTACAATGTATTATGAAAATATGCAGAGTCGTAAAGGAAAAGTTTTTGATTTAAAAAATTCTCAAATTAGTTTATATCCTGGTAACACTACTCTTCAGATTATCACTGAAAAAGATACACTTTTATTTTTTTCTGTTTTAGAGTTAAAAGAGCTTAGAAATTGGCGAGATAGTTTGGAGTATTTAAGAATCCCATCCATTTATTATAATGAAGATTCACTGTTAGTTGCAGGCGAAGACATTAGATTACATATAAGCGAAAAACAAAAAAGAGATTATATAGTGTATATAGATTATGAACATATTATTCCATATAGATTATGTTCAGATTGTAAAAGTTTACCTACAGAAATTAGTTTTTTCAATCGTGAAAATGGAAATATATATTTTATAGAACGTTCTTGCTACCTAGAACTCATTTATAAAACAGATTTAAATAAGATAATTAAAATTAATAATTAAATCCTGGTTGATATAGGAATGAATATGAGAGATTTTTATTTAGATCGTCCTTCATTCAAAAGACAAACATTGTATAGAATCTCGTTGGGCTTAGATTGTTTTTATTGTTAAGCGTTGTCTGCGACTACGATTTATCAGTATGGCAACTTTTAAGTCAGCGTAGCTAAATCTTAGATTTGTGAGGATAGGTATTTTTATGTGTAATTGTTTTCATACTCAAAATAATGATATACATTCACTTATAATCATTTCGAATTACCTACTCAAATCAATAGAATAGGCAATCCACTTGATAAAATAATTTACACCTACAATGGCGCAGGTTCTAAACTACAAAAAGTAGTAAGCGAAGATGGAGAAAAGAAAAAAATAGATTATGTAAATGGTTTCCAGTACAAAGATGATATACTAGACTTTTTCCCAATGCCAGAGGGAAGAGTAGTTTATAGACAGGGAAGATATGTACGAGAATACCACTACAAAGACCATTTGGGCAACTTACGCCTTGCTTTTGAGAAAGAAGAACAACGTACAGGGCGTTATACCCTAACGATGGAACTAGATAGTGCAAAGAGTGAAGAAGAATCTTTTAGTCATGTAAAAGAAGCAAGAACCGATCTCAAAGAACAGCAAGGTAGTTATTCGGCACGTCTTACCAATGCTGATAAACCTATTTCTAAAACCATAAAAGTAGAAAAGGGAGACAAAATTAGTGCGCTTGTCTTTGCCACTAATGACCCATAAATAGCCCAACACGACCCTAATAAAGGAGTTAAGCAAGCTAAAAAAGATGTTTTGTTGTCTTTGGGAAGTGCAGCAGCAGGAACAATAAACACCTATCCGATACAACAAGAAATAGAAATTGAAGGCGTTCCAGAAGTAAGTCCGTCCACAACTCAAACTATACAAAGTCCAAAAGTACAATCAGGGTTTTCTTATAAAAAATTGACTTGGTTAAGAAAGTTTAGTAGGAGTTGAAAATTATCTTGAAATTTTTTAAGTTGTGCCACCATATTGTTAGGTTTTAACTTATTCAAAAGTGCTAAACTGAGTGTTCTAAGTCCTGCTACCACTTTTGAAATAGATTTTTCTTTTGTTTTGAGTTGGTCTTCTTGAAATGTAGTATCTCTGATGTTGTTATTTACTTCTACTTGCCAATGATTTCGGACAGCTCTAAAAAGTTGTTCTCCTTCTTGTGTTTTTTCATTGGAAATATAAAATGAAGTTTCTTTACTTTCTTCTTGCGTTTTAGTATCTGTGCGTGTTCTTTCTACTTTAACTAAAGAGCAAAAATCTACTTTTCCCCAACGTGGATCAAAATATTCTTGGCTAATATCATATAATTCATACTTTCTATATTCAATTCTTCCATGTCCTTTTTCCCATTTTTTGCTTTGCAATATGGCTTTTGAAGTTTGGCTACAAAATATCCTATCTTCCAATAATACTGCTTGATTATTCTTTAAACCAATTAAAAAAATACCTCCTGCTCCATTAATTAATTCACAGGTAGATGGAGATAAATGAAGTGCATCTAAACTAATTTTTTGCCCAATAGCTTGGGTAGTTGCTAATAAATTACGAATACAAGGCTTTTCGCTTTCTTTGTCTCCATTGTAATACGATTGTCATAAAACCTGTCTATTTTCTTGATCTACTAATTGTACTAGCACTTCTCCACGTTTTTTACCTTTTCCTATACTTCCACGCAATTCTTTACCATCACCTGCAAACCACTTTTTTTGCTCATCACTTAACTCTATTCCATAATTTTCAAATAATAGTTTTTCAAAATGAGGAAGAAATACTTTTTTTAAACAAACTGGTAGATGAGAGCGAGATATGACTTTAATAGGCTTAGATAACTCTAAAAAATCAAATAACTCTTGATGTTTATTTTCCATGCTACGATGAAGACTTGATAAACTTCCGTCACGTTTGCGTAAAAGGGCTATACTTAAACCTAGTAAAACAAAGGCTAAATTATGGATCTTTCCTCGGCAATCTCGCAAATCTAAACCTACTAAATTTTGTAATTGAACATAAAAACTACTTTCTTTGTACATATGAAGAGTAAATTAGGATTAATTTGGTACTTGGTAATACAAAATTAAACTTTTTTTACTCTTTTGTTTTTTATAAGAAAACCCTGTCAATATAAATTAACTCCGTATTTTTTAACCATTGACAGCCTTGTGAAAGGACTGTCAAAGTAAAAAAACGCTATAATTTGAGGGTTGTCAGTAGACCCAAATGACTTTCCTATGAAAAGAGAAAAATACCATCTATTAGTTCATTTCTGCATCATTTCGCTCAAAAATAAGGTTAAAAATAGCCTGCTAAAAATCTTTTTTTCAAAACAATAATTATTATTACCTTTGAAAAAATGCCCTCAAACTGGGTAAACCATTACAACCAATCACTAAAAAATGAACAACATCGGAAACGTATTAAATGCTATCAGAATTAAAAGCCCACTTATACACAACATTACTAACTATGTTGTGATGAATACTACTGCAAATGCTTTATTGGCTATAGGTGCTTCCCCTGTTATGGCACATGCCATTGAGGAAGTAGAAGAAATCACTTCTATTTCATCCTCTTTAGTAATTAATATGGGTACTCTGAGCGATAAATGGGTAGATAGTATGGTGTTGGCTGCCAAAAAAGCTAAAGAAATTAATACTCCTTTCGTTTTTGATCCTGTAGGGATAGGAGCTTCCACATATAGAACCCTAACTGCACAAAAAATTATAGAAACAGCTACTCCAAATGTAATTAGAGGCAATGCTTCTGAAATTATGGCTCTATGCAAACTAAGCAACAGTACAAAAGGAGTAGATAGTACAATGAAAACAGAAGATGCTGTTGAAGGAGCTATTAATTTATCAAAGAAACTAAATAATACTATTGTTGTGAGTGGTGAAATAGATTATATTATCACAGGGGATGCTGTAAATAAAATCTCTAATGGAAGTGCATTAATGCCAAAAGTTACAGGTATGGGATGTACTGCAACATCTATAGTAGGAGCTTGTATTGCTGTTGAATCTGATATTCATTTAGCCTCTACTACTGCAATGGCAATTATGGGAATAGCTGGTGATATGGCGAGTAAATTATCAAAAGGAACAGGTAGTTTTCAAGTTAATTTTTTAGATAGTTTATATCTATTGTCTGATGAAATTATAAAGACAGAAATAAAATTACAAAAAGAGGAAATAAAATTAAATGTCTAATGATAGATTACTCTTTAATGTTTGTGACAGATGATAGCATTACAGATGATACTATCTTTTTCAGAGTTTTAGAAGACTCATTGAAAGGTGGAGCAACTATTATTCAACTAAGAGAAAAATCTTGTAATACAGATTCCTTTTACAAACGTGCCTTAACATCAAAGCTGCTTTGTCATTCCTACAATGTTCCATTAATTATTAATGACAGAATAGATATTGCCTTAGCAGTAGATGCAGATGGAGTACATATTGGACAAACAGATATGCCTTATAAAATAGCCAGAAAATTAGTAGGTGATAGTAAAATAATCGGTTTATCAGTAAGTGACTCCCAACAAGCTATTGAAGCTAATAAATTGACTGTTGATTATATAGGCATATCTCCAATTTTTGATACTCACACAAAGAAAACAGATTTAGCTCCTTCTTTAGGCATTGAAGGTTTAAAAATGATTAGAAAATTATTTTCAAAACCCATTGTCTGTATTGGAGGAATAAAAAAAGAGAATGTTGTAGATATTATCAAAAATGGCTCTAACGGTATTGCAGTAGTATCTGCTATCTCTAAAGCAGAATATCCTGAACAAGAAACAAAACTATTAAAAGAAATTATATGTCAAACTGGTTTAATACAGTAAGAGAAAAAACTGACTTTATACTTGAAGAAATAAAAGCTCATCCTTTTATTATTGAATTAACAAATGGCACTCTTTCTAAAGATATATTTCAGTTTTATATCAATCAAGATTCATTGTATTTATCTGAATATAAGAAAATATTAGCCTTATTAAGTGTTAAGTGTGAAAATACAAACGACACTCAATTTTTTCTAAATTCGGCAACAGGAATTATAAACGTCGAAAATACACTACATCAAGTTTTTCTTGATGATAACGAACAATTGAGTAATGAACTATCTCCTAGTTGTGAATTATATACAGGATATTTAGCACGTATCGTAAATAATCATTCTTTAGAAGAAGCTCTAGCTGCTGTATTGCCCTGTTTTACAATATATAAAGAAATAGGAGACTACATACTTCATCATCAAACCAACAAAGAAAATAATCCTTACCAAGATTGGATAAATACCTATGGAGGAAAAGATTTTGAAAACTCGGTAAATAAGGCAGTAGAAATTACGAACAGATATGCAAAAAATGCTTCCGATGAAGTATTGAGCAAAATGGAAGTAGCCTTTAAAAAAGCATCAAAATTAGAATGGATATTTTGGGATAGTGCATATAATAAAGAACAATGGAAAATATAAAAACAGCTTATTGTAGCGTCCTAACCATTGCAGGAAGTGATTCTGGAGGTGGTGCAGGCATTCAAGCAGACATTAAAAGTATTAGTGCCTCAGGTGCTTATGCAGCCTCTGTAATTACAGCTACTACAGCTCAAAACACACAAGGGATATTTAATATACATCCAATCCCTATTTCTCATATAGAAAAACAATTGGATGCTGTATTGAGCGACATTGAGTTTGGTGCAATAAAAATTGGAATGCTACATTCTTCTGAAGTAATTGATGCGGTTGCAAAGAAACTGAGTCATTATAAAGTTAAAAATATTGTGCTAGACCCAGTAATGGTTGCTACTTCTGGAGATAGGCTTATTGTCAATGATGCTATCTCTACTTTAAAAGAATTTCTCCCAAAAGCCAGTTTAATTACACCCAACATTCCTGAAGCAGAATTATTAATAGGACATTCAATTGAGTTAGATAACCTAGAAAATTCAGCTATAGAAATTGGAAAGTTATACAATACATCAGTTTTGTTAAAAGGTGGTCATTTAGATTCTAAGGAAAACAAAATTACTGACATCTTATACCTATATAAAGATAAAAAAGCAATACCTATAAAAAATCCTTGGGTAGATACTAAAAATACTCACGGAACAGGCTGTAGTTTATCATCAAGTATTGCTACTTTTTTGAGCTTGGGACATAATTTAGAAGACGCAGTAAAAAAAGGATGTCATTATATAAACCAAGCCATAGAACAAGGAAAAAACAAAACTTTAGGCAAAGGAAATGAAAATGGAGCTATTAATCATTTTGGATTAAAATAATTAGGTAAACAATAGATTTGAAGAAGTTGTTCAAGAATAGGAAAAACCATGTTCAAAACACAAAATAATTATTGATAAGTAGTTGGACAAAATTAAATACAAATTACAAATGAATTAGCGAGTGATTTATATGATTAGTATGATAATTACAGGATAATACATTAATACATTTTAATTATATGTAAAAACTATATTTATATTTTTTATTTTATTTATCTTGCATTTAATCTTAAAAATCATATAAATCACTTGCTAATCAGTTATATGTATAGTTAATTTTGCTCAATTACTATCTCAAATATATATTTTTTAAAATTGCTATATTAGGATAAAAACAAAAAGACAATTTTATAAAAAAGTAAATTATCAAGTATTTTTTATACCAAAAATTTTATCACTATCAATTAGAAACAAAAATTATGGCAAAATCAAAACCTCAAATGGGTTGGGTATACTCTCCTACAGCAACAAAAACACAGAAAACGGCTATATCAAGCCAATTTGAACCAATAATTGAAGAACTAAAAAAAAGAATCCAACCAATTCTAGAACCTCAAGAATTTAATCACTGTGTTGATATTTTCAGTAAGTGGCGAGGTAATTTTTTCTATATCATGCAAAAATATAAAACTGGAGAAAATGGTACTCAAAATTTTTTTGATATAGGATTAGCTCGTTTAGAATATTACGGAGAAAATCGCTTCAACCTTGCCTATTTTAGACATACTGGAAAATGGGAACCACTTTATATGTATGATGATATTTCGTTCGAAATTGCTACTAAAGCAATTTTAGAAGACCCTATGTTTGCAATTTAGATACACATTTATTAGTCTACTCCGAAGCCCTACTAAAAACTCTAGCCAAAACTACTTCCACAAAGACAGCAACCAAAGCAGCGATAATAAAATACCTCCACAAAGGAATATTCTCATTTTTTTCTTTAAAAGTAGTTGCAAAATCCTGAGCATCACCATCATTCAACGAAAAAACCTGAACATTTGATTTTTCTGCCCATGCTTTTGTGAGTTCTTCTTTTGTATGAAAATCTAAATACGATTCTTTTCTTGAATAATTGAAGGCAAGCAAAGTTTCTATTTTCCCTGTTTGTTTGTTTCGAAGCTGATAAACACCTGCTTTAAGCGAAGAACGAGGAATTTCGAAAATGATTTTATTACCAGAGATACGCTGAGATGGAATTATAGCCTGATTGTTTGTAGAATTTTGATTTGCAGTTTCTTGAGTAGAATTATTTTGCAAAGGAACTAACTCAAAAACACTATTTTTTTGAAGTGAATCTAAAGATAGAATAGCCGTCTGTTCTTCCAAATTATAAGCTAATAAATCAGCTTGTGATAAACTACTAAGTGCAATCTTGTACATTGTCGGGACGAAAAGAGCATGTTTTCCGAATCCACTCCAATTATTCTCCAAAGGTGCAGAACAGACAAAAACATTTCCTTCTGCTGTCTGTTGGCGCATCAAAAAAGGTTGTCCATTTCTAAATTTTAAAATGGATTGTCCAGATGAAAGTCCAGACCAAACACTCGTTGCAACAGGCATAGACATAGAAGGTGAAATTTGCTCAAAAACGCCTTCAAAAAATGGTTCATTTTCAGATGGAGGTAAAAGTGCAAGACCAACACCTGCTTCTGCATTTATTCCACGAACAGAAATTCCTAAAGCAGAATTAAAATCTGTTGGTTTTGAGTTAGGAGCAGGAAAAACCAAAACATTTCCACCACTAGAAAGAAATTTTCTCAATGCTCTTTGTAAGGCTTCATCAATAGAAGATATTCCTTCCAAAACTACCAAATCTGTATTTTGAAGTAAATTATAATCTAAGTTTTGAGTAGAAGTCGCAGAAAAAACAAAGAAATCAGCATTGGTAAAAACATTATTTGTATAAGTTTGCGCTTCACTTTGCCTTTCAAATATATTCAGAATATTTATTTTTGGTGCAATTCTGAGTGTAAAGAAATAGTCATTATCAAATAAAACGGGATAATCTTCAATGCTTATTTTGGCTGAAACTGTTCCTGTTGTTTTGGTAATTGAAAAGTTCATTTCAATTTCCTTCGAACTCTGCGCTGGTAAACTGACTACACTTGCCGAAACTTGATTATTATCAATAAATAATTGCAAACTTTTATTTTCAATAGCTTCAGTTCCCAAATTACGAACCCGAATTGTTATGTTTTGTGGTGTATTGGGCTGAACAAATGGATTATCTAACCAAACAGAATCAATTAATAAAGTAGAAACTTTAGAAGGAGAAACGGGCAAAACATAATAATTATAAGCAGAATCAAATTCTATTTCATTAAGATTTGGAAGTGTATTTTTTTGAAAATCTGAAATCCAAAATATATTTCCTCCTTTTGTGCCTTCCTGATTTGCTTCAAAAGTTTGAAGTTGTTTTTTATAAATCTCTTCAATATTGCGATTAATTCCACTAAAATCAATTGTAGAGAGTTTGTCTGTAATATTTGTTTTTGGATAGAAAAAATTTGTATTTCCTTCAAAAGAATTATCTAAAAGCTGAAAAGTAGCTGATTTTGGAAATAAATCAGGAATGGTTTGAGCATAAGTAGCACCCAAATCCAAAAGACGTTTATTATCTTGTTCATTTTGAAGGCTAAACGAATTATCCAAATAAATAGAAACTTGCTGCCTAGCCGAAATTGAAGAAGAATCTGCATTTTTAGAAGGCAAGATAGGACGAGCAAAAGCCAAGACCAGCAACCCAATAAATGCCATACGAGCAAGCATAATCAAGATATGTTTCAGACGATTTCTTGACTTAGAAGCCTGCTGAACTTGCTTTAAAAATTCGACATTAGTAAATAATACTTTTTTCGGACGTTGAAAGTTGAAAAGATGGATGATAATGGGAATAATCATCAATGACAAAGCCCAAAGAAGAGAAGGATTGAGAAATTGCATATAAAATTGTACAAGTGTTTTGTTTTTGATGTCGCTGTCGCTAAAACACCAACAACGGCAAAATTGAAAACGAAATTACATAATTCTTAACAAACTATTTCCTATAAAAACATAAAAACTATTTCTAATAGATTTATCACACCAAATTTAGGACTTCTTACTTAATTTATGCCTTTTAAAAATATCCCACAAATTTGATATTTAGGGCAATTGACTAAGATTGAGTCCTATTTTTTAGCTTGTAGTATAAAAAACATAAATATATGGACAAAAATCACGAGCAATTACTCTTTATTATAGAAAACCAGTAATGAAAATAATTACTTTAGATAGTAATTTCTCTATATTTAATAATACCGTAATTATACTATATACTTATCAATTAATAAGGAGTAAGTTTGTTTTGTTACATATTATTAATTTAACAACTCAAATATTATGGCAGGTAATTATGACAGAATATATGGATATAATCAGGTGTACAGAAATGCAGCAGGAGCACCAAATTTTTATTCCTTCAATTTTAATGCTCAGAATCGTCCAACTGCATTTATTTATCGTTTTGTAAATGTAGTAAATGGACAGGACGTATATGATCATCAAGGTCATATCGTTCCTCAGCAAATGCTCAATTTAGTATTAGATGATGTGATGGCTAATATGGCAATGGCATGTAATAACTTAACAGATGTAATACAATTTATTCAAGATCATCAGGCTCAATCCCCTTGGTTGATGAGTGTGTGGTGTTATGCCAATGCAGCTAATATTCCTTATAACATATTGTTTGATTTTGATGAAAATGATCCTGAAGATAAATTAGGAGGTTTTTTCTCTATAATCACATGGAATCCCGTAAATATATGTAGAGCACCAACAGATGATCATCGTGGAGGAGTACCAGGTAATAATATAGACGTGCAAGTAGTTGATTACCTAACTCAAAATCCTCAAGGTGTAGATCCACAATGGATAGTAGCAGTTAATGCTTTGAATAATGGTGATATTAATACCAATCAATACATCACAGCTTGTAGTAATACTTTGGCAATGCAAGCAGTACAAGGAACTGGCTACTATGCTTTCCCTTGGAAAACACAAGAGAATGTTCTGATTCCTCAATAATTAACATTATATATTTTTGTCAAAAAAACCTCACCAAATCTATTGTGAGGTTTTTTTATACCATTCATACATGAGTAGTATTTACCCCTATTTTTCACAAACACGTAATTATACTGACTTAAACCAAATTTAAAAGTAGCACCTTTACAATGTAATCAATCAGAAAGAATTTTATAACTCTAGCTGGTTTATTCTCACAGAATTTATAATTGATTACAACTTTTACTCTATTTATAACATCAACTAAAAAGTTGCTAGTTGATGTGATTAACAAATTTGCAACTTTATAATCATAAATCACTAATTTATTATGGCAAATCAAGGTCAAATTTACACGCTAACTATTATAAATAATTCTGCCAATACAGGAGATGCTTGTGTTTATCAAAAACCACCAGATGGTTCTAATCCAAATATGATGTCTCTAGCATGGCTCACAAAAAGAGCACATCCAAGTACTACAATTGAAATGGATTGGACTATAGACTACTCTTTTGTATGGTCTCAAACAGGTCTACTTAGACCTGGAGTGAAATTTACAGCAAGCCAAAATATTCCTGCAAATTTGGATACACAAAATCAGGTTAATTTCACAAAATCTGATGGAGCCTATACTTTTAAGCCAATACCACCTCAACAAGGACCTAGATCTGGTTCTCTTTATATAATGGAAGATGATACAATTCCTCTCAATGAAGCATCTGTAGGAGTAGGTATGTCTGGTAGTGGTACTTTTGCTCTGCAAGCTCAGCCTAATCTTAATCTTACTTTTACACCTCATCCTGAATACTGGATAAGTTTTGGAAATTTCACAAAAGGTACGGTACTAGATACACAGTCGATAACTGGCGCAGCAGCAGTTCAGTTTCCTTACAATGTATATGCTATGACAGCTGTTTTAGGTATAGATAATAAGTGGACAATAAAGCCAACTAGCCAAATGAACACAGAATATCTACAAGCAAGAGAGAAAAATGCTGAAGTAGCTTGGGGAGAATAGATTCAACCTTAAAACTTACCTGTATTATTTCGATATAGGTAAGTTTTTTTAATTAACCAATATAATGCATCAGTATTCTATTATAGTTATAAATAACAGTACAAACACAACAGATTTTTGTGTCTATCAAAAAAATAGTGACAAAAATTTAGAATCATTAGCTTGGCTGACAAAAAGAGCTCATCCCGATACACGTTTAGTCTTTAAATGGCAAGACACCTACTGTTTCTTTTGGTCAGAAACAGGTACTTTGTCTAGTGGTACTATATGTGTGGCAAGCCAGATATGTCCTGCTGAATTATCTACTTCAAATCAAATAAGACTTGAATATACGGACGGTGCATATCAATTTATGGATCAGCAAAAAGGTTCTACAAATCAGTATTTTTATGTTATACAGGACGATAGCATTCCTGCCAATAAGGTTTCTGTAGGAATAGGAATGTCTGAAATAGGAACTTTTATTCGTCAAGGACAACCTAATCTGACGTATGACTTTCTGCCAGAACATGAATACTGGATAACCTTTGGAAACTATACAGAAGGTCAAGTTTTAGATACTAACACTATCAATAATGCGATTCAAATTATATTTCCTACAAATGTATATTCTATGACTGTTATTTTAGGAAAAGATAATACTTGGAAAACCGAAACAACTAGTATAGTAAATGAAAAATTTCTAGCTGCTAGAAAAAGAAGTAGAGGTGCTATTTGGGGAGATATTTAATAGTACACATACAAAACACAGAATTTATGATGTTTTAACCCTACCCTCATAACTTATTGAATCTAATTGACACATAAACAATCTATATTATGAATAATCTAGTATCTATCTCTACTGAAGACTATATGTATGCTATGCAACAGAGAAACTTAGTATACAATTGTAATTTTATATATTTTAGTAACCAAAAAATAGTGGGCAACACCATTGAATATGGTATTCCAGATGGTTGGATTTATAATGGTAATAAATCTGATGGAAGTCTAGATTTTGATACGACGCAGAATCAGCTCATAATTAAAAAAGGAGCTAGTAAAGATGAAGTAACTTTGAAACAAGCTCTTGATGAGTTTCCTAGAGGAAAGAGTACACTTTTAGGAAAAACAATCACAGCAAAATTTTTCATTACTACTGATACAGAAGGAGATGTGACTTTCTCTATCTCAGATGGAGCAGACTCTTCAACTAAAGTTAGAGCAGAGAAAGGAACCAATACCATTTCGGTACAACATCAAGTCTCACAAAATACGACTAAAGTATATTTATCAATCAAAACATCTACTCCCAACATGACAATCAGGATAAATAAAATAGTAGCTAATATAGGATTAGTTGCTTTAGAAAATTTGCCTTGTATAGTAGAGGGAGTTATTGGACAACGCAAGCAGTATATAGCTACTGAAACTTCTCCCATTGGAGAACTATCACTTTGTAAAGAACCTATGGAACTATCTGAAAATTATACTCGGTTAGACTCTGTAATAAATGGGCGTTTTGGCAGAGGAGCAGGAGGACGTTCTTTTTTAATAGATATGAGAGGATATTTTAGTAGAGCTTGGAATAATGGTTCGACTATCGACCCAGATGCAAGCAAAAGAACAGCACCTAACTCAGGTACAATTACTGGTGACCATGTAAGTACTTTTGAAGAAGATATTTTTCTTAAGCATGATCATGGATTAAATTATGATATGAACACTATCATTGCGACAGGAGATAAAGGTGCAGCAATGACAGTAAATAAAACTGCTAATTCAAAAACAAATCCTACTTCAGAAGGAAAAGAAACTCGTCCTAAAAATATAGCTGAATTATATACAATAAAATGGGCTTAACCCACTAATAACTCACTAAAAATCAACCATTTGCAAAACAAATTACATATAAAGTTTTAGAGATAGAAAAAATATAGAATCCTTTTTCTGTCTCTACTGCTAGGAAAAACACCGAAATCCATAACATTCAGGTGGCGAAAGCTGAAAAGCCTTATAGAGTAAGCAAATTTTATCATCATCAAATTTTAATAATTATGCCAACTTACAGAGTTTATCTCGCTTATCCAACTACCCCAGAGCCTATTTGGAATTGGGCTGAAACCATGGTGCGAAAAGATGCACAAACTGCATTACAAGATTCTTATGATAATTGGGTAGCCTCAAATCCTAACCCATTACCTCCTCCCTTAGCTGAATGTCGTAAAAAAGTAGATCAAGTAATGCAAGAAATTCTTGAAGAACAACATGATATTCATTAATTTAAAAAAACAAACTCTATGATTAATTCAACATAGAGTTTGTTTTAATTTAATCCATCAAAAAAATTTCACTAGGGTCAATGATATGATTTTTTACGGCATATACAATCAATCCTGCTGTATTTCTGACTCCTGTTTTGAGTAAAAGGTTTGATTTGTGTGCTTCTACAGTTTTTGTAGATATAAATAGTTTGTCTCCAATTTCTTTGGCAGTAAATTGCTGACAAATAAGTTGTAAAACATCTATTTCTCTTTCTGATAAAGCATCTTTAGATTCAATATTTAATATAGGAGCTTTATTAGATACCTGTTGTCGGACAACCTCAACTTGATCAGATGTAAAGAAATGTCCCTTTTCATGAACATCAAGAATGATTTTTAGCAGTTCAAATTTATCTGTTTCTTTAGGAACAAATGCATGAACTCCAATTTTGAGCATGTACCCTAGAAAAGATGCTTTGTAATAAGACGAAAGAACAATAATCTTTAATTCAGGATAATTTTTAGTTACTTGTTCGATGACTTCTATTCCATCCCCGTCTTTCATTTTTAAATCTAAAATTACGACATGAGGTATTGAATCAGCATTTTTTAATTTTTCTATAAATTCTATACCTCCAAAAGCAGTTATAGCAACAGAAATATTATCTTGACTATCCAAAAATTCTTTTAATAAATCGACTACCAATTTATCATCATCTACCAAACTTACTGATATAATATTACTCATTAGAATTAGATTGATTATTTTTTAATAAAAGGATAAATGTAGTACCTATAGGTTTATTGGATTTCAAACGATAAGAACCTCTTAATACTTGCATACGCAATTCTATATTTTTCATTCCTAATCCTCTACCATAGGTAGTTGTAGGTATTCCTATTCCATCGTCTTGTAATAAGAAAGCAAAAGATTTTGAATTTCCTCTTAAAATAATATTGATACTATTAGCTTGAGCATGTTTAATAATATTATTAATTAATTCTTGAAAAATTCTGAATATATTTAATTTTTGCTGCTTATTTAAGTCAAAACTCAAGAGCATAGAGCAAGTTAATGTAATATTATATTTTTTTTTATAAGGTGCAATAAAATCAGCAATCAATTCTTCTAGTGAAGATTCTTCTATCAGAGGAGGTGTTAGCTCATGAGAAATATTTCTAGCTGTTGCAATCCCTTGTGCAAGAAGTCGGTTTAACTTATCATCTTTATTCATTAATTTGATACGATACAACTGTCCAATTAAATCGTCGTGCAAATCAGATGAAATACGTTCTCTTTCTCGTTCAAGAATTTGAATACTACTATTTACTAATTCTTTCTGATGAGAAATGATAAGGGAATTTTTTTCCTGAATTTCTTTTCTAATGCGATTTATATAGGTTTTACTAAGTAAGATTATAAAACCAACTAAAACAGATAATACACCAATATTAGTTGTTATCCATATAAAAGTGTGAATCGGTTTGTCCATTTTTTTGTAAATAGTAGATAAGTGAAATATAATACACCTGCAATGCTAAAGCTCTTAAAAACCAAAACCAAGCAACCAGTTCTATATTTTCACTTACCAAATAATTATTTGAAGCAGCTAATAATGTATCAAGAGCAAAAAAAACTAATATTGCATTATTTAGTAACATTCTTGACTTACTAAATTTCATTTTTCCACTTATAATAAAATAAATGTCTGTCATACTCAATAACATAACAGCAAAACTATATACAGTTCTATCATAAGAATTAAAATTTACAGCATTATAACCAAATACAAACTGTAAAATCATAGGAAAAAGCGAAAAACACAAAACAATAATAATGTTTTTTATATCAAAAAGATAAAAATATTTAAAATAAAGAAAAAATAGAAATGAAAAATTTAGAAAAGAAGATAGAGAAAATAAAAATAAATTAGAACTTTTTGTAAAAATAGGGTATAATTGAGATATTAACTCCATGAGAAGTAAAAAAGAGAAATACATTATACCCCATTTGAATAATAATCGCTTGTTATAAATAATCTGTAATATTAAACCTAGAATAAGTAATAGTATAGATGTATATAAAAAATAGTCTATGAGTTGTTCTAATACCTTCAAATTCTGTAATTGTTATGGTTAAAATATCATAATCAAAATTATTTATATGTACTTCTATTTTAGAAGTTGTTTAAGCCTTTGGTACAGACTCAAACAAATTATATCCAGAAGGAGAAAAAGGAGGAATTGGTTTAGTTACATCCATAAAAAATTTAGGAGTTGCCAACTTGCCATTTACAGGAATAGGTTTATCACATAGAATTAGTTCTATGATATTTCCATAGTCTTTATCCTCTTGAATTCCGAAAAAGGAATATAATTGCTCTGACTTTGTATTGTCAAATATATTACTTAAATCTACAAATGGTACTGTCATGGCTTTCAATATGCCATTTGCAGTAGGCATTGATGCATATTGAGTTTGACTATTTTTAAACCATAGTTTAGAGTATAATTGCCATCTAAGCGAACGCTTCATAGCTTCAGCTTCAGGTAATTCGACAGAAGGAATAGAAACAATGTCATCAGATGGAGGACTAAAATCCAAACTAGGCACAAAACTTTTCATGAAAAGATTTTCACCTATTTCATAGTTTTCATTCTCATCAGAGACAGAATCAACTAGAAAAAAAACAAACTGCATTCCCCATATTCCTAAATAAACATGGATTGAATCAATAGTTTTTTGAGTATCCTTTTGGATTTGCAACCATTTGTTATACTCCTCTCTGCTAATTTCAAAGCCAGTACCAGAAGTAAGGTAGTCTAGTCCTAATGTCGTATTATTAATTTGTCCCCACTTAGCAATAGCCAATTTCACTTGTAATATATTCATGATTAGTACGTTGGATAATAGTATTATAATTAGATTAGACAACAAAGTTTATGCAAGTAACAAATTTATCAAATATTAACCAAGCAAGAAAAGAATATTTAATTGTAGAGAGTTTGTCTGTAATATTTGATTTTAGACAAAAAAAATATCCTTGAAAAGAATCATCTAAAATCTGAAAGTAGTCAATTTGGAAAACCAATATAAAGGATATTTTCTATTTAGTTTAAAGTAACTGAGCAAAATTATTTATATGCAAATAGAATCTTGCTCTGTATCTACATTTTCAATAGTTATAGTATTACATCTCTCAAAAGCAATCACATTTCCATATTCAGGCTTTGCATACAGACGTACAGGAGTATCTCCTAAGCCTATAATTTTGATATTTCTCACATCATGGATTAGCAATTCATAACCATCATAAACTTCTCTAAAATTATAATTTGTACTTGATTTACCTGAATTTGCTAAATCTGAAATATGAAAATAATGTCCTTTAAGTTGAATAATTGTATTAGAACCAATTGCATTTAAAAACTCTTGCACCGTTGTAACTGTGGCTGTTTTTTGTTTTTGATTAGTTTGAGCGAGTACTCCACCTTTATTAGATACATCCTCATTTGGTTAAACTTGAGCGATTGATTGACCAGAAAATAATAAACGTTATCACGATTAATTATTCATGTGTGTTTAGTTTAGCTTCGCTGAGCACTACGTCGTTCGCAGAACTGAACAATCACGCTTCCTCAGAAGCATGATTAAAGCACAAAATGATGCTTCTGAGGAAGCGACAAATTCGTTTGTTAGCAAACGAATGCACAAAAATAACTGTGATAACGGTTAAAAATTAAATAACAAAAAAAAGCATTTCCAAAATTAATTAGAAATGCTTTTTGTATTCAAGTGAATACTAAGTAGGATAGAATTGGATAAATTCTTAAAAGTAGAACTAATATCAATTCATAATGTCTTAAAAATGTAGCCGACAATACACCGCTCAACCATCTACCCTTGCTGCCTTCCGACCCTGGGGGAGTTCAACAGGAGCTAGTCACGCCGACCACGATGCAAAGGTACTACTTTTTTTTAGAGATGCAAGCAAAAGTCAGTATTTTTTTTATCTTTTTTCTTATTATTTTCAAATAACTCAATAACTACTTAAAAATCATTGAGTTACAAATAGTATTTTTTTTGAAGAAAAAAATAAGCATTAAAAAAAACTCAATAAAAAAAGGTATTTCTAAATCAGAATAAAACTGAGTTAAAAATACCTTTTCAATGTCTTCTATTTTCATAAGAAAATGTAGCCAGCAATACACCGCTCAACCATCTACCCTTGCTGCCTTCCGACCCTGGGGGAGTTCAACAGGAGCTAGTCACGCTGACTACGATGCAAAGGTACGAATCTTTTTCAGACATGCAATAGCTTCAATAAAAATTTATGAAGAAATTTGGCTAAAAACAGTCTTTAAATTTTGAATTATGATTTAAGTTACTTACTTTCAAGGTTTTGTGTAAATTAATTAATTTTTAAATTATATCTAAAAAGTATTTTTTCAAGCAGATTTAAGTTCCAAGACGGTAATTTCTGGCAAAATTCCAATTCTTCCTGGGTAACCCAAATAACCAAAACCACGATTGACATATAGATACTGGTTTTCATGCTTGTACAAATCTGCCCATTGTTCATACATATATTTCACAGGACTCCATTTGAAAACTTCTGTATCGATACCAAACTGCATTCCGTGTGTATGTCCTGCTAAAGTCAAATCAATATCTTTGAAAGCTCGTTTTTGAATATTCATTTTATCATAATAGTCTGTATAAAGTTTTGCCTTCGAACCATTTACTTGTGCGTCCCAATGACTAGGGTCATGAGAAAGTAAAATCTTTACAGGTGCATCTTCACTTCCTTTATAGGCTTTTTCCAAATCTCCATGACGAGCAAAATTTCCTTTTGCGCCCCAGTTTTCAATTCCGATAAGAGCAATTTTTTCATTATTAGTTTCTAAAAAATGGTGTTCATTCATAAGTAACTTCCAACCCATTCTACCATGGGTTGCTTTTAAATCTTCTAAGTTTTTGCGTTTCGCTGCTGGAGATTCCCATTGTACATAATCCCCATAGTCATGATTTCCTAACGTAGAATAAACACCCATTGGAGCTTTGAGTTTACTAAAAATATCTTGATAGTCTTTCATTTCCTTTGCCATATTATTTACCAAATCACCCGTAAATAAAATAACATCAGGCTTTTGTTTCATAATCAAATCAATTCCACCCTCAACGGCTTTTTTATTAAAAAAACTTCCCGAATGAACATCTGAAATCTGAACCATTTTTATTCCATCAAAAGCCTTTGGAAGATTTGGCAAAACGATTGTCTTTTTTCTGACCGTGTAATCATGCGCCCCTGAAACAATTCCCCAACTAAGTGTAACTAAGGGAGTAGCCATTGCAACAACCCCTGCTTTCATCAAAAACTCTGAACGAGGAATTTTATTTGCTCCTTCTTTAATTTCTTCTGTATTTTGATCAGTCGTTCCTACTACATCAGAAATTTCAGAAGTAATTGACGGATTTATTTTGTAATATACCCAAGTGAAAAGACGAATTACATCATCAATTATAAGGAATAAAGCACCAAAAATTTTAGAAATATAGAGCATAAATGCCCAAGTCAGTAAAAACTGCCTAAATGTATAAGGAATTTGGTCAGCAGGAAAGAAATTATAGACTACAATTCCTCCAAGTGTCAGAGCATTTATTCCCCAATAAATAAAATGAATAGTTTTGCGAGTGCTTTCACTTGAGGAAATAGTAAGTGTTTTGACAAGTTGAAAAATATAAACATCTAATAAAAGAAGTATAACAACAAAGACAAGTGAAAATAATTGTCGATTCATAAAAGTAAAAAGTAGAAAGTGAAAATTTAAAGAAGGTCATTTATGACTTATATTTTGAGGTAAAGCCATAGATCTTTAATTTATTTCGACGAGTAAATTAAAAAAGCCGATTGATAAATTCAGTTTGGTAAACGAATTGAACTTTGTTTGGTTAGTTTTAAAACGTTATTTGATAGAAATTAAACACTATTTAACTTCATTGTAAACTATCTAATTAAGATATGTTTTACCTAGTAATTTATGTAGTTAATTAATTATGATTATTTCGCTTCGTTTTCTTCAAAGTTTTGTTTGAAGTTTTAGGAAAATCAATATCTATCTACTATTTTTAGGCTAGTTTGAATAAACAAGCTGACAAAACTAAAAAATACAGATTATATCAATTCATTTAATTCAATTTTTAAATAATTGAGTTCAAATAATAAAATTTAGCATACAGACATTTAATAGCTTAATATTTTTTTGATGAAACAACGTTCTACCTTTCTTTTATCTCTTCAAAAATTCACTCGTTATTTAGGCAGAGAGTGGCTTTCTAGTCTTATCTTTCAACGTATTTTTCTAGTTGTTTTTGCTATTGGTATTTATGCCAATACATTTACACATGAGTATGCAACAGAAGGTTCTCGTTTGCTTTCTCAGAGTGATATGGCTCATAAAGGTTTGGGAGTAGATGGAATCATGAACATCTTTAAACAAGATAGTTATGCAGATGTAAATAGTTCAAAATCAAAATTTATTCCTGCCAATGAGCATTATCAGCCTGTTACACTTCTTACTTTTGCCATTGAATATACACTTTTTGGAGAAAGTCCAAACATAAGTCATGTCATAAACGTACTCTTGTATGCACTTACAGGAATGCTTTTGTTATCAGTTTTGAATCGGATTTTTTCTGGTTATTTGGAAGAGCGTCCTCGTAAAATTCTAGCCTTTGTAGCTACTCTTATTTTTATTGCACATCCTGTTCATACTGAAATTGTAGCTAGTATAAAAGGACGAAATGAACTTCTTTCATTTTTGTGGTTACTTTTGATGACTTATTTATTGCTTCGTACAGCTTTTGCTAGAGGAGCAATTCGTTTTGTATATCTTCCCTTAGTTGCAGTTTCATTCTTTCTAGCTCTTTTGACAGAAGAGACCGCAATTTCTTTTATGTTTATTTTGCCTTTAGTTCTTTATTATTTTATTCCACTTCGCAAAGTAGATATTTTTGTTTTAGCTATTCCTATTTTATTTACAGCTTTTGGCTATTGGCAGCTACGGGACTTTTTCACAAAAGATGTAGAACAAGCACATCTGATGCATAGTATTTTGAATAATCCATTTGTATATGCTGATTTGTCTCAAAAAATAAGCACACTCATTTTTGCTTTTGCCAAATATATAGAACTTTTAATAGCTCCTATTAATCTTTCTCACGATTATTCTTTCAATCAAATTACAATCAAAGAATGGACAGATGTTCGGGTAGTGATGACATTTTTGGGAATAGTAGGTGCAGGCGTTATTTCAGTTATAAATATTAGGAAAAAAGGAATTTATACTTTTGCTTATTTTTATTTTATTGGTTATTTACTATTCATTTATGTAACTGAATTTTTAATTAACCCTGATGAATTTGTTTTTCTTTCTCCTGGAACTATTATTTCAGAAAGATTACTTTATTTGCCTTCTTTAGCTTTTTGTATTGCTACAGCGTTCGGCTTATATGATTTGTTTGGTTGGTTGGTTGCTAACAAAAAAAGGGCTGCACGATGGGTTTATACTTATACTTTTGTAGGAACTTCGTTAGTATTGGTGCTTTACAGCATCAAAACAGTTGTTAGAAATGAATCATGGAAAAATGACATGACACTTATGAAAGCTGATGTTGATAATTCACCTAATAGTGTACGTCTTCGTTATATGTTGGGAAGAAGTTATATTATTGAAGCTGATAGTACGGTTTCATTTAGGCAAAAAGCGAGGTATTTGGAAAAAGCAGCCGATCAACTTCGAAAAGCTGTTACTATCTATCCAAGTTATGCTGATGCAATTGCACTTCTAGGAACTGTTTATACTGACTTAGGACAAGAAGATAAAGCAGGACGTTATTACAAAAGAGCTATTCAAATCAATCCTCAATCTATTGTAACCCAAGAAGAATATGGAAAAATGTGTTTAGCAAATGGTGATTATCATCAAGCTGTAGAGTGTTTTAAACAGTGGGGAATTTTGGAAATGAACCCAACAGCCTTTTTATACTTAGGAAAAACCTATGAGTTTTTGGAAGAACCTGATTCTGCTACGGCTGCTTATGGACTTGTAGTTTCTTTTAAAGATTCAGACTATAATGAAGTAGTTGGAGATGCTTATTATAGAATGGCAAATATTTATGTTAGTGAAAGTTTGAATGACTCAACAACGAATAAAACTAAAGATGCAGTTGATTTGTACCTGAAAGCTGTAAGTAAAAATAAGCGAAATTTAGATGCTTATCTAAAACTAAGTAGCCTTTATGAAAAAGAAGGAAAAGTAACAAAAGCTATTTACACCCTTGAAGGTGCAATTATTTACTTCCCAAAATCAGAAGAGTTGTATAGAACAATAGCTAGGTTATATGGAATCGAAGAAGATGAAGAAAAACAACAACTTTATATAAAACAGGCTGATTCTGTTTTGGGATTGAATGAAGAATAAACAGATTTTGTTTTAAAAATGAAATTGTCTGTTATAATCTAAAAAATCCATAGAACTGATTTATAAAATCAATTCTATGGAAAAAATAAGCTATCTATAAAAACAGGGTTGGAACCCTGTCCAATTTATAATTCATAGCCTATTTTTGAAAATATATCTTTAGTAAAAAATCACAAAAGGTAGTTTTTTAATTGAACAGGGTTTTAACCCTGTTTATTAATGCGTGAATTTTTCAAAGTATAAATTTATTCATTTTATATTCCTTAGCTAACTTTACTAGCGAATAATTTTATTTTTATTATCTCCAAAAATAAGATTTTGAGCATTATCAGACTTCAAAAACTTGTGAGGAAATCCTAAATCAATTTCACTTACTTTATATAATTCTTCCAAATTATCGTTGGAAAGTTCTACTTTCAAACAACCCAAAGAATCTTCTAATTGATTTACCTTTCTACTTCCAATAATTGGAATCACACTTGAATCTTGTGCTTTAAGCCAAGCCAATGCAACTTGTGCAGGAGAAACACCTAAGTTTTCAGCTATTTCTACCACTTTCTTAGCAATTTTCAGGTTATGTTCATTATACTTGACACTTTCAGCCGAAAGGCGACTACCTTCAATCATCTTGTCATTGTATTTTCCTGTCAGAATACCAGAACCCAATGGACTCCAAGGCGTAATGGCAAGGTCAAAATCTTTAGCCATCGGAACTAAATCACGTTCTACGGTGCGTTCTATCAAACTCCATTCAATCTGTAAACCCACAAATTGTGACCAACCTCTAAAATGAGCCAATGTATTTGCCTTTGAAACTACCCAAGCAGGCGTGTCAGAAATTCCGATATAATGAACCTTTCCACTGCTGATAAGGTCATCTAGTCCACGCATCATTTCTTCTTCCTGTGTTGTGCCATCCCACATATGCACCCAAAGCAAATCTATGTACTCTGTATTCAAACGCTTTAGACTAGCTTCCACAGAACGCATCATATTTTTACGATGATTTCCTGCTGCATTTGGGTCTTTTTTATTGTGATAAAGTGTATATTTTGTAGCCAAAACAAAATAATCTCTATCTGAATGGATAAATTCGCCTACATATTTTTCACTTGTTCCTTCAGTGTAACGATTGGCAGTATCTAAAAAATTTCCACCTTGATTAGCAAAGGTTTCAAATAGTTGCTTGCTTGTTTCTTTGTCTGCTCCATTGCCCCATTCTTCTCCAAAGGTCATTGTTCCCAAACAAAGTTCAGAAACACGTAAACCACTTTTTCCAAAAAGTTTATAATTCATAATTGTTGTGTTGTTTTAATTCAAATAAGTTTTTTATTTGGATATTATTTAGTTTCCTAATACTCATCAAACTCATCATCATCATCTGATTCAGGCATAGAGAACATAGAACTAAATAAATCTTTGAAGACCATTCCGTTTGCCAAAATATTTTTGTTGAGAGCCGAATATTCAGCCAAACCGTGCAACAAAAATTCCATCAAAAACAGCTTTTCATCGCCTTTTGCTTTTGGATGTTTTTGAGCTACAATTTTTTCTAATAGAGGAACTTGTTTTAATTGCTTCTCATATTCTGTCTGTGAAGCATCATTCATAATATCGACGGTATTGCCGTCGCCAAACCATTTGAGCATCATATAATACAAACTATCCTCTTTGAGTTTCTTTTGTTTTTCTGGATCTGGAAAGAATTTTAAGAACT